>DAIMYJ010000023.1:29785-33363 GCA_036734545.1 Chitinophagales bacterium
CGATCGCTGGCGGCACGGCAGGTTCGGAAGCCCGGGCCGGGTCGCTGGAAACGGCATGAAACAATAATGGCGCCCCTACGGGGCTGGGGTAGGGAGTAACATTCTATTGGCAAACGGGATTCTCGTTGGGGTGGGTGAATGCTGGAACATTCTGATCGTTTCAAAAAAGGCAACCGGGGCGTATGAGGATCAAGACATTTTCCTCGCGGCAAACAAGCCCCAGCGGGAAGCATGAGGATCAAGACATATTCATCGCGGCAAACAAGCCCCAGCGGGGCGCCCGACCTGTAGAAAGAATCAGGCCGAAATACACACGGGCCTCCCGGCCCGAACCGGGATGATGTTGTTTTGATCGAATATTTATCTGCGCGGTGGCGTGTTATGCATTGACGGATATAATGGTTACGAGCCTTATTATTAATAAAGGGCAGCCTCGTTTCGGTCGCCCCTACGGGGCTTGGATTATTCATGCATCGAAATGTTGCTACAGGTCGGGCGCCCCTATGGGGCTTGGATTATTCGCGCTTAGAGCTTTTACGATAATGTCGCCCCTATGGGGCTGGGATTATTCTTGGATTGCATTTTTTACGATAATGTCGTCCCGACGGGGCTGCAATTTTCTCGGGCTATAGGAATGTTATTTTACCTGGTTGACAAAATGGTGTTGCTGAAGTAATCCTGTTTTTAAGGGAAGAATGAGCCCTGCATTATTGGAGTGCCATTAAATAAGAACACAGCGCATACTGAAACAGCATATTCCCAGCCCCAGAGGGGCGACATTTTCGCAGAAAATTAGCGCATCGCACACATGAAGCCCCATAGGGGCGCCATTTTCGCAGAAAATTAGCGCATCGCACATATGAAGCCCCGTAGGGGCGACATTTTCGTAGAAAAAAGCGCATGGCGCATAGGAAGCCCCGTAGGGGCGACATTTTCGTAGAAAAAAGCGCATGGCGCATAGGAAGCCCCGTAGGGGCGACATTTTCGTTTACGTCGATACCGGAGTGAACATGATCATTCAGCCGCATCCGGCTTGAACCAGCCGGCGTACATGATGTAGTTGTTGGAGATACGATCTATCGTTTTGCGAAATTCCTCTTCGCTGAGCGGCTTCAATTTTTTTGCGGGCACACCGCCATAGATCCAGCCCGATTCCAGCACGCTGTTCTCGAGCACCACACTGCCTGCTGCTATGAGCACATTATCCTGCACCACGGCATGATCCATCACGATGGCTCCCATACCCACCAGAATATTGCTATGCAGAGAACATCCGTGTACGATCGCATTATGTCCTATCGAAACATTATCGCCGATCACCGTGGGCGCCTGCTGATAGGTACAGTGGATCACCGCATTATCCTGAATATTCACCTTGTTCCCGATGGTGATGCTGTGCACATCACCGCGCACCACGGCATTGAACCATACGCTGCACTGATCACCCATGGTCACCTGGCCCACTACCGTGGCATTAGGCGCGAGATAACAATCTTTTCCGAAAACGGGATGGATGTTGTGGACGGGAAGAATAAGTGGCATAAGTTAATTTGCTGATGTGTTCCTGACTGTGATGGTGTGCGTGTTCGAATACAACAAATATAGCGCAGCGGGGGTGGATGATGTATATCGGGTGCCACTCAATCGCCGAGCATGTGTGCAATGGCTTCGGCGGCGGGGAGGGCGGCTTCGTAGCCGGCATCGTAAATGATACGGGAGCGACTTACATCGAAGATGGTGTAGTCGCCGGTATCCGGTTCGATCACAAAATCACACTGCTTTAATCGTTCCTGCATGTTGAGCATCAACGTGAGGTTAAGCACCCGATAACCGACATCGCGCATACTGCCTAATTTTTCTGTGTAGCGGATCGGGTTCACATTCACTCCGATCAGGATATCACATTGCGGACGAATGGGCTCTATAGGTAAATTATTTAATACGCCGCCATCCACATATAAATGATCGCCCATCTTCTGCGGCTTAAATACGAGCGGTATGGATTGTGAGGCTAATACCGGGTCAATGAGTTTGCCGTTGCCGATGATCTCCGCTTCGCCGGTGTTGAGGTTGGTCACCGACACATAGAACGGCTTGGCGAGCAATTCAAAACTGTCGTGCGGAATATTATCCGTCAGTACTTTCCTGAAGTAAGCGAGCTCCATCATTCCCTTATCGGGCAGGCCCATGCGGATTATGCTGTAGATACTTTTATTCTCAATGAGCCGATAGATCTCGCGGGGTGGAATACCGCTGGCATACAAAGCACCCACCATAGCTCCGGCACTGCACCCCGACACCACCTGCGGAACGATGCCCGCACTCTCCAGCGCCTGCAGCACCCCGATATGGGCAATGCCTCTGGCGCCGCCGCCGGATAAACAGATGCCTACGCGTTTCATGATCAAACTACTAAGGTGTATACGCAGGCAGTGAATGCAGAGTTACGCATTCTCCCGCCGCTTGAGCAGTCCCACCTTCTCGCCGAACTGAAAAGCGAAATCCTTGATGAAGTTGGTCACTTCCTGATTGGTATTGGCCCGCTTGTATGTATCAGCCATGGTCAGGAAGGTCTCAAAGAAGAACTTGTCCATCTCATCCTGCCGCATCTCGTTGGTCCACAGATCGATGCGCAGCGATTCGTCGGCATTCCCGTCGAACAGACTGAGCATGAAGGCTTTGCATTCCTCCGGAGTGCCCTGGCCGTTATCGGTAGCCATCCAGGTGATCTTCTCCGGTATGTTATCGTCGCCCAGCGCTACCGTCAGGCGTATGTCAGAGGTCTTTCCCATAGTACTTTCCGTGATTTGGCACGAAATTAGTCATACTATGGTCAAATCCGGTGCAGAGCGACCAATTTCATAGATTTGTTACCGGGTTCAACTGACCATCAACCAAACCAGAAAATGAAAACCACCGGTTTACTACTGGCCTTTACACTGGCCATGTGCACTTTCTCTGCACGATCTCAGGTCGTGTTTGTCACCGAATGGAAATCCGAGGCCGACAAGATCGTGTATGTCACGGATTGGAAATCTGAAGCCGACATGCTCATTTTCCGCACCGAATGGAAAAGTGACGCCACTACCGACAGCGGACAATGGTTCTTCACCGAATGGAAGACCGAAGCCGATATGATCATCTACTTTACCGAATGGCGCTCTGAAGCCAACCTGGTGATCAGCTACACGGATGATAAGTTTGAGGCGGGGAAGCGATGATTGGTTAATGTGCAGATGTGTTAATTTGCAGAGGTGCAAATGGGTGAGTGGTGAGTGGTGAGCGCGTTGGGTTTATTCTAAGAAGGTAATTATCGTCCGTCATCCCGATAGCTATCGGGAGGCAGTCGTGACTCGTGAATTTGTTAAAGAAAATACTCCCGAGAGCACGAAAGCAATAATGCAATTTAATTCTACAATTAAGCTCCCTCCCCTTGCATTCCGACCGAAGGGAGGGATGCAAGGAGAGGGCCGGGGTGAGGTTCAAGTGCGATGATGCACAACACTATTTTCTACAAGTAAAATGTATCGCCCTCTCCCTTTCCCCCGATGCAATCGGGGGAAAAAGGAGAGGGAAGG
>DAIMYJ010000023.1:33463-39069 GCA_036734545.1 Chitinophagales bacterium
AGTTTATTTAATAGTGCCTGCTTCACGCGTGTATCCCATTCTTCGCGCAGGATGCTTAAAACCACGCTGTTGCGGCGAGCGCCGTCGGCGAGGGGCATGTGGCTGCGGAGGGTGCCTTCGTAGGTACAGCCGATGGACAGCATGGCCTGCCGGCTATGCAGATTGCGTTCGTCGGCACGAAATTCAACACGCTGCATGTCCAGTGTTTCAAAAGCATATTGCAGCATGAGAAATTTGCAACTTTTATTCACGCGTGTTCCCTGAAATGCACTTCCGAACCAGGTGTATCCGATCTGCAACATGTTGTTGGCGTACTGGATATCATAATAGCGTGTGCTGCCTGCATAGGCATTCTGTTGTTTATCCCATACGATGAACGGAAATTCTTTTCCGGCGGCACGGCCGATCAGTGCGGTGCGGATATAATGCTGCAGATCATCCGCTCCGTGGATCTGCATGAGGCTGTAGCGCCATAATTCAGGTTCCTGTTCGGCGAAAGTCAGCAGATTCGGTACATCCGATTCCTGAAGCGCACGCAGACGCACGTAAGGATTTTCCAGCACCAGGTCGAGAGGTATCATGGGCGGGGAATTGACCTTATAAAGGTAGGGATTATTATTATCAGCGGTCGTGATCCGCTCCGCGCTGTGTACGGAGGATGTGCAAATACAATTCTTCTTCTTCGCCCGGCAATATGGTAGTGCCGCTAATAACAAAACCCAGTTTCGACAGCAGCTTGATGGAAGCATGGTTATCCTGCGAAGTGATGGCGAGGAACTCCGTAAGCTGCAGATCTTTCTGTGCAATATCCAACAGTGCTTCAGCGGCTTCGAAGGCATAACCGAAACCATAATATTCCGGCAGCAAAGCAAATCCCAGATCAACACCTTCCAGTCCTGCGCGATCATATAATCCGCATACACCCATTTTCACTCCATCATCTGCACGCAGCATGGTGTAACTCGAAAATCCCAATCGCTCCTGTTGCGGAAGCACGCGGTTGCGGATATATTCTGCTGCAGCCTCTTCCGTATACACCTGCCTGTCGCCGATGTGTTGCAGCCATCCGGGAGAATTCAGCAATGCGAGATAGAACGCTGCATCTTCCACGCCGGTGACGCGCATGACCAAACGTTCGGTGCGAAAGGTTATGAGCTCATGCATGTGTGCCGAATTTTTGCGTGTAGGTGTCGGCCGTTATGCCGTAACACACCCATGTGTGTCCGTCTTCAACATGCTCGCTTTTCCACTGCATCCCGATCTTTTCCAGCACGCGTATGGAGGCGAGATTATCGCACATGGCCCTACCCACGATCTCCGGCATTTGCCAGCGCGTGAAGCCGAGTTGCAGACAATATGCTGCGGTCTCTGTTGCGTAGCCGTGTTGCCAGTATTTTTGAAAAAAGCGGAAGCCGACGTCATACTCCTGCACATCTGCCGAATATTTCAACCCGCACCAACCTAAAAATGCGTCATCTGTTTTTCGGATGACCGCCCATCGCCCGAAACCGTATCGTTGATAATGATCGTAACGCAGGAGAAAATCGCGCGCAGCATCCACATCCGCGAACGCGTCATCACCGGTAAATTGTATCACGAGCGGATCGCTGTTGAGCAGGTAAGCCTGTTCAGCATCATCGGGTGTGATCTCCCGCAGCAGTGTGCGTTCCGTTTCGCCGATCACCTGTATCATGCGTGCAATGTTAGCGGAATTTCGGGAGTCAGGGTATGGTGATCACCACATTACCTTTTTTATGTCCCGCCTCCACATACCGATGCGCATCGGCTATCTGCTCCAAAGGATAGATGCGATCGATCGCCGGCCGGAATTTCTTTTCTGCCAGCCACACCGCCATCTCCTCCATGTCGACACCGCGTTCAGGTGCGAGTCCGGACACGACGCGGTATCGCCCGCCTGCATGCACCCACGATCCGGCGAGTGTTTCCTGCACACCGGCAGAGGCCATGAGCAGCGTGCCTTTGGGTTTAAGTAAACGCAGACAGTGTTTGAACGGCAGTTTATTTACAGTGTCGAATAGGACATCATATTGCACGGCATGCCGACTAAATTCCGGATCTGCATGATCGATCACCTCTGCTGCTCCGAGTGCACGTACCAGCTCTGCATTCCCTTTACTGCATACAGCCGTTACCCGCGCTCCCGCCATCACGGCGATCTGAATGGCGGCGGTACCGAGGGAGCCGGAAGCACCATATATCATCACTGACGTGCCCTGTTGTATCGGCGCTTTGCGTAAAAAATGCATGGCTGCCGATGCACCGAATGGCGTTGCTGCGGCCTCTGAAAAAGGAATGTCCTTGCTGATCCTGGTGAGCGCTCCGTTCGCTTTTACGCAAACGTACTGCGCGTAGCAACCCATCCGTATGCCGTTCATGCCCATCACATGGTCACCGGGAGCAAAACGTGTCACCTTGCTGCCCACCGCCTCCACCACACCCGCAAACACACCACCCAGAACAGGATTGCGCGGACGCATGAATCCAAAGAACAGGCGCACCGCCCAGGGGTTCGGTTTGCGCAGTCGCCAGTCGGCAGAGTTTACTGCGGCGGCATGATTGCGCACCAGTATCTCATTATCTCCGGGTTTCGGCATCGGCCGTTCGCCGATCTGTAGTACTTCCGGCGGGCCATAGCGGTTACAAACGGCGGCTATCATCTTCTATCATTCCATTGGTGAGTTACAGGCTTAGTGGAGAAACTGCCCAAATAGTTACAATTTGGCTGAAATATAGTGGTATCGCCGCATCTGCCGGGGGCAGGCTTTGGGCACATTCCCTATCTTCGCTGCATGCGACTCATTCTTGACCTGGGCAACACGCTGCATAAGTACGCCATTTATGATGGTGATGTCCTGGTGCGGCTCGGGTCAGAGCCGAATCTGACGACAGAGGCTGTAAGTCACCTCACCGACCTGTATGAGGTGCAGCAGTCGATCATCTCCAGTGTAGACCATCACGATGCCGGGCTGGAGGAGTTTTTGGATCAGCAAACCACATTATTGCGTTTCACGCCTGCCACGCCCCTGCCGATCATGAATCTGTATGGCACCCCGGCCACGCTGGGCAAGGACAGGCTGGCCGGTGTAGTGGGCGCTTTTCATGCCTTTCCGGGGCAGCATGTGCTGGTGATCGACGCCGGCACCTGTATCAAATATGATTTTCTGGATGCTTCCGGCGCATACTACGGCGGCGCCATAGCACCGGGATTATACATGCGTTTGCGGGCCATGCACAATTTTACCGCACGGCTGCCGTTAATTGAACCTGAGCACTACCCTACCGTGGTGGAAGTGCCCCTGACGGGCAATTCTACCGTGGATTCCATGCGGTCGGGTGCCCTGAACGGCGCCCTGTTCGAAGTAGAAGGCGCCATCCGGGCCTATACCGAACGATACCCGGGGCTGGCGGTGGTGCTGAGCGGCGGTGATGCGGGTTTCTTTGAATTGCATATGAAAAGCAGGATATTTGCACGCCCAAATCTGGTGCTGGAAGGCTTGAACACCATTCTGAATTACAATCTGACTAACCATTGATGCTTCGCCGTATACTTCCCCTGTTGTTGCTTTCCATCAGCTCGACACTACTCTTTTCTCAGGTAAACTCCCCCTATTCACGCTACGGACTGGGCAACGTGTTTCCGACGACATTCGGTGCTGCCAACGGTATGGGCAGTTTATCGGCAGCCTTTCTTACCCCCATCAACATCAACTATCAGAACCCCGCTTCCTATGCCGATCTGCTGGGTGCCACCTTTGATGTGGGTGTGGCCGGCAATGTGCTCACCCTGAACACCGACCTCGAAACTTTCACCTCCGGCAACGGCAACCTCAGCAATCTGGCTTTCGGGTTCCCGCTGCTGAAGAATGCGCGCAGGCATAAACTCGGATTCAGCTTCGGCCTTATTCCTTACAGCGCCTTTCAATACGATATCATCGAAGAGCAGCTCACCGACGATGCCGACCTGGGTGTGAAGCGCTATAATTATGTGGGTGATGGCGAGTTGTATCAACTCTATGGCGGACTCGGCTATAAATTTCAGACCGACACCACCATGCTGCTGCGGAATCGCAGTGACGGAACAGACACGGTGATCGCTGCGCATTTGTTCAGCATCGGCGGCAACAGTGCTATATTATTCGGTTCGCTTTTCAATATCACGTATGCATCATTTCCCGATGTCGTGAACTCGCAAACCACGAAACTCACCAGAGAGAATGAAGTGAACGGCGGTATTTATAATACCGGTATCGCCTATCAGCGCAACTACATTCGCAAGAACGGCACCAACCGCGATTATCTGACATGGAAATTCGGCGGTGCGTTCACACCGGAACTGGGTGTGCGCGGACAGCAGTCCATATTGTGGACCAATATCCTGAAGAACGGCAATTATGAATTCGTGACCGACACGATCTACACGGCACCCGACACTTCCGGCAACATCAATTTACCGATGACGCTGCAGGGCGGTGTTACCTTCAGCTTCTTTTCTACCGATATCAAGAACAAGAATCAATTCACTGTTGGTGCACAGTACAGCATGACCCAGTGGAGCCAATACCAGGGCTTCCAGGATGCAGGTCAGCTGGGCGACAGCTGGCGTGTTTCCGTGGGTGCCGAGTTCATTCCCAAAGTAAGGAAGTCGACCGGCCAAAAAGAAAATGACAAGCCGCAGTTCACCTACCGTGCAGGCTTTTACACCGGTGCCAGCAATCTGCTGAGCGAGACCGGCGAATCGCTGAACGATGTGGGATTCACGGCGGGATTAGCCGTGCCGCTCGGTCGCGGCGAAAATGTGCAGCGCACCTTCGTGAACTCGCGCATGAACCTGTATTTAAATGTAGGGCAACGCGGCGCCAACGCAGGGATTGCCGAAACATATTATAACTTCGGTATAAGCTTCAGCATCGTAGATACCGGATGGTTCATCAAATACCGCCTGAACTGATCCGGCCCACTGCAAACCGGTAAGCGCATGCGTATAGCATCAGCACTCCAATATTACACAGGCAGTCTGCTCGGGCTGGCAGGGATTTTTTTGCTGTTATCGGGATGTGTGAACGACATCAATGAAGTAAATAAAACTTCTCAATTAGCCGAGCCCGGTGTGGAGTACGGCAAGGATATAGAATTATTTTACAGTGAACACGGCGATGTAAAAGTGCGTGTTACCGCACCCGCTGTAACGCGCTATGTTTCCGGCGATCCGTATACCGAATTCACCGAAGGCCTGCGCGTAGAATTCTTCAATGAAAAAATGGAAGTAGGCACCTGGCTTACCGCCAATCACGGCATCCGCTATGAAGCGCAGGGTCGCACGGTATTAAAGAATGATGTGCAGGTAATGAATGAGAACAACGAACATCTCAGCACCGAAGAATTGATCTGGGATGAAAAGCGGCACATCATTTATTCCGACAAGTTCGTCAAGATCACCACACCTGATCAGGTACTCTACGGTGAAGGCATGGAAGCCGACGAACAGCTCACCAAATACGTCATCAAAAAACCACGGGGAACGATAGAGGCGGAGATGGAATGATGAGGCATGAGGGATGAGGAATGAGTGGGTGAGTGGGTCAGTG
>DAIMYJ010000024.1:0-2269 GCA_036734545.1 Chitinophagales bacterium
GTGATCGTGCATGATGTGTTCTCGCCGCCGGCAGCTTCGCGTATTTATGCATACACTTGTTTGGCGGGGTATGAAGCGTATAGGCTGGCCACTGGCGGGCCTGCGATCTTGTGTGAAGGCGTGACGAACATGCCCTGTGTGCAGATGAACGATCAGCTGATCATTCAGGATCCGTCGAACGCGGCGGCCTATGCCATGTATCTTACTGCCCGCTCCTTTATATACTCGGAAGACCTTTTAATGGGTCGTTGCCGTTCGGCGATGGATACCTTGTATGCTGAACAGTCGGCGGAATTCAAATTGGGTAAGCTGGTGTCGGATGCCATTACCGGCTGGTCGAAAAGCGACGGCTATGCACAAACCCGAACGCTTCCGCGCTATTCTCCGCAAGGCACACCCGGCTCCTGGGAGCCCACTCCACCCGATTATGCCGATGGCGTTGAACCCTACTGGGGCCAACTTCGCCGCTTTATTGCCTACACCGACAGTCTGCCCGATCTGGCTCCGGCGCCGGATTTTGATACGAGCGCAACCGGACATTGGTATACCAGCTCAAAGCTGGTGGTAGCTGCGGCACAATTTCCCGTTGCCGACCAGCAGACCATCATCCGGTTCTGGGATGATAATCCGTTCACCTTAGTGCAACGCGGCCATCTGCAATATGCCGAAAAGAAGGTGTCACCTGCAGGGCATTGGCTCGACATCACCCGCACCGCTCTGGACAGTGCAGAGGCGGATCCGGCGGAAAGAGTTTTCACGTATTCGCTCGTGGCAATAACCATGGCCGATGCTTTCATGGAATCCTGGGAAGCAAAGTATACCTACCACGTACTCCGGCCCGAAACTTTCATCAACCGATATATTGACGACACCTGGCGACCATTCCTGAACTCGCCGCCGTTTCCCGAATACCCCAGTGGCCACTCCTGCATATCCGCCGCCGCCGCAACAATCCTTACTTACCTGTTTGGCGATTCGCAGGCATTCACGGATGCTTCAGAAACCCAATATGCTCTGCCGACACGCACCTTCACCTCCTTTAAGGCGGCTGCCGAGGAGGCCGGATTCAGCCGCTTTTATGGCGGCATCCATTATGACACCAGCGTCGTTGCCGGGAGCTATCTGGGAGAGCAGGTGGCAAACGGACTGATCCGGGAAATCACCCGCTAGGGTTGAGTGTTCAGCATACCATTCAACAGTAAAATTCCCGGTGAATAACCGGTTATGGATGTGTAAAATATCTGTAACTTTATGGGGACATTTTATTTATTCAATAAACAAACAACATTCGTATGAAAAAAATCTACTCTTTTTTCGCTGCTCTGTTGATCACCGGTGCAATGACTGCACAAGTAAACGTGACCTACATGGTAGACATCACCAACTACCTGGCAGCAGGTAACGTATTGGGTGCTAACGGTATTCGCGTAGGCGGTGATTTCGCTGCTACTTCAGGCGCTAACGGCGGTACTGCCATGGCTGCATGGACTCCTTCAGATCCTACCTGTGCTCTGGTTGACATGGGTGCTAACATCTGGGGCATTACCGTTACTTACCCGACTGCTTCTGTAGGTCTGACTCAGTTCTACAAGTTCGTGAACAACGACTGGGGTACTAACGAAGGTACTGATCCGGGCAACACTATCGCTACTGATGGTTGTGGTGTTGACGATGGTGGTGGTAACATCAACCGCACACTGGTTATTCCGGATGCCGACCTGATGTTGCTCTATTGCTGGGATGCTTGCTTCAAGTGCGACGGTTCTGATCCGATCGTTCTGAGCGTTGAGGATTTCAATGCGATCAGCAACCTGACCGTTTCTCCGAACCCGACTATGACCAACACCAACATCAACTTCAACCTGAGCGAAGCTTCTGATGTAACCATCAACGTATTCAACCTGATGGGTCAGCAAATGATGTCTATCAACAACGGTACTCAAGCTGCCGGTGCACACAACTTTGCACTCGACATGAGCACATTGCCTGCAGGTAACTATGTTTACCATGTTATCGCCGGCGAAAGCGTTACTTCCGGTAACATCGTTAAGCTCTAATTAGAAAGATCTTTCTAAATAAAAAACCCTTCTCTTCGGAGAGGGGTTTTTTGTTTTTATATATTGCCTGCCGAATCGTGTATTTGTCCTTACGGATCACCGCAACAAATTTATCGGAGCGACGGGCGAGTTCTTGTGGGCGGCATTGATCTTGATGCGCAATACATTTTTCTGAGCATTGTCGTTTCGGTCGCCCCTACGGGGCTTGGATT
>DAIMYJ010000024.1:2369-29768 GCA_036734545.1 Chitinophagales bacterium
TTTTTTTCTACGGTAATGCCGCCCCGATGGGGCTTGGTTTGTTCTGGCATCGTATTTTTTCTACGGTAATGCCGCCCCGATGGGGCTTGGTTTATACATGCATCGAAACTGTTGCTACAGGTCGGGCGCCCCGATGGGGCTCGGATCATTGATGCATCAAAATAATTTTCCGAAAATGACGTGCTTTTGGAGTTTGAGCTTTTGTGCGCCGAAATGTAAATGTGCCCCTACTGTCGTTGGATCTTTTCTACAGGGCATCTCAATAGAAGAAATGATGCTTGACATCAACAATGATCATCCTTCATACTAAAAAACCCGTTCCATAAGCCCCATCGGGGCGCCCGACCTGTAGAAAGAAATCGGCGGAAACACACGCAGGTCTAAGGGCCCGAGCGGTGATTTGCAAATCGTGAAATTTAGATGGGGCGAACCGGTAAGACGGCTCAATCCTGCAGCACCATCTGGTATGCCTTCTCGTAATTTACCGACAGATTGCTCCAGTCGAAATTCTCGGCGTAGCTCTCCACGGTATTGCGGAGAATGATCCTGTCACGGCGATTCAATTGCACATAGTTGAACATGATGTCACATAATTCATCCGCACTTTCATCGAACGATTTGTTCTTGCGTCGCACAATATATATCCCGCGATCATCGAGGTTACGGAATTTGCTCTGACAGTAATTTCCAAAGCCGCTGAGGTCGCTGGTCACCGCCGGCACACCACGCGCTACACATTCCAGAGGCGTATAACCCCAGGGCTCATAATAACTCGGGAATAAGCCGAGGTGGCAACCCCGCACAAACTGCGGATAGTCCATGCCGAATAGCGGCGAAGTGGGCGCCACAAAGTCGGGATGGTATACCATCTTCACCTTGTCGCCCGGTTTATTGATGAGGTCGTACTTGCGCAGATAATTGAGAATTTCATCGCCGGCATCATCTTTTAAGTTATGCGTTACCACGATAGGCCAGAAATCGCTTTTCCATCCCTGGATCTGTTTACGGTAACGGAATTTCCAGTAGTCATCCACAAAGTCATTCAGATCAGGCACGTTCGGGTCTGTGCTGGTGGCTGCGGCGCGGAATAATTTATCACGCACCTGCTTCAGCATCTCCTCACAGGTGCTGCGGATATCATCCATGGCTGCGCGTGAATGCAGTACCAGCGGATTGATGGTCTCATAGGGTCGTTTGGTGATGAAAAACATCACCACCGTTTTCTGCGCATTCTCTTTTTTCATGCGGTCGTTCAAACGGCGCAACGCTTCCAGTGTGAGGTCGTACCCCTTGTTGTGGTACTCATACCGGCCCGATGTAAAGAAATATACCGTCTGGTTGAGATCGAAGGTGTAAGAATGGAAAAAGTGCGACATCACAAATTCGTCGATCTTTTCGCGGAACTGGCCGTGCAGGTTCTGCAATTCATGTGTGGCCAGGAAGCGCGGGAGGCTGATACCGTTGGGCAGTATCATATCCGGTTTTCTGCCCAGCAGGAACTCACATTCCTTGCCGGTGATGTCGCTCACTGTGGTGAACACATCACAATCATTGGCTGCCAATCGCTCGAGTCGCGTTTGCGGCTCGATGTAAAACTTCTGCGCCATCTGCAGCCAGTCATAGTTGCTCAGGTTGCGGTAGAAGTTCTCGTCATTGCCGGCGATATATCTCCCCAGCAGGGTAGCATGCGTGGTGAACACGGTCTTGATCTTCAGCCCTTCTTTGCGGATGGGCCCTATAGGCATGCCGGTCATCCACTCATGAAAATGCGCGATCACCGGACGACCTTTCGCGAGGCCTTCCAGGGTGATAAAAAATTGTGTTACCACCTGACCGAATGCGATCACCTGCGTAAGCAGTTCGTCGGGATTGAAAATATTGATCTTGAAATCGTGTAACAGCGAAGTGCGGATGTCCTTGATCTTATCCATCATCTGCGCCGGCGGCATCAGGATCACTTTCGGCTTGCCGTCGGTAAGCCAGCGGCCATAGTAGATCTCATACCCCTGCTTGCGCATCTCCAGCACAGCAGCGCCGAACTGATCGTCGTATTCGAACACCTCTTCAAACTCGGCCGGCAGCCTGCTGCTCATCAACGGGCCGACCATGCAATAGTTGCCCGCCCACTTGTCGACAATGGCCGGCGCCTTGCTTCGCACTACCGTATAAATTCCACCCACCTGGTTGCACACCTCCCAAGCCGTTTCTACCAGCAGGGGTGCATATAAACTCGCTTTGTCCGCCATAATTCAGGATATGCACGAAAATACGGAATTGTCGGCATGTCAAATGCTGACCTTCATCACCATGCGATAATGATCCAACTGCCCTGAACGCCGTTAGTGCTGATAAGGGACAGGCGTGTGAAACTGCGTTAGGAGCCGAAAATGATCACGCGGGCGGTAAGCGCGGTGCCGAAGCTGACATACTGCAATGCATATACTCCCCGGGCAAGACCGCTGAGGTGGAGGGAATAATCATATATCGGACCGGCGGGTACATTTTCCTCAAAAACCAAACGACCGGACATATCATACAACCGAAAGCTGCCCCAGTTGAAGGGTTCTTCTGCTGCCACGTGGATGGTGCCATCTGACGGATTGGGATACACGGTCAATGCCCCGGCCATCAGATCCTCATCATCGAGAATGCTGAGCACCCGCGTTTCCGTGTCTACACAGGTGGCGGCGTTGCCGTAATACAAGTTGCAGGTGACGGGATACGCGCCGTCGTCGGCATAGGTATGCGGACCGGGGATGTCGGCATCGAGGAGGACGCCGTCGCCAAAATCCCAGACTACGTTCGTGTAAGTTCCGCTGAACGCGATATCGGTAACGGCAACGGTCAATGAATCGATGCGCACCAGGTCGAAGGATACATGCGGCGCGCTTGCGGGATCGAGAAACACATAGCGCATATCAAATGCACGTGCAACACCGCCGGCATTATACGCATGCAGATACCAGATCATGCGGTCGTGAGTTGCATACATCGAATCCGGCAAAGCATGCAGCGGAAATTCAGCAGTGGTGCCATACAGCAGCGTGTCGCTCAGGTTGTTGGACCATACATAGATAAAGCTATCCGGTGGCGTAATATCGACGCCATCCTCTGCATACATATCGAACGACAGATCGATCACATCGCTTGTGTCCAATAAACACTCGGTAGTGACGGGACGGACGCGTGCAGTGAAATTTTTCTGCAGGTAAAGCGCGCTGTCGGGCAACCACTGTTGCAGATATTCAATCACCGGCGCATAATCAGGATCATAGGCAAGATTATTCCACTCATTCGGATCTGTTTCCCGTGCAACACCGATCTCATATAATTCTTCCTCGTGATAATAATTCAGCGGATCACAATCCAGTGATCCCTCCGGACCATTCGATGTATACAGGATATAATGAAACCGGTCGGTGCGCAGTGAATATTGCGGACGGCATGACAGCTGTGCGGTGTTGCGTTCCCTATAAGCCGACAATGCCGGACGTTCCATGTTGCGCGACGGTTCTGCCAGCAGTGGCGAGAGGTCCTGCCCGTCGAGATACGGAGTGCCATCGGTGAATTCCGGCATAGGAATATCGGCCATCGTGCACAGCGTAGGAAAAATATCCAGCAGGCTCACCGGTGCTGACACCTGTTGTTCGAGCGGTGCGCGCATGTCGGAAATGATCAGCGGTACACGTTGATCTGTTTCCCACAACGCACCCTTCTCCCAATGTCTTTTTTCGCCAAGGCTGAACCCGTGATCGCTGGCCAATACCAGAATGGTGTTGTTCATCAGTTCCGGATACGCAGCGAGGCTGTCGAGCAGTCGGCCGATCTGTGCATCGAGATAACGTACGGCGGCCACATAGGCCATGGCCACATTGGCGCTGTGCACACGATGCAGGATCTCTATCTGCTGCTCTTCCGTAAGACCATCGGCAACATTTGGTAGTGTATCCATGTCTTCGATCTCTTCCAGGATATCAAAATACACGGAATCAAATGCAGCCATATATTGTCCGAGGCCGCCTTCCGGCAAATGGAAAAAATCTTCATAGATCGTGTCGGGCTGAGGCGGCATTACAAAACCGTTGAACGGATATACATTCTCCGGTTCATTGAATGGCAGGTCCAGCGGATCCTGATACAGGTCGTAGCAATATTCCGGGTTGAAATATTTTTCCGGGATAAAGAAAGGCTCATGCGGTTTGCGGAAGCCCACATACATGAAGAATGGTTTACCACATGCATCGAGCGTGCCATCTGAATACGCGCGGAAGAACTGCGCGGCCGTATCCACAGCGCGATGATCGTACATATGTGTTTCCATGCTGTCGGGGATCGGCGTCCATGCCAAGCCCGCAGTGCCATCATTATTATCATTGCCATATGTACGTACCAGCGAATCCTCTCCGGCAATGAACAAACTGTATTTACTCCAACTGAGTTGTTTTAAACAGGGATCTTCCGTAAGGCTGTCGTAATCAAAATAGGTATCAAAGCAATGATTGATCTTGTTGATGCCGTACGTGAAATAGCCGCCGTGATCCTTGAAATATTCGGGCATCGTGAACACCTCCTCGTTATCATCATCATCAGAAAAGTATTCACGGAAGGGTTTGCAGGCGAGGTTGTTATACACTTGTGTATACGCCAGATCTTTTCCCGTTATAAAACTGGTGCGCGAAGGTGCGCATTTGGGCGAGGAGGTATGCGCATTCGTAAAGGTCGTTCCCCAATCCTCCAGTCGCTCGATATTGGGTGTGAATGTTTGCGGATGGCCCTTTAATGCAGTAGTATAATCGTTGAGGTCGTCGATGATCAGAAAGATGATATTGGGCGGCGATGTTTGTGCCTGCACCGCTGCTTGCCCTGTCACCAATAGCAGGGCTGCCATCAGGATGCGGATGTAATATGCGCGAATGGTTTTCATGTGGTATTTATCGTTTGCTGTTGGGGTCTATCAGTATCAGCGGCACGGTGTCGGCAAAATTATCCGCTGTCAATTGCAAATGATACAAGCCTGCGGGCAGTTCCGGCAGGCGGATCATGCGCCCTGACCAATGTTCGGCAGCGAATGCTTCGGCATACACCAAAGCGCCGCCGGCAGAAAACACACGCAGCTGTCCGCCGGCGACCGGCATGTCCATCGCGAGGTAACATGCGCCGGATGAGGGGTTGGGATACACCCACAGGGCAGGACCATCCTCCGGTGTAAATAACTGTGCAGATGCTTCAACAGCATATTGCGTTGTGCACATATCGTCTGTGCCATATACCAGTGTGCCGGTGATCACCTGCGGACCGGGCTCCATATATGTATACGGACCGGGCACATCTACATCAAAAACATTTCCATCGCCGAAGTCCCACAGCACATTGTCATAAGTGCCCGTTAGGACAATGTCCTGTACCTGCACGGTAGCAGGATCTAACTGCGCAACGGTGAACGAGATCGAAGGTGTGTTTGCCGGATCAATAAAAAATGTATGCAGATCAAGTGCGCGCACCACATCGTTCGTGTCGGTCACCTGCACATACCAGATCATGAACGCGTTGTTGTCATAGATGCTGTCGGGCAGCAACGCCATGGGGAAAGCGACCTCCGTTCCGGCGAAAAGTGTATCCAGCAGCGGTGTATTCCAGGTGCAGGTAAAGGTAGGCGGCAGTGTGATCAGTGCACCTGAGGTGTCTTTCAAACTCAGTGAAAGGTGCAGCGTGTCGGCCGCATCCAGAAAACAGACGGAGGCGTCATGCACGATCTCGGCCGTATAGGTTTGCTGAAGGTATAATGCGCTGTCGGGCAGCCATTGCTGCAGGTAGTGGATCAGTTGCGCATAATTTGTATCCGCAGCCAGATTGTTCCACTCGTTGGGATCTGTTTCGCGGTAGTGGCCGATATCATAGAGCTCTTCCTCAAAAAAGCTACCCTCTTCATCACACGCCGTTTCCCCCGGAGCGCCGTTCGACCGATAGCGGATATAATGAAAGCGGTTATCGCGAATGGAATATGTGGGGTTACAGCCGAGCTGATTCGGATAAAACTCCTTGAAAGTGGATAACGCCGGCCGCGTCCAGCCATAGCCGTCTTCCGTGATGAACGACGTCAGCGAAATACCGTCGAGATACGGCGTGCCGTCGCTAAAAACAGGATATGCGGTAGCACTGAGGTCGCACACGGTAGGAAACACATCGAGCAAACTCACGGAAGCATCTGACACGCGCGATACCGGCGCACGCATGTCGGCGATAACGAACGGAATGCGCTGGTCGGTCTCCCACATTGTGCCTTTTTTCCAGTGGCGTTTTTCGCCAAGTGAAAAACCATGGTCGCTGGTAAAAATGAAAATGGTGTTGTTGAACAATTCAGGATATGCACTCAGGCTGTCGATGAGCCTGCCCACCTGAACGTCGAGATACCGCACGGCTGCCACATAGGCCATGGCTGCATTAGCGCTGATGATCTGCAGCATGGCGGCATGCCGTTCCTCTTCGGTGAGTCCGGGTAAAAGCGCAGGAAGTGAATCAAGATTCTCTATCTCCTGCAGCATATAAAAATACACACTGTCATACGCGGCCATAAATTGCGCCAGTCCGGTTTCCGGCAGATCGTAATAATCGCCATACAGGGAATCCGGTTGCGGCGGCATTACAAACCCGTTATACGGAAAGGTGTTTGCCGGCGAGTTATACGGGATGTCCATCGGATATTGAAAATAATCCTCCACATAATCCGCATCAAAATATTTCTCCGGCACATACAGAGGAATATGCGGCTTGCGCATGCCGAGCATCAGCATGAAAGGGCGGTCGCAGGCGATGGAGGCATCATCTGCGTATGCTCTGAAAAAAGCCGCGGCCGAATCCACTGCGCGATGATCATACATATATGGCTCCAGCGTATCGTTCACCGGCGCCCAGCCGAAACTTTCCACGCCGGCATTGTTGTCGTCGCCGATCACCCGCACCGTTGTTTCCTCGCCTCCGTAAAACCAGCTGTACCGGCTCCAGGATAATGCCCGTGCACATGCATCGGTCACTATGGTATCCAGATCGGGATACGTATCCCAGCAGTGCTCAAGTTTGCCAAGTCCATAGGTGTAGTATCCGCCGGAGTCTTTCAATATTTCGGGCAGCGTGAACACCTCTTCATTGTTTTTCGCCGGGGTGAAATAATCGCGGAACGGTTTACACGCATTGTTATTATAGATCTGCGTATAGTCCACATCTTTTCCGGTCATGAAGCTGGCGCGGGATGGCGCACAACGCGGGGAGGAACAATGCGCATTCGTAAATGTGGTGCCCCAGGATTCGAGGCGTTCAATATTCGGTGTAAGACATTGGGGCTGGCCCTGCAAGGTGGTGGTGTAATCGTTGAGATCATCAGCGATGATGAATACGATATGGGGTTTATCGGGAGCCTGGGCTAACAACGGTGCCGCGCACAGCCATAACGCCACAAATACCACAAAGGCATGTGTTCTCATACGGGGGATACTATCCCAGAAGACGCAAATGGCAGGTAACTGGTTGCTCACCGGAATGTTAACTTGATCTGGTGTTTGCTTTTCGCTCACACGAAGTTAACATAAATGGCGGGTTGGTCAGGTCAATGTGGCATAATCACGTATGGCCGCCTCCAGCACGCGATGGGCTTCCACGCGATCATAGATATGGGTGATCTCTGCCTTGTTCGGCATGCCGGGCATGGCCTTGTAGGTCAGAAAATAATGACGCAGCCTTTCCCGCAGCGACTCCGGCATGTGGTCAATATCATCCCAGGCAGAATAAATCTCATCGAAGGGCAGCACGGCGATCAGTTTGTCATCAGCCTGCCCGCCGTCGATCATCCGGAATCCGCCGATCAGCTTCGCCGGTACGATGATGTTGCCATGCGGGATATTGCGCTCGGTGAACACACATACATCCAGCGGATCGCCATCACCGGCTATGCCCTGCCGACCCGTGCGCTCGCTGCAATACGCGCCCACGTCAGCGCCGCAATAGGTCTGCGGAATGAATCCGTACATACACGGCAATACATTGGAATATTTCTGCGGCCGGTCGATCTTCAAAAATCCACTCTCTTTATCGATCTCGTATTTGACCGTATCGGTAGGCACGATCTCAATGAAGGCATTCACGATATCCGGTGCCAGCGCGCCAACCGGTATGCCGTGCCAGGGATGTGCGGTAAATGGATGTTTGATGTTCATGGTTATTTTACTTTATCCAGATGTATGAGCGATCAATTGTTCATCGTCACTACTACGTTGCCGAGCTTTTTTCCTGTTTCTACGTATCGATACGCTTCCACAATATCCTGTAAGGGATATGTTCTGTCAATGAGCGGCCTGTAATGCTCTTGTTCGGCAAGCGTGACAATATATTGGATCAGATTTTGATCATAAACCGGTATCGGGAACAATACTTTTTTACTGCCCATGAAGGGTTTAAAAAGCGCGAACCACACATTCTGTCCGTTCCTGCCCAATTCCGTGGAGATATAACAACCGTTCTTCTTCAGTATGCGTTTACATTTTCCGAACGACGACTTCCCCACGGCATCGAACACCAGATCATAGCGCAGGTCCACAGCGGTATAATCTTCCGTCTGATAATCCACCACGAGGTCGGGGCCCAGCGAGCGCATCACCTCCACATGTGCAGAGCCGCACACGGCGGTAACATGAGCACCCAAATGTTTCAATATTTGTACTGCGGATGATCCGATGGCTCCGGTAGCACCGTACACCATCACATGATCCCCTGCGGTTATTTTCGCTGCGCGGATGTCATTGATCGCGTATACGGCACCCTCGGTCAGGGCGGCAGCTTCCACATATCCGCAGTTCTGTGGAATGCTGGCCATCGCTGCTCCTTCCGGCTTGCACGCATATTCCGCATGTCCGCCAAAATGTTTATCGTCGTGACACAATACCCGGTCGCCCACCGCATATTTAGTCACCTGTGACCCGACAGCCGTGATCTCTCCCGCGAACGTACAGCCCAGCACCTGCTCACGCGGACGGAACAACCCACTCCAGAAACGTGAAATGAAATATTCCGCACTGCGGAAACCGGCATCTGTCCTGGTCACCGAAGCGGCGTGTATACGGATGAGCACCTCGTTGTCTCCGGGAACGGGTGTAGGTACTTCGCGAACGGAAACAACTTCCGGCGGACCGTATCGGGTATGAATGGCTGCTTGCAAGTGATAGGGTTTATAATGTTCGTATAACTATATGTGGCAATTCGCATTGACACTCCTTCAGGAAAATCTGATCTAAAGTATACTATTTGCCTATTTAAGCTCTTTGGTAGAGACCAATGTTTCCTTTTGTGGCGTTACCGAATACGTGTGGGCAAAACACTTGCTTCGGGCATCATCCCGCTCCTCCCTGATCACCTGGGTGAGCTGATAAGCGTTTTGATAAGGGCCTTCAACAAGGCTATACGTTTCATATGAATTACTGCACATACCACCTGACCCGTACAGGTGTATTTCTTTTTTCTTTCTATCCAGATCAGAAAAATCGTCAAGCTGATCATACGGTTCTTCATGTGTGATCTGAGATGATGCATCTGAAATATTCCCCCAGTCGTCAAAATCATACACCTCAAACTGCCTTCCACCCCGTTGGGCCTGGCCGGTGAGCGCACAGATCAACTCCATTTTATTGTCAAAATTGAGGTCCAGGAAGAAAAAAGGCTCCTCAAAAGCTATAAGAGCCGGTTCTTTTCCGGGAGGAACACGATAATTCAATTGCAGTCCGGGCTCCAGTACCCTGCTCACCATGCCATTGGAATCCATGATCACATCTATCCATGTAAGCGGTAAGGCAAAGTAATTATTCGTGACCGTAAAGGATTTATCGCCTTGTTCAAAACTCAGGATGGCAGGCCCTACAAGAGACCCATAATATTCAGTCAATGGCATCCAGTCTACAGACACCTGATATCCGTTAACAGCCTGTGCATAGGTGATATGGACATATCGCTGTTCATTAACATCAGGAGTATGCGGCTTAAAAAAATCTTTTGCCCCAAGCAAAAAAATCACAAGTATGACTGCAAAGGGCAGGGCGAATATCGCCGGCGTTTTCCATTTCATGAGCGTTGCTTTGTGTTGATCGATAACTTAAGTAATTGCCGAATAGGTCTTGATGAAATTACACCAATCACAATCCTCATTACCGCAACCCGGTGAAAACTCTAGTTGCGTGATGCGCTTATACGTGTCTTTGATCTGTGCTTTCACAACACCGATCTCTTCCGGCGTAACTTCAAATCGGCGGGAGAACGGTTCGTCCTTGTCATCGCGCTCCAGGAATAACATCTCCCCGCTCACCATCACCCAGTCTTTCTGCTTCTGGCTGTCGAGCAGTATCTTATAAAAAATGATCTGTCGCCAGTATTCGCCGCCGTCAGGCTCCTTCTCGCTCGGAGGATCCAGCTTTCTCCGTCCGCTGCTTACGCCTCCTGTTTTATAATCGACCACATGCGCCTGCTTGCCGTGGAACTCCAGCTTGTCGAGGCGTCCGGTGATGGGCACTCCATCCACCACAGCCTTGCCCACGAGATATTCCGTTACGGCTATCTTATTCAAATGCGGCACACGCGTTTCGTAGAAATCAGTGAGCAGTTGCCTGCCCAGTTCCACGCGGTTCACAAATTGTTTTTCCGTGAAGGCATCTTCGGTGCGCTGCATCTCGCGGATGAAGTCCCCGATGAACACCTCCTGTGTAGGCCAGGCTCCGCGCGGATCTTCCTTCATGCGCGTATACAGCTTATGCAGGGCAACGTGAATGGCATTACCAAAAGCGAGCGTATCACTTTTCGCGGAAGGCACTTTAACAATGTGGTTGAAATAAAATGCTACTGGGCAATGTAAATACGCATTCAGCTTGCTGGCGCTGAGGGTGAAATTCTCGAGCCTGGAAGCGATATATTCTTTGTCGAATAATTCCACTTCCACCGGTGGCGGTGTCAACAGTGCCGTGATCTGATAACTCTCCATCACGGCTGCATCGACCGTGCGCTGCTGAACAACCAGGTCAGTGCCCGCCAATAATTCAGCAACAAACTGCGATGCCTGAAGCTCCTTGCCGTCGTTATTATGCGCGGCATAAGAAATATATAAATGCTGTTTGGCGCGCGTCATGGCCACATAAAAAAGCCTGCGCATGCTTTCCAGTTTATTCTCTTCATTGCTGAGAGTGAGGGTGTCGGGCATGCTGAATTTGCTGTTGCCTCCTCTGGAGGCATCCCAGTTATTGCTGGTGCAGCCCATCAGGAATACATATTCAAATTCGAGTCCCTTGCTGGAATGCGTGGTAATGAATTGTATGCCGCCCTGTTTAGTTCCTGAACGCTGTATCTGCAGCGGAAGCTGGTGCAACTCCATCTGATCCAGCACCTCCATATAGTCCTTCACGGTGAGCCGCGGATGTGTCAATGCGCTGGCCTGAATATGTCCGAACAGCGTGTGTATCGCTTCCAGCATAAAGGTGCGGTCGCTTTGCTTCAGGATATACTGCAACAACCCGCTCTCGTTCAGCACTTTTTCAAACAGCATCTGCAGAGTGAGGTTGAATGTTTCCTGCAGCCAGTGGCTGAGTTTCTTCTCAAACTGCAGCAGTGCCTCGTGACTGCGCAAACGAATACCGCGCAGCATATCCGGATCGGACAGTACCGTTCGCCAGGTGATCGTATCATCACGCCGCGAAGCGATCCATGCCGACAATGCGGCTATATCATGCACATGAATATCGAAATACGGATAATGCATGATCTCGAACAGGCGGTGTTCGGCGCTGTGCGGACGTTGCGCTTCTTCCTCCAGATAATTCAGAATATTCAGCATCTGCTGCACCACCGGCACCTCGAGTACATTGGTCTTCTTTTTTACCTGGAAGGGAATGCCTCTGCGTTGTACGGCACTGATCAGCGTATCAGCCTGGCTGTGCTTGTAATAAAGTATGGCAATATCTTCCGGCTTAACGCCGCCGGCGAGTAGTGTTTCGATGTCTTCCAGAATGCCGGCATGTTCCTGCGCCTCAGTGATGTATTCTGTCACACGCGGTTCGGTAACATGTTGTCTGCCGGGATGTGCGGCACGCAGGTCTTTAGATAATCCTTGCAGTTTATTGATCAGCCTGTCCTGATTCTGCGCGATCACCACCTTGCTCGCGTCGAGGATGCTTTGATGTGATCGATAATTATCGGTGAGCACCACCACTTCCATGTGTTTGGCGTACGCCTGATAAAAATCCAGGATGTTCTGCACGCGCGCACCCTGGAATTCATAGATACTCTGATCATCGTCGCCTACGGCAAACACGTTGGGTACCTCCCAATAACTGATCAGGCTTTGCAGTATCTCATTCTGTGCGCCGTTGGTATCCTGGAATTCATCCACCAGTATATATAAGAATCGCTCCTGATAGGCGCGCAGCATGTTCTCTCCTTCCGGTGAAGTGTCGCGGAATGCCTTCACCACCCACAGGATCATGTCGCTGTAATCATAACGCCCCATCGCGCGCATGCGCCTGTTGTATTCCGGGAACAGGGCAGCGGCAGAGCGCAGTTTCTCCATCCTTTCCGTCTCCTCCCTGATCTTGGCCGTTTTGGGATCACCCACGCGGATGCCGGCCTTGGCGTTTGCCCGCTTATAAATATACTCCTCGCGGTTTGGCAGATCGGCAAGATAGATGTCGATGGCCGCACTGATGCGCATCTCATCCCAGTCCTCCTCTTTCATCAGGCGGAACAGGTTGTTCATGCGCACCACTTCAAAGCTGAGGTCGCCCTTGAGTTTTCTGTGCGGATGGCCGGGCGGCAGTGACGACAGGAGGTCCTCGATGAGCATCACATTCTCGAGGTCGGTGATCGGTTCCAGCTCGCGCTTACCGAAATAGTCGAGGTGCTGCTGTATCACATCATTACAGAAAGCGTGGAAGGTGTGAATGTGTACACGATGTGCATCGGTGCCGATAAATTCCAGCAGTCGCTTCCGCATCGCCACCGTACCGGCATCCGTATACGTGAGACACAGGATATTCTCCGGCATGGCATCCGTGTCCATCAATATCTTGCCGATGCGCACGGCGAGGATCTGTGTTTTTCCGGTTCCCGGGCCGGCGATCACCAGCACGGGGCCCTCCACCTGATCCACAGCCTTGCGCTGACCGTCATTCAAACCGGCATATGCCTTCCTAAAGGATTCTGTATTGCGCGCTGTACTTTCCATGGTATTCCCGTAGTTTTGCTGCCATTCATCACGTTAATCGCTCACATGCATTCCTTCCGCCAATGGCTTCTCCTCATTCCTGTTTGCTTATTCAGCATTTTCAGCGCCTGTAAGCAAGATCAGGCCGACGATAAAGATACACAAAGCGCCGACACTGCCGACGTGCAGAACGGCGACACGGCCGTGGCTGTTAACCTGAACAGTCCTGTTGCCGATGAAGAAGTTTTGTTGCGCCTCAAGCCCGCCGTGGGTACTGTATTTATCGTGGAGAACAGCTCCAATTTCTCCTCTGACGAGACCATGGACACCCTGCGCATCAAAGCGAGCTCTACCAAATGGATCAAGGCAAAACTGGTGGTGAAAGAAAGCACGGAAGCACTCGTAAAGCTGGAATTCACCGTTACCGATGCGCGCAAGACCGTAAAAGACGACTCCGGCACGCTCACCTACAACTACGGCAAACCCATGAGCAACCCCGATGATGAGACCAACCGCAAGATAGAGGACTGTCTCGTGAATGCACCGCTCACCCTGCTGATGAGTCCGAAAGGCGAAAGCACGGATGTGGAAGGCTATGAAAAGATCATCAAAAAGATCAAGGATATCGTTGGCGCTCAGGTGCCCGAACAAATGATCGCCGCCAACGTGGGCTCACCTACCGACAACCTCGAATATTACTTCGTGAATTACCCCGACAACCCGGTGAAGATCGGCGACACATGGAGTTTTGACGCGCCGTCCGTTCTGCAGGGTGTGCCCATCATTCTCGCCACGACCTATACACTGGCTGATAGAAAAGAGGGTGTGGCCTATATCAATTTTAATACGGTAGTGTCGGTAGACAAATCACAATTACCTCCTGAGATGGCCGCAGAGGTAGACAAGATCAAATTCAACGCCGGCCTCAACGGCACCGGACAGATCGATGAAGCAACCGGCTGGCCTATCGTGATGAAAGTTCACCAGTACATGCAGGTAAGCGATAGCTATCAGGGCATGAGCACCAGCTCAAAACAAGACGGCAATACTACCATCCGCTGGGTAAAATAATTGGGCAAACGGCACGCTGTTCAAACTGTCGTTAATTACCATTACCGCGCCCACCAACCAAGGGTGGCGCTCGCCGGTGATCTTGCTCGCTTCGGTTGTTATTTCTTATACGTTGTCAATGACCTTGTATCTATTTCATAGATAAAGAGCAGCAACTTAAACCCTGCCAACGTGTGATGCCTTAATTTTACCGAAAACCGCCCGCTTGATCCCCCCGGCCCCCAATCACTCCCTCCGACTCAACCTCGCCATAGCGATCACGCTCTTCGGCCTCGGCGGCATCGGTGTGGTGGTGATGCACTATTTCCACCCCCAGAATTTCCAGGCGCTGCTCCAACTCAGTCCTGCCGCACTGTTCAAAAGCATAGGCATCGGGACTCTCTATGCAGCGCTCACCCTGCCGGTGCTCATCCTGCTGCTGCGCGCCGCATGGATGGAGAACACCCGCCAGTTCTTTGCACGGCTGATGGTAGAATATCGCGTGGGGCATATCCATATTTGGTTGCTGTCGATCTGCGCCGGCATAGGCGAGGAGCTGTTGTTCCGCGGCGGCATACAACCCTTTCTGGGCATCTGGCCAACCGCTGTCATCTTTGTGCTGATGCACGGCTATCTGAATCCCCTCAACCGTCCCTTGTTCATATATGGCATGCTGCTCACGCTGGTCAGCGCCGGCTTCGGCTACCTGGACGTGATGTTCGGGTTACCCTCGGCAATGGCGGCGCATGCCTGGATCGATGTGGGACTGTTATATTATCTGCGCACTCAGCGTGTCACCATAACGTAAACATACCCGCTGAAGGAACATCGCGCATCCGTTTGGTATGCAGATTGTGTAAAAGAGCACAACCGCGCATCTTATTATAGAGGATACACCGGTTTGGTGTAAATTAGAAAACAGAGAATCAACGATATGTCGATCAAACACTGGTTAATTGGATTAGGTATCGCCGCCGGCACCGCATGGGCTGCCGTGGCAACTGTATGGCACAACCCGGCTTATGACTGGAAAGGCTATGAAGCCGCCTGGAAGGCCGTAGACTCCCTGGATGGCCTGCAACTCCCGAGATCCGCACAGGAGATCGTAGGTGAGATCTATAACCATGCTAAGGCCGAAAAGAATGGCCCGCAAATTCTCAAATCCACGATCTACCGCGCAAAATATGTGCAGCTCCTGGAAGAGGACGGCACCGAAAAGTCGATGCGTGTCATCGAGGATGAGCTCCGCGTTTCGGCATTCCCGGAAAAGAACATCCTGCAAAGCATGCTGGCAGAAACGTATTGGAATTATTATACCGAGAACCGCTGGAAATTCACCAACCGCACACCGGTGGCTGATTCGCTGGGAGGTGATATCGCTACGTGGGATATCGCCGCACTTCATCGCAAGACCATGGAGCTGTATACCGCTTCTGTCGCCGACCGCGAAGCCTTGAAAAAAATATCGGTGAAAAAATATGCCGACATTCTGGTGAGCGGCGACGACTATGGACGTTTCCTGCGTCCTACGTTGTTCGACTTTCTGGGCCAGCGGGCGTTCACCTTTCTGAGCAACGACGAAGCCTACCTTACACAACCGGCCTATACCTTTCACATCGACCATCCGGTCATCTTTGAGGATGCCAAGCAATTTGCCGGATTCACATTCACCGGTAACGAACCGGCATCCATGAAACTGCTGGCTGTACGCCTGCTGCAGGATCTGACCACCATGCATTTGTACGATCCGTATCCGGATGTGCTCATCGATCTGAATATTCAGCGCTATATGTTCGCCAACAACGACGCGGTGGTCGACAACCGCGATTCGCTGTATCTGCGCGCACTGGAACGCGATGAAAAACAATATGGTCGCGACAGCTCTTCTGCACGCATCACCTACCTGATCGCCGAATGGCATCACACCAAGGCCGCCGGCTTCGACAGGCTGGAAGGCAAACAATACAAAACAGAAAATCAGATCGCCCTGCAGTATATCGACAAAGCGATCGCCGCACACCCGGAGGCCTTCGGCACCAAACAATGTCAAATCCTGCGCGCACTGATCCTGCAGCCCATGCTGCGCACCGACACCTATAATGTGAACACACCCGGTGCACCATTCCGCCTGAGCGTGGAATATCGGAACGTCGACACTGCACACATACGCATTCTGGAAGCAACGCCTGAGGCACTCGCGGAAATTCCGCGCATGGAAGAGGATGAGAGAATGCAGGCGATAAACAAACTCAAAGCAGTACAGCAATTCTCGCAGGTGTTACCGGAATCCGGCGACCATCATACGCACGTTACCGAAGTAAAGATCGATCCGCTGCCTTACGGTTGTTATTTTGCGGTTACCGCCTCTGTAGCCGGCGCGGTCGACAGCGGCATCTGGGAGATCAGCCCCTTCTGGGTTTCCGATCTGGCCTATATCACCAACAGCGGAAGCGGTTACAACGAAAGCTTCAAGCGTTTTTATGTGGTGGACCGCACAAGCGGGCATCCGCTGAAAGGCGTTAAAGTGCAGACGTATAAAGATGACTATGATTATTTCTCCCGTAAATACAAAAGGAACAACCTTCAAACCTATACCACGGATGCAAACGGTATGTTCGAAGTGAGGGATCCGCTTATCCGCGATTATTTACAATTTGGTTTCCGGCTGACCAATGGCAAAGACAAGCTGGAGTCGCAGGGAAACTTTTACATCACCAAACAACAGGAACGCCGGGAGCAGACTTACACGAACACCCTGTTCTTTACCGACAGGAGTATCTACCGTCCGGGACAAACCATTTATTTCAAGGGAATTGTCATTTCCTCTGACGAACAGGGCACCAAAAAAGAAGTGGTGCGCGCCTACAAGACCACTGTTCGTTTTTACGACGTGAACAGTCAGTTGATCGCTGAGCAGACACTCACCACCAACGACTACGGTTCATTTGCCGGAAGCTTTACCGCTCCGGTTGGCGTGCTCACAGGCTCCATGCGCATACAAAATGAACATAACGCCACTTACTTCAGCGTGGAAGAATACAAGCGCCCCACCTTCAAGGCAGAAATGGATCCGCTCAGCGGCGACTTTGCCGTGAACGATACCGTGCGGGTGCAGGGAAAAGCAACCGCATACAGCGGCGCCGTTATCGATAATGCGCAGGTGCAGTATCGCGTGGTACGCACCGCACGCTTTCCCTACTTTGATCACTTTTATTTCCGTCAGCCCTATTACAGCAACGAGACCGAGATCACCAGTGGTACCGTGCGCTCAGATGGCGAAGGCAAATTCATTATCCCTTTCAAAGCCGCACCGGACCTCTCCATCGACCGCGCATCGCTGCCGGAATTCAATTATACCGTGTATGCCGACATCACCGACGCCTCCGGTGAAACACGCAGCACACAAACATCGGTGAGCATCGGCTATCACAGCCTGCGCATTGACGCCGCATGGAAAAATGTATATGCCAATACGGCTGACCCTTACCTTACGCTGCACACTGCAAATCTCAACGGCACAGACCTGGATGCATCCGGAACCCTGGTCATCTATCCGCTGGAAACGCCCAAACAATTGTATCGTCCGCGTATCTGGGATCAACCGGATATTTATCTGTTCACGGAAAAAGAATTCCGCACGCTGTTTCCCAAAGATGAATACCGCTACGAAACCATGCCTGAATTCTGGAAAAAAGGCGCTGCAACCGCCCGTATCAACTGGAACACCGCACAACAGGATTCCCTCCAAATACCACTGAAAGGTCTGAAGACCGGAAAATATCGTGTGGAGATCACAGCCATTGACAAGAACGGTATTGAGATCTCATCTGCAAAGACCATTGAGGTGCTGGCTCCCGGTGCTTATACCGCCGTGCCGGACTACCTTTTCACATCAACAGAGAACATCAAATCGAAACCCGGCGAAAATGCCCTCATCAATTTCGGCAGCAGCGCCCGCGATGTAAAAGCACTCGTTTCCATTACACGTGGCGACGGCTCTGTGAGTACATCCTGGGTTAAACTGACCGAGAAGGCCGGCAAGGCAGACTTCGGCAACAGCATGGATATGGAGATACCCGTTACCGAAGCGGACCGGGGCGGCATGATGGCTGCTATCGCCCTTATGAAGGACGGCACTTTTCATGTCATCAGCTGCAATATCGCCGTTCCCTGGGATAACAAAGACCTGCAGGTAACGCTGGAAACACATCGCGATAAACTGCAGCCCGGCGCACAGGAAACCTGGAAGGTCCGCATCAGCGGAAATAAAAGCGAAGCGGTGGCAGCAGAATTGCTCGCCTCCATGTACGATGCCTCACTCGATGCCCTGAGCGGAGAACCCTACTGGGAAAAGATACGCTGGCGAAAAAATTATTTCTACAGCACGTTCCTCAGCGGCATGGTGGGCAATGCCGGTAGTTTTTCGTGGAGACGCGGAGATCCGGTATACCTGTATGCATATCCTTCGATACGCTATGACGCTCTGAACTGGTTCGGATACGGCCCGAGTTTTTACTACTATCACTTCCGCAACTTACCGGGTATCGCCGCCGATGGGATCTTCGACGGTGGCGACGTGATGATGGAGTCAGTCATGATCATAAGCGATAAGAAAGGCAATGCCCCCATGCCGGTGGCTGCGGCCGTAATGAAGGGCTTCGCGGATACAACATTCATCATGGATGAACAATACGGTGCCGAACCGGATGAGGAAACAGTATTTGCACCAATGCCGCTGCGCACCAATTTCAATGAAACGGCATTCTTCTATCCGCAACTGCAGACCGACAGCACCGGCAGTATCATTTTCAGCTTCACCATGCCCGAGGCACTTACGACCTGGAAATTCATGGCGTTCGCGCATACACAGGATCTTGTTTCCGGCAGCGCTCTGGCGCAGGTGGTAACACAAAAAGAGCTGATGATACAACCTAACATGCCGCGCTTCCTGCGCGAGGGTGACCGCATCATACTCACCGCCCGTGTATCCAACCTGACAGAAGAGGCCATCTCAGGCAAGGCACAACTGGAACTGCTCAATGCGAGAAACATGCAGGTGGTGGATGCCGCTTTCAGCAACCTTACACCATCCGTTTCCTTCACTGCACCTGAAAAAGGTAGCACTGTGGTAAGCTGGGAAGTGCGCGTGCCCGAAGGCATCGACGCTATCGTATACCGCGTGAAGGCCGGTAACGGCACCTTCAGCGACGGCGAGGAAAATGCTTTGCCTGTATTATCCAATAAAATTCTGGTCACCGAATCACTGCCCTTGTGGACACGCGGCACGGCGCCTAAAAATTTCAGCTTCACGAAACTGCTCAACAGCAATGCGTCATCCACACTGCGCCACCAAAGTGTAACACTCGAGTATACCAGCAACCCGGCCTGGTATGCGGTGCAGGCATTGCCGTATATGATGGAATATCCGTACGAATGCGCAGAGCAGGTATTTAACCGCTATTATGCAAATGCCATCGCCTACCACATCGCGAACAGCGACCCGGAGATACAGCGCATTTTCGACAGCTGGAAGACCAACCCTTCATCACTCTCCAGCAACCTCGAGAAAAATCAGGAATTAAAATCCCTGCTGCTGGAAGAAACCCCCTGGGTGCTGCAGGCACAAAATGAAACTGAACGCAAAAAACGCGTGGCACTGCTGTTCGACCGCAACCGCATGGAAAATGAAATGCGTGGAGCGATGAACAAACTGGAAAAAATGCAACTGCCGAATGGCGGATGGCCGTGGTTCAAGGGTAATACCGACGACCGCTATATCACGCAATATATCGTGACCGGACTGGCACATCTCCAGCAACTGGGCGTGAGCGATCAGCCGGAAAAAGCACGCATGCAGCAAATGCTGGATAAAGCGATGCGCTATTGCACTGAACGCATGGAAGAAGACCACCGCGAGCTCATCAAAAACAAGGTGGACCTCAAAACCTATGTGCCCGGAAACCTTACATTGCAGTACTTATACGCGTCCAGTTATTTTACCGACGGCCGGTATCCGCTCACGACAGCACAGGACGACGCGCGTAGATACTTCCTCGCGCAAAGTGCTGCGCAGTGGACAAAATATGGTTTATATGAAAAAGGCATGCTCGCGCTCATCCAGCATCGCAACGGCAACACCAAAGTAACCGCCGATATCATTAAATCGCTGAAAGAGAACAGCCTGCACTCCGAAGAAATGGGCATGTACTGGAAATCGAACACGGCCGGTTATTACTGGTATCAGGCGCCAATTGAAACACAGGCCCTGATGGTGGAAGTGTTCGGCGAGGCCGCGGCCGATCCGGAAGCCGTTACCGCACTGCAGGTGTGGCTGCTGCGACAGAAACAGACCAGCGACTGGAAAACGACACGCGCCACCGCCGAAGCCTGCTATGCGTTATTGTCGCGCGGTAGCAACCTGCTCAGTCAAAAAGAACTTGCCGTGATCAGCGCCGGCGGCACGGTCATTCAACCTGAGAAATCAGAACTCGGCACCGGCTACTTTAAAACAAACTGGCTCGGTACCAATATACGGCCTGCGCTTGGTGAGGTCTCCGTTACACCTCCGGCCGGAAGCGTACTGAGTTATGGCGCGATGTACTGGCAATATTTTGAGGAGATGGACAAAGTGACCACCGCGTCTACCAACCTTCAGCTCAAGAAACAATTGTATCTGCAGGTGAATACACCCACCGGTCCGCAGCTGCGATCCATTACAGAAGAGACTCCGCTGGCCGTGGGCGATCTCGTAAAAGTGCGCATCGAGTTGCGCTCTGACCGCGACCTGGAATATGTGCACATGAAAGATATGCGCGCCAGCGGATTCGAGCCGGTGAATGTGATGAGCCAATACAAATGGCAGGATGGCCTCGGCTATTACGAAGCCACCGGAGACGCCAGCACGAATTTCTTTATGTCGCGACTCGGCAAAGGCACATATGTGTTTGAATATCCCGTGCGCGTTACACACAAAGGATATTTCAGCAATGGCATCACCACCATTCAATGTATGTATGCGCCGGAGTTCACCAGCCACAGCGAAGGTGTTCGCGTAGTGGTAAAATAAATGTAATTGTCAGCGGAAGTGCTGTGAGAATAGACACAGCATTTCCGCTTTCTCATTTACATCATTGAAAAGTGATCATTGTCTGCGCACGAGCGTGCACTTGATCTTGAAAGATTCCACGCGGCCTTCGAGGTTAAAGATCTCGGCATAAACGATGTAAATGCCTGATGGCGCTTCCGTATCGTCATCCGATAAACCATCCCAGGTAAAAAATCCTTCGCGGCCCAGCAGGTCGTTGTTCACAAGCCCCCGCACCAAACGCCCCTGTGCATCAAAAAGCTGCACGGTGCCGGTATAACCCTCCACTTCCGTGTTATAGGTGATCACCAGCAGGTCGTGATAACCGTCGCCATCAGGTGAGAAAACCGCATACTCCAATCCCAGATCGGCCGTTGATCCGATCTCACCGAAAACAGAATTCTGATAACCCGGTGTGCCAAAATGTTTGTCCGATGCCGCACTGTGCCAGTTGTTCGCATCCTGTGTGGGGAATGCATAATTCACGCGCTCCAGCGAAACGCCATCTTCGTCTTCCAGTAATGCATAATGCCAGTCGTCGTAATAATGCAAATGATCGATCTCATTTAGCGCTGCATCATATAATACCGCAATACCTTCTGCGTCGGTAAAATTCGGGATGTCGGACACAACAAAATTGCCTGTGTCAACAGTGAAATATTGTGCGACGACCTGTTGCGGGTCTTCGGTGGCACATACATATCTGCCGGGGAACAACAAACGGCCGGCGCTACTCACCACCGAGAACTCATCCACGACCGTAGTGTCCTGCAATTTCAGCTCGGCGATCGTCAGCGTACTCAGGTCAATGATCTTACTGCTGCGATTATATAATTCCACATAATCAAAACCATCAGTCACGGCATTGAATAAGATCTCGTTGATCACCACATCACCTGCAGCTGCCGGTTCCGGTATGCCGAAGGAGAGGGAGGAAAAAAGGCCGATGACGTTGCCACTGCAATCCTGCACACCCGTTACCGTACACGTGTAGATCACACCTGTCGATAATTCAATGGAGGCCACCACACCGATCTCATCGGGCCGCCCGGCATCCAATAATAATTCACTGAGCACTATCTCTCCGCCGGTAGCATCCGTAATGGCAATATCACTCAGCAGGATATTTTCGATCAGTACCGCTTCACTGAATGTGATCAGCAGGGTATCCACTGTTTGCGGAAATACACTGATCAGCCGCGGAGCTTCGGTATCCGGGTTGCTGCCGAATACGGAATTCTCTGTTCCGGGTGTTCCGCCGACTGGTGATTCGGAAGCGGTCCAATTGCTTTCTCCCTGACAGGGATTATTCGGATCGATCATTTCCAGGCTCCATCCGCCATCGGCTTTGATCACATTTTGATACCAGGTGTTGGTATAAGCGACCGAATGCAGAATGTCGCTCTCCGGATTGATCAGTGTAAGTGCATCACCATCATTGTTCAGCGACGGGAATCCGCTCACCGGAAGCACATTCGGATATGCAGCGAATGCATCCGCATTGCCATCATCACAAAGGATCACATACGCTCCGGGTGCAAGAATATACGTCGGGAACGCGTCGGAAGGGCCGCTGGCGTCAGCGAGCGCACATCCTGTAAGGTCAATGCTCGCTGCGGTGGTGTTGTATAATTCAACATATTCTTCATTGGGTAAACCAACGGGTGGCTCAGGGTCTGCCATGATCTCGTTGATCACCACATCCGCGTACTGGATGGTAAATACCGTAAACGTTCCCGTCACACCACTCGTCGCATTCCCACTGATATCCTCCACTCCATTCACCGCCAGCGTCAGCAATTCACCCTCCGGAAAATCCGTAGCGAACGTAAGCAACACCTTAGACGGATCAGCATCCTGTGTAGCATCAATCGGATTGCCCACGCCTCCGGTTACCGTATAAAATGTTTCTGTCTCAGCGGTGACGGTTTCCAGTGGTTCATTGAAATCAGCCAGCAATTGGGTCGACGAGATCACGGTGATCGCATCCAATACCGGAGCTGTGTTGTCGAAGTATAAGGGGTTAATATAAAAATCGTCGAAAAAGAATTTGTCACAGCGCGTGCTGGTATAATTGCAATAAATGCCGGCATAGGCGCCGCCGTTGTAGGTGTCATCCACGTCTGACCCTTCCAGCACATAATCCGTTCCTCCATCGGCATCCACCCACAACTGCCATTCGGCGTCTACCGTGCGCACAACTTTAATACCTACGTTAGGAGAGGTGGCCACACTCGAAACTCCGGTGATCACTACGCTGGCAGAGGCACCGTTCGAACGCCACAATTTTACCACATCGCCGGTGCCGTCTTCGCCCACGCGCACGAAATAACCGTACACATCACCGCTCAGATCGGGCACATCGCTTTGCAGGAAGATACGTGTGTGATTGGAAGCGGAGGGGTCAAAATCCAGGCGCACCTGAAACGACCATTCAGCGGCGTCCAGGGTGGGCAGGTTCTGCGAGATATAATGGTCTCCGCCGGCGGCACAGTCGCCATTCAGCTGCAACTCCCCGCTCGCATTTGCCACAAAGAATTCCGGCGTACCACCCCAACCGGCCAGATCGCCGTCGTTGAAGTCGTCGAGGAAGGACTGTGCGTGGGCCCCGGCCAGACACATCAGCAGCAGCAACAGCGTATATACAGGTTTCAGGCGCATTCTCAGTCCGAAAGTTAATGAATGCCGCCGAAACGCGACGGCCTACACAAACCGGAAATGAATCCGTCATACTCCCTTAACTTTGCACCATGAAGATCGCAGTAGTAGGCGCCACCGGTTTGGTGGGACAAATGATGCGCCGCATTCTGGAAGAGCGCAACTTTCCGGTAACGCAACTCATTCCGGTTGCTACCGAACGTTCAGTGGGTAAAAAGGTGAAGTTCCGCGGTGCGGATGTGACCGTGGTGAGCATGGAAGATGCCCTTGCCATGCAGCCGCAGATCGCCCTGTTCAGCGCCGGCGGCAATACCTCGCTGGAGTGGGCGCCAAAATTTGAAGCGATCGGCTGTTGGGTGGTGGATAATTCCAGTGCCTGGCGTATGGACCCCACCTGCGCGCTTGTAGTACCGGAGATCAATGCCGGCGATATTGCCAAATACGGCAGAAAGATCATCGCCAATCCGAATTGTTCCACCATTCAAATGGTACTCGCCCTATTTCCGCTGCATAAACAATATACCGTTAAACGTATCGTAGTGAGCACCTATCAGAGTGTGAGCGGTTCTGGCGCAAAAGGCATCATGCAACTGCACACTGAACGCAGCAGCGGCTGCCGCGTGGCTGAGAACCCGGCGTATCCGCATCAAATCGACAAAAATGTGATCCCGCAGGTGGATGTGTTCCTCGACAACGGCTATTCCAAAGAGGAAATGAAAATGCACAACGAAACACGCAAGATCATGGGCGACGAAAATATTCTTGTTAGCGCCACCACCGTTCGTGTGCCGGTGAGCGGCGGGCACAGTGAAAGCGTAAACGTGGAATTCGCCCGCGATTTCGATCTCAATGAAGTATATACCTTATTGCGCGAACAACCCGGCGTGATCGTAGAAGATGATCCCGCACACAGCGTATATCCGATGCCGCTCAATGCCGAAGGCAAAGACGAAGTATTCATCGGCCGCATCCGCCGCGACTATACGCACGCCAATACGCTGAATTGCTGGATTGTTGCCGATAATCTGCGCAAGGGCGCCGCTACGAATGCGGTGCAGATAGCGGAGTATCTGGTGAGTGCGGGTATGGTGTAAACCAGTGCTGTTCAGGAAGCTGTTGAAAACCGCCGCACATACCGCTTCCATCCACCTATAGCACCCATGATACCGGCCACCCCTTTAAGCATGCTGTCCACCCATGCCGGCTGCGGATTGGAAAAATCTTTTAATCCGATGCGCGGTGCGATGTAGAAATATTTTACCATGTTCATCACACTGCCGGGTTTTTCGGCATTCAATTCTGTAAGGATCTCGAACATGCGTTTTGTATCGGATGCCGGTGCATACGTTACGCGGATACCGATGCGCGCGCCGGATCTGTTCTGAATGCCGTGCACGGTGTTCTTCGGTACCAGTATCTCTTCTCCCGCGCGCTTTACCACCGGCTTGCCCGACACCATAAAGGTGACCTCACCCTCCGTTACGGCAAAATGTTCATCCATATACTTATGTATATGCGGGGGCACGCCGCCGCCTTTTTCCAGATGCCAGTCCATGACAAATCGGGTGTCATCGGCTTCGATCGGCAGAAAGGTCTCCTTGCCGAATTGCATGGGTTGAAAAATGTTGACCGACATATGTGTGTGTTTGGTTTTCATTTATTTTTTCGGCCACCACGGAAAGAATGGGGATGTCCTGCGTTTGTATTCCGAATACGCGTCGTTGCCTGTATACCTTTTTTCCATCATGGTAATGCCGCTCACGCGTAATAACAAAAAGGTAATGAGCACCGGACCCAGGATGCTGATATACCAATACTGTGTACCCAGGCTGATCAGAAAAATACCCCACCACACACACACCTCACCGAAATAATTCGGGTGGCGTGAATAATACCAAAGACCGCGATCCATCACTTTCCCTTTATTGGCGGGATCTTTCTTAAAGCGATATAACTGATAATCGGCCGTGGTCTCAAAGGCAAAACCGATGAACCACAGCAGCCCGCCGAGGGCATTTACGGCCGTTATGGTCTGCACGCCGTCGTACAGCACCATGATCACCGGCAGCGCGATCACCAGGGTCAGCCCGGCCTGTAGCAGAAACACCTTGAAATAACTGATCCACCAGGTGTTCTCCTTCCAGTCGTCGCGGAACGCTGTATACCGCGGGTCTTCCGGCTTGCCGATGCTGCGGATAAAGATGTGGGCCGCCAGGCGCAGGCCCCACAGGGAAACCAGATACACCACGGCGAACTGACGGAGGGAGGGTTCGTCCAGACGGAAGAACCAATGGTGGGCTATGGCCAGAAAGCCGAGGCCCCAAAAGCCGTCCACCACGCTCATATCCTTGCGGTACAGGCTGAAGAGCCAGGCGCCGGTCATGAATGCCGCCGCTATCCCGGCGCTGATCAGGATCATCGTTACCATAGATCAAATATACCCCCTCCTGTGAATTCCGGCTCCTATGCACCTGCCCAAAAAAAAATTTCATGAACAATTCATTCCGGGAACTGTTTGGAATAATTATATGTATATACATACAAATTTGACCAAAATGACAAAAACAGCACTTTTCTCCCTCATTGGCGCCGGCCTGCTCACCTTTGCAGCCTGTAAGAATGCGCCCAAAAGCGATGTAGCCGAGACCGGCGACGCACAGGAAGTAGTTCTCACCGAAGGTTCTGCCGAAGTGGCCGTTAACACCGCCGCCAGCAACCTCGAATGGGTGGGCACCAAGCTTTCTACCTATCACAGCGGTACCGTAGCCATTAAGTCCGGCACCCTTATGTTGAAGGACGGCGGCCTCACCGGCGGCAAATTCGTGATCGACATGCCTACGATGAAATCCGTTAAGGACGACAACGAAACCAACACCAAGCTCACCGGCCACCTGATGTCGCCCGATTTCTTCGATGTGGCGCAGTTCCCGGAAGCCGTGCTGGAGATCACTGCCGTTCAGCCTTACGCCGGCACTAAAGCCGAAGGCGGCAACGAAGCGGAGATCAGCGAATACACCGTGGCCGATCCCAACGCGACCATCAGCGCCAACCTCACCATTAAGAATGTGACCAAGAATATCACCTTCCCCGCTAAGGTGACCGTAAATCCGGCTGATGTATCGGCTGTGGCCAAGTTCAACATCAACCGCAAGGATTGGGGTGTGATCTACCCGGGTATGCCCGACGACCTGATCCAGGATATGATCTGGTTTGGCGTGTCCTTAAAGGCAGAAGCGCCAAAAAGTGAAACAGCCATGAACTAAATGCAAGTTCACCTGTTATACCACCAAAATCGACGATAAAACGGCCTCCGGGCCTTACGATACAGAGTAGTGGTTGTTTTTCATATGCCGGTGAGTTTCAGGCTCACCGGCATCTTTTTTTG
>DAIMYJ010000024.1:29868-36218 GCA_036734545.1 Chitinophagales bacterium
CCAAGCAGCACATACGCCTCCATGGATGGAATATCGATACGCAGATGCATATAGGAGGTGGTGAGTTCTGCGATCGTGTAGATCTCAACGCCGTGTTCCGCGCCCATTTCATACGACATGGTGAGTTCGCGCTTCTCGGGGTCCAGCGACCAGCGACCGAAAGCGCCGGCCTCAAAACTGTTGCTGTGCAATTCGAAAGAATGATCTTCTTTCAGGGTATAGGTGCTGGATAAAAATTCCTTCTTTCCGGCTTCCATCTCCTCCGGCCCTACCATGGGCATATTGGTGTCGAACGAATCGGCCACCCAAACGCCCACCACATTTTCATTGTTTACCTCCACGACCTTGTCGCCCATGCGAAGTTCTCCGCATCCTGCCGCTATGGCCAGGAATATACATGCTATCAGAATTCTTGACATATCAATCTTTAATGCAGGAAGCAGATGCCACTGGTGCTCCCCGATGAAATAATTGCACAACATACATACCTGCAGGCCATGCAGATGCCGGCTGCTCGAGTTTAAAACTGCCCTGCTGGATATAGGTGTTCGCTGAAGCCACCACCTGTCCGCTCATACTCATGACCTGCCATGAATACGCTCCGCTTTCGGGAACCGTAATGAAGGCTTCCAGCACATCGTGGACGGGCGAGATAATGGTGAGGGACTGCGCATCGGCCGGAATATCCTGCACTGCGGTGAGCTCGCCGGATTTATAGGTTACTGCGGTGATCGTCTCCACACCTAAAACTTCCTGTGTGGTGATCTGCAGTACGGGGATGCCCTCTTCTTTCGCCATCCAGCGATATTCGCGCGTGGTGTATTGCACCGGTATCACCGTGCCGTCGTAGGAAAAAGTATCGGTTACCAGTATTTCGGAACGCACCCGCAACACATCATACGTGCCGGCCGGTGTGATAAGGGTGCCCCAGCCGTCGATGGCATTTTCGCGCTCGCGCAATTCTGACCAGCCGCCGATATCCGGGATGTCGAGATCGAAGCCGGTAGAGAAGGTGGTATACTGTTCAAATATGGCCGGGAATTCAATGATGGTCTCCGGCTCTTCGAACCAGATAGGAATAGGAATTTCCAAAATACTGCCGGCAAATCCGCTGAAAGCGAAATAGTCATCATCCAGCCAGTAAAAATTATAGACATCCGTGATCGTCAGCAGATCATTCTCGATATCTGAAATCGTTTGCTCTGCTATATCACTGGTGAGCCACAGGAAAAAATACAGGGGATTGGTCTCATTGTCGGGTATCCAGAAGCTGGTATCTTCCAGCAGCGGGAACAGGGTGCTGAAATCCCAGGTGTACTCTTCTCCGGTCGCCTCAGCGTCGAAATCGATGAGCGGACTGGCGGAGGTGACCAGGAATGACCGGCCCGCTTCGGGAAGATCATTTTCATCCAGCGTGATCGGCGTTTGTGCACTGAGCCAAAGCGCCGGTATCAGCATGGCCGTAAGGGCCGACAAGATTCGCATCCCGCAAAGATACGCCGTTCTGCAGGATAGTGACCGCTCGCCGGAACGCTGTATATTGGCAGCATGAAACACCCGCTGCCCCTCCTCGGCCTGCTCTTCCTGCTGGCCCGATGTTCCACGCCCGGCACTCCGCCCCTGTTCAATACCGCCGGCGATCAGGTGGTGCAGGTGGTAGCACAGCATACAGACTCTGTGCAGGCACACATGTTCCTGTGGGAGCGCGCCGACAGCACTTCCGAGTGGTTGTGTGTCGACTCTTTTCCTGTAATACTAGGCCGCAACGGATTGGCACCGGGGAATGATATGCCGGGGAGGAAGATCGAAGGCGACGGCAATTCACCGGCCGGAGTATTCACCCTCAGCCGCGTGTTCAGTTATCATCCGCTCGACGACCTGCGCATGCCTTTTGAACAGGTAGACAGCAACGACCTGTGCGTGGACGATGTGCAGTCGGAACACTACAACACACTCATCGACGACGATACCATTGCGCAAAAAGATTATCAAAGCTTCGAACGCATGCATCGTCAGGATCTTCAATATGAGTATGGGGTATGGGTGGATTACAATACCACCCCGGTGATCAGCGGAAATGGCTCCTGCATTTTCCTGCACGTATGGAAAGAACCCGGCGCACCCACCTCCGGATGCACCGCGATGGCTAAAGAAAGTATGTTACGGCTCATTTACTGGCTGGACAAAAACAAAAAACCCGTGTTGGTGCAGTATGTGGGGGAATGAGGGATGAGGAATGAATAGTGATTTGTATGCCAGAAATTTACTCCTGCTGATTCACGAACAACACTTCCCTTCTTAGTAAAACCCCACAGCACACTCCTGTATTACTGCACGCAGAGGCGCAAAGACGCAGAGTACGTCGTTGTGCAAAGTGTAACCACGAAAACGCCCGGGGGCAGATCTGATATGTCGATATCGGTAGTGTTCTGCGCAGTTAGTATTGCTTCTCCGAACATATTATATAGTGTTACAACAAACGATTCACCGGGAAGAGTGCCGGCGATATGGATGAAGTCATCGGCGGGATTTGGATAGATAGTGATATCAGCCGGCCGGTGTTCTTCTACTGTTGTGGTAGTGTCAATATCCCAGCCGATCTCTTTCAGCACGGCGAGTGTAAGCGGACCGGGCACATGATTGGCGTGGCCGTCGGTGGCGAACGGTGTCATGAATTCGTTTACATCACCCACGGGATAAGTGCCTTCATTCCAATGTGACAGGCTGCTGCCCAGCGTGAATGTGGAAGGCGCGTATATGCGTCCGGCTTCGCCGGCGGCGGCCATCACTTCGGGGCTTTCCAGAAAAATATTGTTGCCGGTCACTTCCAGCCCGAGCGCGTCAGAAGGATTTTCAAGATCCAATAAAGACACATCATCGCCATTGCGCAGCCAGATATCAAATGCGCCTGGGAGGGTGTCCAGTTGAGGCCAGGGGAAGGAGGTGACGAGCGGGGAAAAACTTTCTGCATAGATCATCCCAAAAGAACCTTCCGTGCCGATCTTGTTGGCCAGACTCAAAAAGCCTAATCCGTGACACAGCTCGTGTAATACCGTGCTGACAAAATCGTACTCATCGCCCGCAGGCGCACCATCAGTCCCGAAATACCAGTTGGCGCCGGTATTCAAAAAAACATCGATATCCATTTCGCCGGGATTCAGTTCTTCACCGGCCAGTGCATTCGCCAGACAGGAAGCATACCACACATCGGCATACGGCGCACCCGGGAAATTCTTTTCGCCGTTCGGAAATGTGATGCCGAGCTGTCCGGGCAAAAGGAACACCATCTTTGCGCTCACCTTGATCGGCACATCAGAAATGAGATACTGACTCCAGATATCTGCTGCATACTGAAATGCTGTTTCCGCCTCCGGGGTAAACCCGCCATAAGCGATGTCGAACACGGCATTTTGTGACCGCACTTCCTGTCGGATACAAGCGGAGAACAACAATGCGAACAGCAGTGTGTGGCGGAGTTGCATGAAAACAAATCTACTGAATGTGACGTACATCACCGGCCGGCAAAAGCCCTGTCATTCCATTTGCGGCCTGTTTTCGGTAATTTTAGGCTCTGTTACAGGTATGAAGCGGATCAGGCAGACAGTATGGTTGTTGTTTTGGGTATGGGCATTCCTGTACACCGGATCGCTGTACGGTCAAACGCGCAGCATCAGCGGGTTGGTCAGGGACAAGTCCACCACATCACCCGTCATGTTCTGTACTGTCGTTATCAAGGGTGCCGATGTGGGCACGATGACCGACGAGAACGGTAAGTTCTTCATCGCCGTGAAACCCGGTTTCGACACGCTGTTATTCTCCTATATCGGTTACGCCACCGACACGCTGGTGATCAATAATAATCCGAGTCAGTATTATACCATTCAGCTGGAATCTTCCGGTATTGACCTCGGCGCGGTGGTGGTGAAGCCTCGTGAAGAGCCCGCGAAGGCCATCATGCGCAAGGTCATCGAAAATAAAAAGCTGAACGACCCCGGGAGTATCGATGCGTATGCCACGCGTAGTTATAATAAAATGGAGATCGACCTCGGCAATCTGGAATCTCTGGCAGATGACGATACGATCAAGAAAAACAAAAAGCCGGCAGAGCCGCAGCGTGAGAAAAAGGAAAACCCGTATACCGTTCTGCTCGACCATATTGATACCACGAGCGACGAAACCCATTTCCTGCCCTTTTTCCTGACAGAAACCGTTTCCGACTTCTATTACCGCGAATCCCCGAAGGCGCGCAAGGAGATCATCCTGGCCAGCCGCACTTCCGGTATCAACAATGCCAGCGCATCGCAGCTGCTCGGCAATTATTACCAGCAGTTCAATATTTATGACAACTACTGGTTCCTCCTCAACAAGAACTTCATCCCCCCGATAACCGATTCCTGGAATTTCTTTTATCGGGTAGATCTCGCGGATTCTTCATGGATCGGCAACGACTGGTGTTACCTCATCCGCTTTTCGCCGAAGCAGCCACAGGAAAACACGTTCAAAGGATATATGTGGATCGCCGACGGCTCATTCGCCGTAAAGGAGATCTATATGGAACTCGATAGCGCAGTGAACATCAACTATTGTAAACGCGCACATTTTTATCAGTCGTTCGAACATTATCACGATTCCGTATGGGTGTTGAAGGAAGACCGCATGCTGGTAGAATTCCTGCCCATGAAGAACAGCGCCAGCTTCATCGGAAGACGCACAAGCATTTACGACAACCACCGCTTCCATCCGCAGGTTTTTGAAGAAGTGGCGCATATCAAAGATGACATCGTGTATGACGACGGCGTGATCAACAACGACGAATCCTTCTGGAAAGAAAGTCGCCCCGACTCTTTGAATGCCAACGAGGCCGGTGTGTATGAGCTGGTAGACAGCCTGCAGAATATTAAATCGTTCATGACCGTGGTGGATGTGTACAACACCCTGATGTACGGCTATTGGAATCTGGGTTATGTGCGTCTGGGGCCTTTCGCCAATGCTATCAGCAGCAACACCATCGAAGGACTGCGCTTCCGCGTAGGCGGAAAGACCGGCGACCTGATCAGCAAGCGTATTTCCGTGGGTGGATATCTGGCGTATGGTATCGACGACGGCAAATTCAAATACGGTGCCGACATGAACGTGGTGATCGCTAAAAAGCCCTGGCAGGAATTCAAGTTCGTGTACTTCAACGACCTCGATGTGGCGAATAACGAGTCGGTCACCTTTGGGGAGGACAATCTCTTATCCGGCTTCTATCGTCGCCGTGAAACACCGCAGAAGATCGTGGATATGGAAAAGCTGCAGTGGACCTATACCAAGGACTGGTTCTGGGGTTTGTCCAACTCCCTGTCGCTCACCAACACGTATATGCACCCGCTCTTCGACATTTATTATTTCAATAATAATGATTCGCTGGTGTCAGACATCACGAATACGGAATTGCGCATCGGTTTGCGTTTCGCCTATCGCGAGCGGTTCATGTTCGACAATTACCGCCGGTATAGTCTGGGCACACAGTATCCGAAACTCGAGCTGTTCTACAAGCAGGGCATCACCGATCTGCTGGGCGGTGGTTTCAATTATCGCAGTGTGGAGATCAATGTATGGGATTATTTCACCACGGCAAGCTTTGGCGGTACCTCTTACACCATGCGTGCCGGTAAGATATTCGGCACCCTGCCTACGCTCTTGCTGCAGACACCCCGCGGTAATGAAACCTACTTCATGAACCACAACAACTTCAACCTGATGAACGAGTACGAGTTCGTGAACGACACCTATGCCGAGCTGATGGTGACACATAGTTTTTACGGATTCTTCCTCAACAAGATCCCATATGTGAACCGCCTGAAGCTGCGTGAAGTGGCCACCTTCAAACTGGCTTACGGCAGTTTGAGCGAGCGCAATCAGCAAATGAATGATTTCGAAAAAAATGCGCCGCCGTTCTACATCGGCAACACCTCCATGGCGGGAAAACCATATATGGAAGCAGGCGTGGGCATAGAGAACATCTTTAAACTCGTGCGCGTAGACGCCATCTGGCGACTCACCTACCGCAACAATCCGCTGGCACCGAATTTTGGTGTGCGCGTGGGTGTGAATCTGGATATTTAAAGTTTTGGGATGACCTCCTATAACTCATCTCAAAATCATCTTTGGGCGCTTTACTTTGTCTTGAAAACACTATAGCAAACCTGTTTTTGAGATGAGTTCTGATCAATCAATTGTATTCCTTCGAATCGTCTTTTCCACCTTTTGATGGCAAAAGGTGGAGCCAAAACCATTGGGCTGTCGCAGCCGATGACGCATCCCTAATGTTTGACGCTATGCGCGAGAAAGGGCGCAGACCGGTATAG
>DAIMYJ010000025.1:0-36098 GCA_036734545.1 Chitinophagales bacterium
ACCACGATACGATGTGAATTCGTACCATGTGTATTATTGCGTATGCCCCAGATATTCGCTGTTTTGGTGAACGCGTGGGTATTGATGAGAATTTTATCGCAGGTGAATCCGGCTTTCACACCCATTTCCACCACATATGATTCCAGTCGTGTTTTACCGTAGTGTACTTCGCCGGTCTCAAAAGCAACATGTCCGCCTTTTTTCGTGATGCGGTATAATTCATGGAACACCTGCTGCATTTTTTCCATCCATGTTTCAATGGTGCGCGCCATGGTGATGTTGGCAGCGATGCTGTCGGCATCCAGTGCATTGAACCAGCAGCGGAGCCAGTTATCTTTTGCATACTGCACCACATCCAGGAAGGGCGGCGATGTTACGGTGAGCGCAACAGAGTTGGACCGGATGCGCGGTGTAGTACCGGCATCGCCATCCAGGAAGAGCGCTGTGCCGGCAGCGGCGTGCAGATTCTTTCTGGCAGTATCATCCAGATCGCGCATCATGGCCAGTGATTTTTTGAGGATAAGGGCGCGCACGTCGCGGTATTCGGGTTTCTGGTCCCTTTTCTGATTGATGAGCAGCTGTCGTTCTCTGCTGACCGCCTGATTGGGCGGCAATGTATATACCGAGAAGAATCCCGGTGAATGCCCGGTGAGCCTGTTGGTGGCCACCATGCGTATCCAGCGGTCGAGGGCGTCCTCCGTGCCTGTTTCGACGCGGTGTTGCAGCCATTGACGCAGTTTGAGCAGTTCCTGCATGGTTTTGCGGTGATAGAACATGCCCAGACGGTGATTTTCCGGCTTATGCGGTTGTTCCATTATCAGCGACAGTCGTTCGGCCAGCGCATCCGGGTCGGGTATCACGAGTCGGCCGTGAGCCAGTATGCGGCTAATGGGATTCACATCGTTGGCGATGATGCGGCGGCCGTTGAGGGCAGCTTCAATTACAGTTGTGCCGCGACCGGAAAAGGGATCGTACACGATATCGCCGGGGCGCGTGTATTTTTCGATGAAATATTTCGGCAGTGCGGGTTTGAAGCATGCGCGGTAGGCGATCTCGTGGAGGTTATAGCTTTGGCGTTGCCGCGGCGTCCAGAACGCACCGGAATATACCGGGATCTTCTTTTTATGGAAGGTATAGGACGATCTGCGTGTGGCCGTACTGCTCATGGACGGGTAAAGTTGCAGATTCAGCGGTAATTATGCAGATAGTTTTCATCCACATATACCGCGGGTTGTCTAAAAAACTAAAAACCTGCATATTTGCCCATCCAAAAAAATACAATACCATGCCAACACTGAGCTTTAATTCTCCCTCCGAGATCACTTTCTCCGGCAGCGCAACAGAACTGCGTATCCTCGTGAACGGCACCCTTCTGGGTGCGATCAACGGCAATACCCCCGTAACACTGTTCATCAGTCAGCAGGGCTCACAAAAAGCTATCACCCTGCAGGCGATCTCCAACAACGATTACACCAATGGCAATAACAACTCGGCCAACGACACGGTGCATTTCAATCAGCAGAATCTGAATGCAAATATGCAGGTGCAGGTGTGCAGCACGAACAGTTCGCTGTATAAGGTGACTGCGATCGGCATTGAAGAAGACATCACCGGACAAGGTTGTCAGGGCAATCCCAACGGATTTACCCATATCTTCAATATCAGCGCATCAGGTGTGTTCAAGGCAAAGATCGAGACCTATACGTATGGCGGACAAACGATCAACGGTGTAGTGATACGGTATAGTGCGAATGTGATGAACAACGTGGCGCCTTCCGCAGCAGTATGTCATGTAAGCCCTTATTGTTTCTATCCTAATTAAGGATCAATCCCAGCGCATTCGGGCAGTTTGCGAGAGCGGTATGCCTTCGGTGCGTGCAGTGCACCAGGACAGGACCTCATCGATCAGCGATAAACGCTGCTGACTGTTTCTTTTCAGTTGCAGCGATGAATCGAAAAGCTCCTGCAATATCGGTTTGCGTTCTGCTACCGGCGCATTGCACAATTTGCGCAGGGTGGCACATAAGAGCTGCTCAAAGTCCCGGTATTTTCCGCTCTGCTTCATGGTGCGCACATGGCTTCGATATACCGATTCAAAGTATTGTGTGTTATGCAGTTCATAGTGCACCAGCAATTGCAGCAGCCGCGCCGCATGCTGCAACTCCACCTTCACGGGAGAACGTTTCACCAATACGTTGTCGAGATATTGCAATGCCTCGGTGAATTGCTCGTTGAAGAAGAGCATCACCGCTAAATTGAACTGATCAGTTATCAGACCGGATCCGGAAAGCATCTCACCATACGTTTCCTGCAACTGTGTCAGGGCCTCCATGATCTCTGTGGTGCGGTGCAGCTGTCCGGTATTCATATACCACAGCATGCGATAATGGAAGATCGAGGTGTCTACGGTATGTCTGTCCTTTAGTGTTTCAGGTTGAATTTCTGACAGCAAACTTAAAATTTGCGGATAATCATCATAATTACCGATGACATGTCCGGCGCCCAGATGATTCGCCAGAGCATCCATGTAATTACCCATTACATTCATGCGGTGCTGCGGGTAATCAATGAACAGACTGATGAGTTGTTTGGAAAATGCGTAATACCGAACATAATCACGACTCACCTTACTCTGCAGGGCCTGCACCCTGAGCCAATAGAATTTCTCCAGGAAGGTCTTTTGGTCGTCGAGTGTTTGTGCGGCCACTTTCCGGAGATTTTGGTCAAAGGCCGGCAGGGCGATCTCCTCGCGCAGTGTTGGGTCTTTGATATGGAGCGCATGCAGGCCGTAGAATACCTCCCCCAGCAGGGTCTCGTTGGTGAGTCGGTCGAACACCCAGACCTCTTCATTATGTAACTCGGCGAGATGCAGGAAAGGGTCCTCATCCGGGAACTTCATGGCATATACGCGTTCACGGCGGATCAGCGCTACCAGCAGATACATGAGGTCATACTTATAAGCGATGGCCTTTGCACGGCGTATCGCCTTGATGCGCTGCTCGCGCAAACCTTTTTCGGTATAGAACAACTCATCCTGAATGAGATCGAACACCTCGCTGACCACATCTTTTTCGGAGCGGTACAGCCGCATGCTCTTCATGATCAGATCGAAGAGGTAGGGTTTGATCTGCGGCAGCTGGCGAATGGCTGCTTGTGATCGCAGTTTTTTCTTGAGCAGCGCCTCATCATATCCGTCCTTCATCCTGTCGATCAGGTCGAATATCTGCATGTACAGCGTGTGCCGGTCTTCGACCTGTCGCTGCACGAACAACTTGAAATACCGCTTCTCACTCGGTGTGAGCGCACGTATCAGCTGAAAAAGATCTTCATTGGGTAGAGCCATGGCACGGAATGGGTAAATATATCATATAACAGCCTTTCAATAACCGCTTACGGATGTGTATTGCCGTCATAAATGGTGAAAATGACATTCTTTTTCAGATTTTAAGCGCCCCGTACACCGGGATTCACGGTTTTCCGTGAACGGCCGGCACATCGCCTGGAATGCAGCAGCGGCGAGGGGTCTGCCACCCGAATCATATAATATTTATTTATATACGATGCTCAGACATTGTATAATGGCCTGAAACTTTGCTTGAGCACAGGTAGCGGGCGGGATACTTTTGGATCCACAAACACGACATTATGGCAACACGAAAGAAGCACACAGCTATCCCCGAGGAACCCATGATCCCGTTTACTGAGCGAGAAAAGCAGGTACTCGAGCTCATTGCCCGCGGCATGACGAGCAAAGAGATCGCCGAATCGCTGCAGATCAGTGAGAACACAGTGGAAACCCATCGCCGACGCATGATCAACCGCGTAGAGGCCAAGAACATATTTGGTGTATTTCATTACACGATCCGTCACGGCATACTGGAGCCTAGAGTTTTTGGGGATCCCTATTTATTGTAAACACAAACGCTCTGCTATCCCAAGCTCACATTCCCCCCTTCAACATAGGCTGTTGAGTAGCTAACCGCTCCCGTCAGGGAGCGGTTTTTTCTTTATGTTAATTCCTGCAGCTATACCCCCTTATCCCCTGCTAAGCGGTATCTTTGGCCGTCTGCATGGAGATATTCGAATATATCTTTTACATCGGTGTGATCAACATCGTATTCTCTGCCGGCTGGAAACTGCTGGCGACGGTGCTGTCGTCACTACTCAGCGACCTCGGCATCAACAAGGATACGAGCTTTCTCGCCTTTAAGACCATCGGTTACTACATACTGGTCAGCCTGGCGGCACTCGTGACCGTACAGCATATGGAAGCCACCTACCAGCTGGCGGCCATGGCCTATGCCATTACGGGCACTTTTGTGATCTATGCCACTATCGCCAGCAACCTGGAACGCAACCGCTGGCGCGCGGTGATGAACTTCGAACGCAAACGCATACGCGTGATGCGTTACGACGGTTATTTGCTGATGGCCTGCATCGTGCTGTTCATCGTTACCCTCCTGCAGCCGGCCATCGCCGATCTGCAGCCGCTGCACTGGCTCCTGCAAACCATCGACCGCATCTTCAATGCGCCGGTGCTGAAATGGGTGATCGGATTCTTTGCCTTCTTCTACATGCTGAATATTCTCTTCAGAGGCATCAAATTCTCCGATGAGGTATTCGCCACACTGTTCAACCGCAAACGCCGCGCTGACAGCGGTATGCAGACGGAAGACACCTACACTGAATACGAAGAGATCACCGACGACGACAGCCGTTTGCCAAAATAACCCGGAAGCCTGCAGCGTTACAACTACCACATGCGAAGGATCGGATGCATTTTAGCCCTGCTTTTTTCAGGATACCTGCATGCGCAGGATGTACAGTGGGCTTCTGAAGTAGTGCGATTCTCCACCGAATACGGTCGAAAGCAATACAGCGCCAAACAGGCCCTGGGTGCACCCGATAAACTGCCGGCAGCGGGCGAAAGCGCCGTTGCCTGGGCACCCTCCACACCCGACAATCCCAATGGCGAATTCATACACGTGGCTTTTGCCGTGCCGCAGTACGTACAGCAGATCGGTATCGGTGAGAGCAATGGGCCGGGAGCGGTGCGCGAGGTGATTCTTTATGACACCAACGGAAAAAAGTATTCGGTGTATCGCAACGACACGATACAGCCTGCCTTTAATACCGGCAGCCGCATATTCAGGGTGTTCATTCCGCGCACTAGCTATATGGTAAAGGAAGTGCGCGTGGTGTTGAACACCAAGGTGATCGCCGGTATGAACCAGATCGACTGCATTGGTATCCGCGACAGCGAGGAACCCATTCGCGCCGTGATCCGCGAAGCCGAATATGCAGAGATCCTGCCCGCACCGGAAAACCTCGGGCCTGCCGTGAATTCCGATGCCGACGACATGTTCCCGTTCATCAGTCCCGACGGCAAGACACTCTACTTCGCGCGAAAAAAACATTTTCAGAACACCGGACCCGAAATGCGGGATGATATCTACTTGTCTAAATTCGACAACGGTAAGTGGAGTACAGCCGTGAACATCGGTGAACCGCTGAACAATGAGCAACACAATTATGTGACCTGGATCAGCGGCGACGGCAACAGTGTGCTGCTCGCCAATAATTATGAAAAGGTAAAACAGGATATATCCATTTCCCGCAAGACCGGCACGGGCTGGTCATTTCCGAAGGCGCTAAAGATCAATGATTTTTACAACGACAATGAGTTCTCCTGTTACCACATGAATACCGAAGGCAATGTGATACTCATGGCCATCGAGCGGCCGGATGCACTTGGTGACATGGATATTTATGTGAGTTTTTTGCAAAGCAATAAGGTATGGACCGCCCCGAAGAATATCGGCAGCACCATCAACACGGCAGCTACCGAAGGCAGTATCTTTCTGGCCGCCGACAACAAGACCATTTATTTCGCCTCCAACGGCCACAGCGGATACGGCGGTTATGATATGTTCATGAGCCGAAGGATGGATGATACGTGGACGAACTGGAGTCCGCCGGTGAACCTCGGCAGCAAGATCAATTCTGCCGGTCATGATTATTACTACACCATTCCGGCCAGTGGTGATTATGCGTATTTTTCCTCTACCAATAATTCGTACGGTAAGGCCGATCTTTACCGCATTCCGCTGCCCAAACCCCTGCAACCCGAACCCGTAACCCTGCTGAAAGGCCGCATCCTCGACGCCGAGACCGGCAAGCCGATCCCCGCAGATATTGCGTTCGGCGGACTGGTAAGCGATGAGCCCGACGGTATCACGTCTACCGGTGATGGCAATTATCAGATCATCGTACCTGAAGACAACTACACCGTCACCATCACCAAACCCGGTTATTTCCCGATCAGCACCACCATTGAACCGGATCTGCGCTATGATGATGTGGATTTCAATCCGGAGGATTCACTGGCCGTTATAAAACATCAGATCACTACTGACCTGAGATCGGATATCCGCACACAGCCGCTGCGCGAAAAACAACTGGAGGAAGAAGTAGAAAAACGCCTCCCTACCCTGCCGGCCGATTCTGTGGCCGAACTGCGCACCGCATTATTGCGCGACCTGGAAGAGACGTTCACGGAAAAGGATAGTGTGTACACGGAGGTTACGGAAGACATCACCATGATCCCCATTCGCGAGGGCACGGTGATACGCCTCAACAACATTTATTTCGAAGCCAACAAATCAGACCTTAAACCGGAATCTTCCGCTGCGCTGGATGAATTGGTGACCTTCCTGAATGAGAACCCGAATATTTATGTCGAGATCGGCGGTCACACCAACGGTCTGCCCAATGATGCGTTCTGTGCCAAACTGTCCAATGACCGCGCACAGGCGGTGGTGGAATATCTCATCGCCCATGGCATTCCCGCCGACCATCTGACCTGGAAAGGCTATGGCAAGACCCTTCCGATCGCCGACAATGCCACACTCGAGGGCCGCCGCATGAATCAGCGCGTGGAACTCAAAGTGATGCGGGTGGAATAGTCTCCGCATTGTTTCCTTATTTTGCGGAAAATCACCGACATGCAGGCATTGACCTTCCATGTATACATGGAACGACCGGACACGCACATTTTCCGCATCCGCATGCACATACCCGCACTGCCACAGGATGTGCTCACCCTCACACTGCCTGTCTGGACACCCGGCTCCTATCTGGTGCGCGAGTATGCGCGGCACATCAATGCACTTCATGCTTTTACGGATGCCGGGCCCCTGCCGGTCGAAAAATATTCCAAGAACGAATGGCAGCTGCACACCGCGGGCAATGCCTGCACTGTGGAATATTCGCTGTATGCCTTTGAGGAAAGTGTGCGCACCTGCTGGCTGGACGATGCACACGCCACGCTGATACCTGCCGGTATGTTCCTGCACATCGCCGGCCGCGATATGCCTGCCCTGCTGCACATGCATCCCGCACCGGCATTCACCCGCATCTCCACCGCACTGCCCATGTTCGGTGGTGATCCGTTCACGCGATATGCCGCTGATCTCGAAACATTATATGACAGTCCGATCGAGATCGGCAACCAGCAGGAGTTCACCTTCAAGGCCGCAGGGATCGATCACACCCTGGCGATATTTGGCACCGGCAATTATCAGCCTGAAAAAATGATCGCCGACTTTCAGCGCATCATCGATACTGAGGTGCGCATCTTCGGCCACCACCCCTGCCCTGCGTATACTATACTGCTGAATACCTCCAACACACTGCGCGGCGGACTGGAGCACAAAGATTCCACCAGCCTGATCTATAAACGGCTGATGTTCGAACCACGGGAAAATTATCTGGATTTTTTGTCGCTGTTCGCGCATGAATATTTTCACCTGTGGAATGTCAAGCGACTGCGTCCCAAAGCCCTCGGTCCGTTCAACTACACAGAAGAGAATTACACCACCGGTCTATGGATAGCCGAAGGCTTCACCAGTTATTACGATGACCTCATCGTTTATCGCGCAGGCCTCTACACCGAACAGGAATATCTGAAGGTGGTGGAAAAGAACATCAACCAATCGGAAAATGCGCCGGGCAAACATATTCAATCCGTTGCCGACGCCAGTTTTGATGCCTGGATCAAATATTACCGTCAAAATGAGAACAGCGAGAACAGTCAGGTGAATTATTACGTGCGCGGAAGTGTGCTCGCGATGCTGCTTGATATACAGATCATACATCACTCCGGCGCACGCTATTGTCTGGATGATGTGATGCGTGAGGCCTACCATCGCTTTTATCTCAACCGTTCCACCGGATTTACCGAATCAGAATTCAAAGCGGTACTCGAGCAATTCGCCGGCCTGCCACTCGATCATTTTTATGCAAATCATGTGTTCGGCACGCGACAGCTGGAACTACATGCCTATGCCGAACTCGTGGGACTGCAATTGCAGGACAGCTTAGAGGGCACCATAGAAACCGACCTCGGTATCACCATCAACGAGAAGAATGTGATCACTGCCGTTCGGCGGGACAGTGCTGCTGAGCGCGGCGGACTGTATGTGCAGGATGAACTGGTGGCCATTGACGGATATCGTTATCAATCCGGCCTCATCCCTTCGCTGATCATCGGCAAACAGGCAGGAGACAGCATGCAGTTCACAGTGGCCAGAGCAGGATGGATGGTTGATAGAAAGATCACCTTACAGGTGACCGACAAAGTACAATACACACTCAAACCGGTTGCCGACCCCACACCGGAGCAGCAGCGTAACTATGCCAAATGGATGTGGCGGATGGAAGGATCAGAAATGTTATGATCTGATATCACAGGAACCCAGAGCCTGCATACTTTTAGCAACTCATCAGTTCGATGCTCGTCTGACGGTTCTGCTGTCGCTTTGTGCAGTAGGTAGTATGGTGATCTCCTCCAGGTTGACATGTGGCGGACGCGTGGCGGCAAAAAAGATCACATCCGCAATATCCTGAGCCGACAGCGGCTGATAACCGGCGTACACCTGTTTCGCCTTATCGGCATCACCTTTGAAACGCACCACACTGAATTCCGTTTCCGCGAGTCCGGGAGAGATATTGGTCACCCGGATCTGATACGGCAACAGGTCCATACGCAACCCCTTGCTCAGAGCAGTTACTGCATGCTTGGTAGCACAATAAATATTCCCCTGCGGATACACTTCCTGTCCGGCGAGGCTCGACACATTGATGATATGCCCGGCATTCCTTTCGATCATGCCCTTCACCACAAACTTGGTCACGTACATCAGCCCTTTGATATTGGTGTCGATCATGGTTTCCCAGTCAGAGATCTCGCCATCCTGAAAATGATCACGTCCGGCAGCAAGTCCGGCGTTGTTGATGAGTATGTCGACTGATGCCCATGACGGCGGAATACTTTCTATCGCCTCCCGCGCTGCTTCCTTATCGCGAACATCGAAGGGCAGCAGCAGTACATCGCTCTGATAGCGCTCGCGGAGAGCAAGACGCAGTTCTTCGAGACGCTCCGTTCTACGGGCATTCAGGATCAGCCGGTAACCGGCGGCGGCGAATTGTTCTGCGCAGGCTCTTCCAAATCCGGAAGACGCACCGGTAATGAACACGATCGGCATAGACATCAATTTATCTGCAAGAATAATCAAATTGCCCCGATGGAAGGTTATTCACCGATGAAACCACGGTACTTACCGAAAGCCATCGGGTATTTAACCAAATCCGTATTGGCGCTGTGGGGGTATTCCCTAACTTTGTTGCCAGCCATTAAGCCCCATTCAACCCAACCCGATGTTCAGCAAAACCGTATTGATCGCAGCCCTGCTTTGTAGTACCGCGCTGCAGGCACAAACGACCATTTCGGGCACGGTGACCGACAATAAGAAACAGCCGGTACCGGGCGCCAATATCCTGCTCGTAGATACTTATGACGGCACCACCAGTGATGGTGACGGTAAATACAGTTTCACCACCGGCGAGAAAGGTAAACAGGTGTTATCCGTTAGCTTCATCGGCTATGAGCCATACGCTGACACCCTGGAACTGAACGGCGGCGCGCTGCAGATCGATATTGTGCTGAAAGAGCAATTCAATGAACTGAATGCCGTGGTGATATCCGCCGGTGCTTTCGAGGCCAGCGATGAGAAAAAGAACGCCATGCTCAAACCCTTGGACATCGTTACGACAGCCGGTGCCGACGGTGATATTTACGGCGCTTTAGAAACACTCCCCGGTGCCAGCAGAGTAGGCAATGAAGACGGCCTTTTTGTGCGCGGCGGCAGCGATTATGAGACCAAGACCATCATCGACGGTATGGTGGTGACCAACCCCTTCTACAGCACCACACCCGATATTCCCAGCCGCGGACGCTTCCAGCCCTTTTTATTCAAAGGCACCATTTTCAGTACAGGCGGTTACAGCGCCGAATACGGACAGGCACTTTCTTCCGCCGTCATTCTGAATACGGAGGATATGCCCGATTACAGCGCGAGCGGTGTGAGCCTTGCTCCGATATTCATCGGCGGTTTTCATACACAGAAATGCAAGAATGAAAAAACGGCCTTCGGCGGTGGTATGAATTATACCAATCTGGCTTTATTTGACGGCGTATATCCGCCCAGCACCTTCGACTGGATCAAAAGTGTGGAAGCCGGCGACGGGAATATTTTCTTCCGGCAAAAAACATCCAAGACCGGCATCTTCAAATTATACGGTCAGATGGAATCCAGCAATCTATCCCTCCGCTCACCGGATATCGACAGCGCGGGCGTTACCGATGATGTTGATCTGGGCAACAGGTACCAATATGTGAATGCCACATGGCGTGAAGTGTTATCAGAAAAATGGGGCGTGCTGGCCGGCGTGAGTTACAGCAATAATCGCGACAATGTGATCGCTGACGGCCTGGACGTTGGCCGCGGTGATGATGCCCTCATCGGTAAACTGATGTTCAACAATAGCCTTACCGAAAAGGTAAGCATACGCTACGGTGCCGATTATCAGGCATTGAACTATCGTCAGAATGCCGGCGACCTGCAGTTCACTGCGCGGGATCCCTATAGTGCCGTGTTTGCCGAAGGCGACATTTTCATCACCAACGACCTCGCCGGCCGCATCGGCGTGCGTGCCGAACACAGCGGTATATTAGATGCCACCAATGTTGCACCGCGCATCTCGCTGGCTTATAAGACCGGTAAGAACGCACAGATCAATCTTGCCTACGGCGACTTCTATCAGACACCACAGCCGATGTATCTCTATTCCATAGAACAGTATCCGCTTACCTATGAAAAGGCGACGCATATTATCGGCAATTATCAGTATGTGACCAACGACCGCATATTTCGCATCGAAGGTTATTATAAGCAATACGACAACCTCATCACCCTCACCGCCGATTCGCTCAATCCTTTCGTGCCCGTTACGGCTAACGACGGTGGTGGTTACGCACGTGGTATCGATCTGTTCTTCAGGGACCGGAAATCCATAAAATATGGTGATTACTGGATCTCCTACAGTTATCTCGATACGAAACGCCAATTCCTGGATTACCCGGAAGAAGTGACACCCACCTTTGCAGCACAGCATATCCTGAGCCTGGTGGGAAAATATTATTTCGCTGAGATCAATACACAGGTGAGCGCTACTTATCGGTATATCTCGGGTTGGCCATACTACAACCCGAATAACCCGCAATTCCTTGGCGACGTATCTCCCCAACTGCACAATCTTGCACTGAGTGCGAGCTATCTGGTGAGTTTGTGGGGCAATTTCACTGTGATATTCCTGAGCTGGGACAATGCCCCCGGTTTCGATCAGATCTACGGTTACCGGTATTCGGCCGATGGCAGCAATATGCTTGTAAATCAGGCGCCGGTGAAGAGTTCCGTATTTTTCGGTATATTCATGAGCATATTACACGGGCAGGACAGACGCGTGAATGATATCGAGATCGACAAGTCTAATGAATAATGCAAACAACGATCAAATCATAACAACACTATATGAAACAATGGATGAACGTTTTTAAAACAGGCTTTCTGGCAGTGCTGATGATCGCATTGCAGTCCGGCCTGCATGCCCAAAGCCCCAAATTCCAGGATGCCATGACCAAGGCGCTGGCAGGATTCGACACCATACAGTCTGCTGATGGGATGATGGACCTGGCAAATAAATTCGAGCGCATAGCGCTGGCCGAAAAGAATCAGTGGTTGCCCTATTATTATTCAGGTTTGTGCCGGGCAACGGCCTCATTTATGTATAACGATGTTACCCGTATTGATGCCTTGATGGAGGTTGCGGAAAAACATGCTGGGCTGGCCGACTCACTCTCTCCTTCCAATTCAGAGGTGCTCACGCTGCGAAGTATGATCCTGGGCGCACGGATCATGGTAGATCCGATGACCAGGGGTCAGCAATACGGTATGCAGAGCATGATGTTGCTGCAGCAGGCCATGAACCTGGACCCGAATAATCCGAGGCCCTATTATCTGATGGGACAGAGCCTGTTCTATACCCCTCCGCAGTTCGGTGGCGGCCAGGCCGCAGGGTGCAATCTGCTGCAAACCGCCAAGACCAAATATGCCGGATTTACCCCTGCTTCACCCCTGCATCCGACCTGGGGAGAGGAGCAGGTAGACCAGGCTCTGAAGCAGTGCGCCGAGACCAAAGATCCGGTGACCGGTGAATAAAAAATATAAATTATTGATTATCAGCAAGATAATACTTTTACGGGTATAAAAACCTGAAGGTCAGTCTAAACTAGAGCCCCTTATATGGATACCATGTAAGGGGTTTGTCATATATGTGGATTTTATGTTTAGACATACTTGACAAACCCGGGCGATTTCCTATCTTTGATAAGCCAAAAAATGCTTAATCAGCTTACTATGAAAAAACTTTTCCTCTCTTTAGCGCTCGTTGCTGCCGTTTCATTCGGTTTCAACAGCACTGCAAAAGCCCAGTTGGAAGACGGCAGTATTGCGCCTGACTGGACGCTTACCGACATCAACGGTACTACCTGGAACCTGTATACCTTACTGGATGAAGGGTATGATGTATTCATTGACTTTTCTGCTGTATGGTGCGGCCCGTGCTGGTCTTACCACATTGGTGGAAGCCTGGAAGGTCTGTGGGAAGAATACGGTCCGGATGGCACCAATGAAGTTATGGTGTTCTATATCGAAGGCGACGGCGCGTCCACCATGGATGAGCTGAACGGCATCGGCGCCGGTACTCAGGGCGACTGGGTGGAAGGCACCGGTTATCCGATCATCCTCACTCAGGCCGGAACTCCGAGCTACAGCGTGGTATCCGATTATCAGATCGGCTACTTCCCTACCATCTACCGCGTGTGTCAAAACCGCATCGTGGATGAAGTTGGCCAGCTGTCTACCGCCAGCCTCTACAACACCATCAGCGATTGTGCTGCTGCAACTGTAAATGTTGACCCCAGCATCCTGAACTACGATGGCGTGACTGCATCCTGCACCGAGATGCCTATCGAAGTGACTATCCAGAACATGGGCTTTGACGAACTGACTTCCTGCACCATCACTGCATTTGCTGATGGCATCGAAGTAGCTTCTGTTGACTGGACCGGTTCTCTGTCTACTTACGAGATCGCTTCTGTGGAAGTAGGTACTTTCACTCCTACATCTGCCAATACTGACCTCTCTATCGAGATCACCTCTGCAGATGAGAACGACGCGAACAACGTGTTCACTACCGATATCACTTACGAAGACAACGTTACTCAGATCGTTCACCTCGAACTGAAGACTGACAGCTATCCTACTGAGATCCGCTGGGAACTCATTGATGAGACCACAGGCGATGTTGTAGCTGAAGATGGTCCGTATACCAACTCTCAGAAGAACGAGATCGTATTTGATGAAGATATCGTGCTGCCTTCACTGGGTTGCTACACCTTCACCTGCTTCGATTCTTATGGTGATGGTATCACCGGTTCCGGATACTATAAGTTGTATGACAACTATGGTGACCTGATCTCTCAGGGAACTGAGAACATCGGTTTCAAGAAATCAGATGCCCTGAAAGTGGCTACTGCTGTTAACGTGGTTGACAATACCGTGGTGAATGATGTGAACGTTTACCCTAACCCGGCTAACGACAACATGACTATTGCCATCAACATGACCGCATCTGCTGATGTTACCGTGTCTATTGTTAACATGTATGGCGCTGTAGTTGAAACTGCCACTGCAGGAACTCTTGCAACCGGCACGCACAACTTCAATGTGAATACTGCTACATTGGCTAACGGTATTTACTTCGTGCAGATCGCCGGAGAGAACGTGAACAATGCCGTGAAATTCACCGTATTGCACTAATTCCGAGAGGTTTTAAGCATATTGAACTCCTGCATCGAAAGATGCGGGAGTTTTTTTTTGGGGTGAGGTGTAAATAAAAGGAACACGGATCAGAAAGATCGAACGAATGGTTACGGATCCTGCCCGGTAAAGAATGGCATTACCTTCTGCTGTTATACGATCACACCATGCTTAAGCGATAGCAGAATAACAACAGATCGGATGATCATGCTGTCCAACTGATGCGAATGATCAGAATCCGAATATCAGTTTGCCGAGGGTGAAGGTGAAGCCAAGGATCACGAGTGCGCCGAGGAGGTCTAGCCAGAGACCTACTTTGAGCATGGTGCGCACTTTAAGCATCTCGGTGCCGAATACGATGGTGTTCGGCGGTGTGCCTACCGGAAGCATAAAGGAATAACTGGCCGCGATCGTGATAGGCATCATGGCCAGCAGTGGCGGAATACCCAGATGCGGTATCACCGGCAGGAGAATGGCCATGAACAGGCTCACGGTGGCTGTATTGCTGGCAAACTCACTGAATAACGTAGTGATCAGGCACAGACAAAGGATCATCAGCCAGGGAGCCAGTGTCCCCAATCCTGCACTTTGTGCAGCGATCCAGTCATCCAGCCCGCTTACCTCCACACCTTTCGCTAATGCAAAGCCCCCACCGAACAGGAATAAGATACCCAGCGGCATTTTCTTTACATCTTCCCAGCTGACCAGCGTTTCACCCTTGTTACGTGCAGGAAAGAAAAATAACACCATACCCATGAGTATGGCTACAAAGCTCTCATTGATGAATTTGTCGTCCGGTATCACCCCCCACTCCACCAGATACGATTTCCATCCGGTGAGTTCCATTCCCCAGATGGCTTTATCATCCAGCGTGAACCACATCACCACCGCAGCCAGGAATATCCAGGCGATGGCCTTTTCTTCATATTGCATCTTACCCAGCGACTGATAAGCATTTCGGCAGTATGCCATGTCGGGCGGCTGGTGGGAACTGTTGCGCAGCAAAACGAACCGAAAAACGAAATAACAGATCACCAGCAGGCAAATACTCATAGGAAAGGCGAACAGGAACCAGTTGGCAAAATCCAGCGGTTGTGCATCCGGGAAGTGCTCATCATAAAATTTCTTCATCACCATATTCGGTAGTGTGCCCACCAGCGTTGCCGTACCGCCTATGGTTGATGCGTAGGATATACCCAGCAAAATAGCGCTGGACATGCCGGTGCGCAGCTGATCGTTGCCATTGTGCAGCTGCTTGATCACCGCCAGAGCCACAGGCAACATCATGAGGGTGGTTGACGTGTTGTTCAGCCACATGGAAATGAAATAGGTGGTGATCATGAAGCCGATGAGGAGTCGCTCCGGACTGCTGCCGAAGCGCAGCAATATGCCCAGTGAAAAGCGGCTGTGGAGGTTCCACCGTTCGATGGCGAAGGTGAGGATGAATCCGCCGATATAGAGAAAGATCACATCCTTCATATATTGCGGTGCGACGGTATCCATGCTCATGATGCCGAGCAGCGGGAACAATACCACAGGCAGGAGACTGGTAACAAAAATATTCACCGATTCCGTCATCCACCAGTAGGCCATCAGCACCAGCACGCCGGCCATTTTACTTACTTCAGGTGCATTGCCGGTCCAATGGAAAACACATCCGGTGAGAACCGCAAGAAATAGGCCGAACCAACGGATGAAATGGGCGCGCATTGTGCAGAAAATGAGATGATGGTGGTCAAATATACCCTAAATTTGCAGCATGCAAAACATCATAGAACATGCCTGGAATGACCGGTCATTATTGCAAGACCCGTCGGTGCAACAGGCCATTCGCAGCGTGATCGCCGACCTCGATGCCGGTCGACTGCGCGTTGCCGAAAAAAAGGAAGGACAGTGGATCGTACATGAGTGGGTGAAAAAAGCGGTGATCCTCTACTTCCCTATTCAGCAGATGGAGACCATTGAGATCGGGCCTTTTGAATTCCATGATAAGATCCCGCTGAAGAAAAATCTGAAGGCTGCCGGTGTGCGTGTTGTTCCGCACGGATTGATCCGCTATGGCAGTTTTGTTGCCCGCAATGTGATCGTGATGCCGGGTTATGTGAATATCGGCGCTTACGTGGATGAAGGCACCATGGTAGATACCTGGGCCACTGTAGGCAGCTGTGCGCAGATCGGCAGGAACGTACACCTCAGCGGCGGTGTGGGCATCGGCGGCGTTCTGGAACCCGTGCAGGCATCACCGGTGATCATCGAGGATAATTGTTTTATCGGATCGCGGTGTATCGTGGTGGAAGGCGTTGTGGTGGAAGAAGAAGCCGTACTGGGCGCAAATGTTGTGCTCACCCAATCTACCAAGATCATTGATGTTACCGGTCCGGAACCTGTTGAATATCGCGGCCGTGTGCCGAGACGCAGTGTGGTCATCCCGGGCAGTTATACCAAAACATTTCCTGCCGGCAGCTACCAGGTGCCTTGCGCCCTGATCATCGGCCAACGCAAGGAAAGCACCGATAAAAAGACCAGCCTGAATGATGCACTCAGGGAAAATCAAGTAGCTGTCTGATGACTGAAGACCTTCTGCATACCTATCAGCAAAAGCTGCAATATACCGACCAGGAATCGGCATTACTGCAGCAGGTATCGCGCGTAGCTGCCGAAATGCAGATGCCGGTGTATGCAGTGGGTGGATTTGTGCGCGATAAATTGCTGGGGCGGGATCATAAAAAAGACATAGACTTTGTATGCGTGGGCAGCGGTATACAGCTGGCCAATGCCGTAGCCGCATCGCTGCCCGGTAAACCGGTGGTGAATGCGTTCAAGAATTTCGGCACCGCACACTTCCGCTTTCAGGGTATGGAGATAGAATTCGTGGGTGCGCGTAAAGAATCGTACCGACATGATTCCCGCAAACCGATCGTGGAAGACGGTACCCTGCAGGATGATCAGCTGCGCCGCGATTTCACGATCAACGCCATGGCCATCTCGCTGCACCCGGATGATTACGGCCGACTGATAGATCCCTTTAACGGATTGCAGGACCTCGAAGAAAGAACCATCCGCACACCGCAGGATCCGTCACTCACTTTCAGCGACGACCCGCTGCGTATGATGCGCGCCATCCGCTTTGCGTCGCAGCTGAATTTTGATATCGAACCGGATACCTATACCGGCATACGTCTTTCGTGTGAGCGCATCCGCATTATCAGTCAGGAACGCATCACGGATGAATTCAACAAGATACTGTTGTCGAAACAACCCTCCATCGGCCTCTATTACCTGAGCGATTCCGGTTTGCTCGAGATCATTTTCCCCGAACTCTGGAATATGCACGGCACGGAGATCATCGATGGCCGTGGTCATAAGGATAATTTTTATCACACACTCGAGGTGGTGGATAATATCAGCGCCCTCACCGATGACCTGTGGCTGCGCTGGTCGGCATTGTTGCACGATATCGCCAAACCGGTGACCAAAAAATTCATACCGCCGAACGGGTGGACCTTTCACGGACATGAAGTAGTGGGCGCGCGCATGGTGAAAAAGATCTTCACCCATTTGAAATTGCCGCTGCAGCAGGAATTGAAGACCGTACAAAATATCGTGTCGCTACACATGCGTCCCATCTCCCTCACCAAGGAGAATGTGACCGATTCGGCCATCCGTCGACTGTTGTTTGAAGCCGGCGACGACCTGGAAGGATTGCTGCTGTTGTGCCAGGCCGATATCACGACCAAGAACAGGCTGAAGATCAAAAAATACAAAGAGAATTTCGAACTCGTAAAACAGAAACTCTCTGATGTGGAAGCACGCGACAATATCCGCAACTTCCAGCCGCCGGTGACCGGAGAACTGATCATGTCAACCTTCAATATTCGTCCCGGCAAGGAAGTAGGTGTGATCAAGGAATTTGTGCGTGAAGCTATTTTAGATGGCGTTATCCCGAACGATTATACTGCCGCTTATCAACTCATGCTGGAAAAAGGCAGAGAACTCGGATTGACACCGGGCTCCCCAACACATTAGATCATGCCTACATCTGCACCGCACCGATATCTGATCGTGATCGCCGGCCCTACGGCATCCGGTAAAACGGAGACCGCTGTTCGACTTGCCGCTGCTTACGACACCTCGGTGATATCAGCCGATGCACGACAATTTTATCGCGAGATACCCATCGGCACGGCAGCGCCCACACCGGAAGAATTACGGATAGCCCGCCATCATTTCATCGGACACCTGAGCATATTCGACCGCATGGATGCCGGCCTGTTTGCCGATACTACAGTTGAATTACTGGAAACACTTTTTCTGCAAACTGATCATGTGATACTCTGCGGCGGTTCGGGGCTGTTCATACGCGCAGTTACCGAAGGACTTGACACCCTGCCCGATGTGCCTACTGAAATTCGCGAGCAGGTGCGTGCCCTGTACAGTGAACACGGTCTTACACGATTGCAAACCGAAGTACAGCTCAGGGATCCGGAACATTTTGCGCGTGTCGACAAACAAAATCCGCAGCGACTGATGCGCGCACTGGAGATCTGTTTGGCTACAGGAAGGACCTACAGTGAATTTCGCGCAGGAAATCCGGTGACCAGACCGTTTGTATCGATCAAACTATGCCTTGATATCCCACGGGAGGAATTATATGCACGCATTGATGCGCGCGTAGACCGCATGATGGAGGCCGGACTGCTGGAGGAAGCGCGTGCGGTGTTTGCGCATCGGCATTTGCCGGCACTGCAAACGGTCGGCTACAAAGAACTATTCGACCACTTCGATGGCAAATACGACCTCGGCACCGCCATCGCCCACATCAAACAGCATTCCCGCAATTACGCCAAGCGTCAGCTCACCTGGTTCAGAAATACCGGCGGATACCACATGGTGCATCCGCAGCATATCGATGCAGCATACATCGAATATCTGAAATCACGCCTTTAAATCCCATCAGGCTGCATGCGCATTCTACTACTCAGCGATACACACGGACATATGGATGAAACCATCCTGCAATATGTACGCGAAGCGGATGTTGTATGGCACGCGGGCGATATCGGCACCTCCGCAGTCACCGATGCATTATCAGCTATCAGGCCGCTGAAAGCCGTGTATGGTAATATCGACGGGCGTGATATTCGCATGCAGTTTCCGCTTGACGAACGGTTCACGGTGGAAGGCATTGATGTTTGGATAACACATATCGGCGGATATCCCGGCCACTACCAGCCACGCGTGCGCAAGATCCTCACACAATCACCGCCGGACCTTTTCATTTGCGGGCATTCCCATATCCTGAAGGTGATGCGCGATGCAGAATTCAACATGCTTTGCATGAATCCCGGTGCCGCCGGTGTGCAGGGATTTCATAAAATGCGCACCATGATCCGCTTTACCGTGGAGGGAGGCAGGATACTGCAGCCTGAGGTCATTGAACTGGGACTACGCGGAAGCCTACGCATTTAAGCCACATTGTCATTTATTTTCACTTCTTTGCGACAACTTGACATGTTCGCCGGGAATTTTCTGCACAAAATGCAGGAAAGCGTCCTCTAAAATGGGTTGGTCTCTCATTTGACCATGGACAGATGTCTTATTCAAAAACTAAAAAAACAAACAATATGACAATGTTAACCGTAAAACGCAGGCCGATGGGCGTGCCTACCGTATTCAATGTATTTGATGACCTGTTCACCCACTCCTTCCCCACCCGCCATACCCACACCCGCGGTGCATGGGTACCGGCAGTGAACCTACATGAGCATGAACAGGGATTTACTATGGAATTTGCCGCTCCCGGTTTCGAGAAGAGTGACTTCAAGGTGCAGATCGAAAAAGACTCGATCAAGATCTCTGCCCGCAAGGAAACGAGTGCAGAAGCCACCGAGAAGAAATATGCACGCAAAGAATTCAGCTTTACCGCTTTTGAGCGCAGTTTCCTGTTACCGGAGTCGGTAGACACTGATAAGATCAGCGCCACCTACACCAATGGTATCCTCACCGTTGAATTACCCAAGCGTGTGGAACTGACCGCAAATGACAAAAAGCAGATCGAGATCAAGTGATCTGCAGAACATATAGAGTTTAGGGTAGTGTTTGATTTGGGCCCCGGTTCATCAGGATCGGGGCCTTTTTGTGTCGTCACCCATCGCTATCACCGCTGTATAGAAGCATAAGATGCCCGGCACAGCAGTACAAGAAAAAGCCTCTGCCGATCCAACAGCAGAGGCTTTCTGGTATGTTTCAGAAAGGAAATTACTTCCTTACTACAAATTTATTGGTATACACTTCAACACCATTGTCAACCAGGCGGAAGGTATAGATACCGCTGGTATAAGACTCCAGGTTGATGCTGTTCAGTTCAGGTGAAAGCATTTGTACATCTACTTTCTGGCCGGTCATGCTGAATACTTCCAGCATTACATTGTTCTGAGCCGGGTTCAGGATGTTGATATAATCGCTGGCCGGGTTCGGGTAGATGTTGCGCTGAACACCATAGCCTGTCCAGTCATCAACATCAGCACCACCGGTAACAGCCAGGTCATCCACGAACAATACAGAGCCGGGCACCAGTGAGGTGAAACCGCCTGAAGAGGTGATGATGATCTGCATTTTATCAGCAGTACCTGCACCAGTATACACGATCGGGCAGTTGAACATCTGGTAGCTGGTAGAAGTAGCTTCATCACGGTACTGACCAACACCGATGGTATCGGTTCCGGCCATCATGAACACGATGATATTCATGGTATCGCCACCGGAAGGAGCATACTGATAGTAACCGGTAACAGCATCGTAGTTGCTGGAAACAGATGCGCCACCTTCAACAGAAGGTGTGAATGTTACGAAGTCAAAGCCGATGATACCGGTGGTCATGGTACCGGGCACATCCAGCGGAGTTCCCAACACGTTGAGGGTTTTGGTTTCCAGACGTGCTGCAGCGCTTCCGCCATGCACGTTCACGGTCTCCTTGGTACAGTTGCGGTCAGTGATACCGAGGTCGGCAGCGATCTTATCCGGTACATCCCACAGATCTGGTACGTCACAGGTAATTCCGGAAGCGAGAGAAGTGTAGGTGGTCCAGGCATCCAGGCTGCCGTTAGGCATCTGGGCAAAAGCAGCCGTAGACAAACCCATAACAGTTACAGTTGCAAGTAAACGAATTTTCATACGTATGATTTTTGGTTTGAAATAGTAATCCACGGTAAATATAGGGGTTTTCGGTGATTTCTAAACGTAACTGCCCGCCTGCCGACCTACACCCTGCCCCGGCACCAGCCGGCAACCCAAGGCCGGCCTGAGCCGCCGGGTTTGAACCTATTGAGGATAAGTGCGTTATACTAACTTTGCACACCAATCACCAATAGATCATATGAAAGTAGAAGCCGGCCAAATGGCCCCCGATTTTCTGATGTTTGATACCGACAAACAGCCTGTTCGCCTCTCTGAACTGAAAGGTCAACCGGTGGTATTACTGTTCTTCCCGTTCGCCTTCACCAGCACCTGCACGGCAGAGCTTTGCAGCACCCGCGACGACATTGCTTTCTACAATAACCTGAACGCCAAAATTTTCGGGATATCTGTGGATGCCCCGTATTCCCTGAAAATTTTCAAGGAACAGCAGTCACTGAATTTCCCGCTGCTCAGCGATTTCAATAAGACCGTTTCCGAAACCTACGGCTGTATATACGACCGCTGGGGAATGGAACTGAAGGGCGTTTCTAAACGCAGTGCTTTTGTGATCGATGCCGATGGAGTTGTTCGCTACGCCGAAGTGTTGGAAAATGCCGGTGAGTTGCCCAACTTTGAAGCGATCAAAAACTGCCTGGCAAGTTTATCCTGATGCATTTCTTTAACGTACGTGTTTACGGACTGATGATCCACGACGGAGCGATCCTGACCGTGGAGGAACCGGTGCGCGACCGTATCATCCGGAAATTTCCCGGGGGCGGACTGGAATTCGGTGAGGGCATCTTAGACTGCCTGAAGCGCGAATTCAAAGAAGAACTGAACTGCTCGCTTACCGAGATCAGGCATTTTTATACGACAGAGTTTTTCGTGCAGAGCTTTCTGGATCCTGAGCATCAGGTGATCAGCGTATATTATCTGGTCAAAGCACGCATGACACAACTGGAATATCACCTGGCCGACCAATTACAATTTCGCTGGGTGCCTATGGACGAATTACATGAGGACATGTTCCCGCTGCCGATCGATAAGGTGGTGGTTGGAATGTTGCATGCGGATGGCGCAGGTTCCGTGGACAGGTACCACTACTTTCCGCTGTGATCACTGTTTGCGCACATAGCGTAGGTCGAGCATATTCAGTCCGTTCGGTTCCAGTCCCGTAACAGCCCGCCGCGTAAAGCGGAATACCTCGTCATAAAACAACGGGATCACCGGTGCATCCTGCATCATGAGGCTGTCCATGGTCCGATACATACGTAACCGCTGATCAGCATCCGGCTCTTCAACCGCCTGCGCGTACAGGGCATCGAACGCAGGATTGCGATACCGCGTATAATTGGGCGGTGCATCACTGCAGCCGTAAAACACGGTGAGGTAGTTCTCCGCATCCGCATAATCAGCGATCCAACTGGACCTGAACAATACGGTAGTACCGTTCAGGCGCATTTCGCGCATCAGTCGCGGGTCTACGGTCTCAATGCGCAGCGCAACGCCGATGTCTTCCAGTTTATCTTTGATATATACAGCGATATCCTGATACTGTTCCGTGGTATGCAACACGATCTCGGGCAATCCTACCCCATTCTCAAATCCCGCTTCCCGCAATAAGGCCAATGCCGAATCCGGGTCATATCCATATCCGTAATGCGTCACCGGATCACCTAATAAAGAAGGCGGCACGATGCCTGCTGTTGCCGGTCGACCGCGGTTATTCTTCAGGAATAACAACATCTCCTTTCTGTCGAAACCCATATTGATCGCTTTGCGAACGGCTGCAATGGACAGCGGATTCTCCTGCACCAGAGGATTGGTGGTATCCATGAGTATGGAAAAATATTCCACGTTCAGGTAAGGCCCTTTGATCAGGGCAACATCTTTACGGTACTTCTCCTGCAGCTGCCCGTCCTTGGTCAAAATATTATCCTTCAGTGCTGCATCAATGTCACTCACAAAATCCAGTTCACCGGAAAGGAATTTCAGGAACTCAGTGGATTTATTGGAAATGAAATGGATGTTCACGGCGTCGAGATACGGGAGCGATTGCCCCAGCGCATCCTGTTCGAAGTAATTTTCGAAGCGATGGAGAATGATGAGTTCACCCTCTTCCCACTGCACGAATTTAAAGGGACCGGTGCCTACGGGATGACTGCGAAAATCAACGCCGTAATGCTCCACGGCTTCGCGCGGAACAATAGAACAATACGGTATGCTTAATCGCTGCAGGAAGGGTGCAAAAGGCTTTTGGAGAACGATCGCCACCGTGCTGTCATTGAGAGCGCGGAACGGCTCTATACTATCCACGATATGATTGAACACCCAATTCCCACGGGCAGCAACAGACGGATCCAGCAGGCGGTTGAAGGAATACACCACATCCTCTGCCACCAGCGCCCTACCCTTACCGCCGGGAAAACACGGGGCATCATGAAAATACACATCCTGACGCAGCGTGAAGGTGTACACCAGTCGGTCGTCGGATAGCGTCCATGTGCGGGCTATACAGGATTGCACCTGCAGGCGCGCATCCAGCTGCACGAGGCCGTTATACAACTGATTCACCGCCCATGTATTGGATTGATCGCTGGCAAATGCCGGATCGAGCGAGGTGACCGGGCTGCTGAGGTTGAAATGGAAAATGGATCTATCTTCGGAGAGCCGGGATTTACCGCAGGCAGAAATACACAAGCCGATCACCGCGGTGAAAAGCCATACAGCAAACCGGCGATCATGGATGCCTGGCATAACAGTTCTTATATCTGCATTTGCATTCACACTGCATAATTACAGAAATACATCGAAATATCAACAGGCCAGCTGCAGGCCGCCCGGAAGAAAATTAGGATCCCAAAACAAAAGCCGGGATTTGATTAAAGAAAAAGAGGCTGAATACTTTCAACCTCTTTATCCTGACCTCGACATCCGCCGCGGCGGAAAACCTGTAACCTTCTGATCCATATCAGCTATTTACATCCGATGCGGCTTGATGGTCAGCCGCATCGTCAAACTCCTTCAATTTACGCTGAAGCCAGTCACGACCCGCTCCTGTTTTCAAATAAGCTTCTCTTTGCATGGCTTCCGCACGTGTAGTATAAATTTCATGATACACAAGCACCCATGGCAGATATCTCTTTGTATACCTTACCAGACCGCTATTGTGCATTTCGAGCCGCTTTGAAATATCGGAAGTCTGGCCTTTGTACAAATGGCCATTTTTCTGCGAACGCAGAACATAAACATAAAACATAAGCGCATTAAGGGTTTAAACAAAAAAGTCCCGCCAAAGCGGGACCATTCGTGACCTCGACATCCGCCGCGGCGGAAAACCTGTAACCTTCTGATCCATATCAGCTATTTACATCCGATGCGGCTTGATGGTCAGCCGCATCGTCAAACTCCTTCAATTTACGCTGAAGCCAGTCACGACCCGCTCCTGTTTTCAAATAAGCTTCTCTTTGCATGGCTTCCGCACGTGTAGTATAAATTTCATGATACACAAGCACCCATGGCAGATATCTCTTTGTATACCTTACCAGACCGCTATTGTGCATTTCGAGCCGCTTTGAAATATCGGAAGTCTGGCCTTTGTACAAATGGCCATTTTTCTGCGAACGCAGAACATAAACATAAAACATAAGCGCATTAAGGGTTTAAACAAAAAAGTCCCGCCAAAGCGGGACCATTCGTGACCTCGACAGGATTCAAACCTGTAACCTTCTGATCCGTAGTCAGATGCTCTATTCAGTTGAGCTACGAGGCCAAACAGAGTGCAAAGGTACAGATACTTCAGGAAAATTCAAAAAAACACAACTATATAATTGATTATCAAGCAAATGCGTCGTAGTGATCAGGACGCATCCGCATACTCATGCATCCGCCGCGGGGGACGCACATGAACACCTGAACACAGTTCACCCTATTTCTCTTCCTTCTTGCCCTGCCCTTTACCCAGCGCATCGCGCATATCGGTATCAGCCTGGAGGTTTTTCAGTCTATAGTAGTCCATTACTCCCAGGTTGCCGCTGCGGAAAGATTCGGCGATGGCCTTGGGGATCTCGGCTTCCGCTTCGATCACTTTGGCACGGGCTTCCTGTGCTTTAGCCTTCATCTCCTGCTCGGCAGCAACGGCCATGGCGCGGCGCTCTTCGGCTTTGGCCTGTGCGATATTCTTATCGGCATTGGCCTGATCCATTTGCAGTTCAGCGCCCACGTTCTTACCGATGTCGATATCGGCAATATCGATGGAAAGGATCTCAAAGGCGGTTCCGCTGTCGAGGCCCTTCGCCAGTACGGTCTTAGAAATGGTATCCGGGTTTTCCATCACCACATTATGGCTTTCGGAAGAACCGATGGTGGTAACGATACCTTCACCCACGCGAGCAAGGATGGTTTCTTCACCGGCACCACCCACGAGTTTCTGGATGTTCGCACGCACGGTCACACGCACACGGGCAACCAGCTGAATACCGTTCTTGGCCACTGCGGTCACCGGCGGTGATTCGATCACTTTCGGCTGCACGCTCATCTGCACGGCCTCAAACACATCGCGACCCGCGAGGTCGATGGCTGTAGCGGATTTGAAATCCAGCGGGATGTTCGCCTTATCGGCGCTCACGAGGGCATTCACCACCCTTTTGATATTACCGCCGGCCAGATAGTGCGCTTCCAGCTGATCACGGGTAAGCGGGATACCGGCCTTGTGGGCCGTTACCATATTATCCACTATCGCCCGCGGATCCACACGGCGCCAGCGCATGAGTATCATCTGCAGCAGGCTGATGCGCACACCCGCCAATTGAGCGGAAAGCCACAGCCCGAACAGGCGCATGAAAATGAGGAAGAAGGCCAGTATGGCTACGCCAACGATGACCACTAAAATGAGAATTACCTGATCAGAACCCATAGGTAGAATGTTTAATCAATTTGTTTAACGAATATCTTATTGTGTTCGATCTTCACGATCTGCACCTGTTTATCCTTATCGATGAACGCGCCGATGCTATACACCGTTACCCGCTCATCATTATCAAATATAGCTTTTCCTTCGGGACGGAGGTTAGTGAATGACACGCCTTTATCGCCCACCTGAAAATGCGCGAGGTCTTCGATGTTCATCTTACCGTCGATCTCTGTTTTCAGCGCCCATTTTTTGGATTGGGTGCGCTTATATCCCCAGTATAATATCGCGCCCATGGCCACAATACTGGCGGTGAGCATCCAGTTGCCGGCAGACTGGCCATATTCATGGTATCCCATGTAAATACCGATGCCGGCTACAATAAAACCGAGAATGGAAAAAATGGAGAATCCGGGAATGAAGAAGAATTCAACGAAAATGAACAGGATCCCAACGAGGATGATAGCGAGTATGAGGATAAGGCTCATTCCGCTAAGCTAGGCAATATTGCTGAATTACACGCTAACCATGCCCTGCAGCCACGCATCCGCCGAACGCGATACATCACCAATTACTGCACCGCACGATCAAAACAGGGGCATCAATATGACGGTGTAAGTATGGTCTTCTGCTACGCGGGTATACCTGCCGGTAGCTTCATCCCAGGTTCCGGTGAACAGTATGTTCTTCACCACCACACGAACCGTAAGTTCCTTGCCGGGTTCTACCCATTCCACAACGGGTTCCCACACCAGTGTGGGTTGACCGTATCCGTATTCCAGCGGCAGCACCTCCAGTTCGACCTTACGGTTGCCTATATACATCTCTACGGTAGCCTCCGAAAAATCGGCACCGCTGCGGGAGAGCGACCACCTTCCGGGTACCAGATTGGCCGGAAAATACCAGGCAGCCGGCCAGGCCACATATAAGTCGTCATACAATGCCGTGTTGGGCTGATTGGCATCCGGACCGCCCAGCGCCCAAAGCGCCATACTGCTTGGATTACTGCCATGGCCGAAAACTTTTCTGTCGGGATTCAAAATCCAGCGGCGATGACCAACTGCCTGATTGTTGCCACCGTCGTCATCCACCTGTCCCATCAGCGCTTCGGAACCGCCATAACCCAGAGAAAGGTTGCTCATGCCTGCTGCTCCAGCCCCCTCTTGCGAATAGCACTGCCAGTCTTTAGGCGGATGGTGTGACAGGTCGCCATTCGAGCGCATCATCATCGCTGCTGCCATGCATTGGGCATTCCACTTATCATTGAACACGCAGTTATCCGGTACACCGGCCAGCCGACGCACATAATTCAGGCGCTCCAGCACTTTATCGTGTACCGAATCCGGTAATGTGCCGGGGGTGCAGTCTTCCGAAGAACCGCTCCATATCTCCAGATCAGTATAGGTGGTGCTACCCATGTAATGGGTAACAAAATCATCCACGATCCATTTTTTATATAATGCCCGCACAGTTGCGTCATTCGGATCCAATTGCATTTGAGCTCGCAGTTTAACGGCTGCTTTCGAATGATCTCCTTTTTCGAGCAGCGTGGTGATCGTTTGTATCGATGCGTCTTTTTGTATTTTCTTTCCGGTGGCATTATCCGGGAACATCAGGCTGAGTGCATAGAGGTCGGTCGACTGCTGTACGTCCTTAGATGCGGACTGCAATCGCGTGAACAATGTTTTTTGCTCCGGTTGCGTGATCGACTTCGGCGTGCCTGCTGCTGTCATATTGTACAATAATGCACCGGCCTGCATAAAATCACCTGCCTCTATATAGGCCTCTACTCTGCGCAACAACTCCGCGTCGGCATCCGGATCGCCATCGTTGCGCATGCAGTTGTACATCTCCTTCCAGGTGTTCAGGTTATCCGGATGTTTGGTCACAGATGCACCATGGGCATTGATCAGCAGTCGGGTTTGTCTGAACATTTCAGCCATCATCGTATCTGCCGCCGGCAGATAATGGTCTTTACAGGTGTAGAACAAAAGCGTTTCCCGGGCATGCCCAGCATACTGATCTGACCACCAGTTGTTGGACGCTTTATAGTTATGCATGATCCCTACCCACTTCAAGGCATGGAATTCCGCATACAGTGGTGTAGTCGCCGGCAATGAATCCAGAAAATCGATCACTGAAGACACAAAAACGGTATCATAACCCGGCAGATAGGTCTGGAGAGCGTTATAGATCAGATCATAACAACGTTTACTGATCTGCGGATCGTTGAACAGGTCCATCCCCCTGTGGTAAATGGTCAGTGCAGAAGTAAAATCATCATCATCCGCAATAGCATCCGCCAGATCGGCGAACAGGATATGCATGGCAGGATCCGGAGCTATCCCCTGCCCTGCTTCGATCCATATCTTAGCGGCAGCCATATTGAATCGCTCCACTGCCAGTACATGTTCACCCTGTGCTTCAGCTATTCTGCCGGATAAATAATAATATTTCGGTGCGGGCTGAAACTCGATGAGGTCATCCACCAGCCGACCTGCGCGGGCATATTGCTTCTTCTCTGTCCATTCCGTGGCCAGTGCATAGGCAGCCTGCAAAATGCTGTCCTTTTCAGCAACATGTTCAGGTAGATAGGTGCCTGTTTTATCCTTTCGCTGGATAGACTTCAAACACGAAAATGCGCTGACCGGACCGGTTGGATACTCTGCACGGGTGGCCGGATCCTGATACAACTGCAGATAGGCAAGCGCTTTCACCAAATGGGCATCCAGATCGCGGCTATTTTCCTCAATGGCCTTTTCGGCGAGGCGAACAGCCTTTTCATATTTGCCTGCCGCATAGTTGTCGGCATACTTCTGAGCAAATACGCCGGATACAGAAACGCAGAAGAAAAACAGAAGGAGTGTGTGCCGCATGTTCTGTGACTAAACGCACAAAATCCGCATCCTATTATATGTTACAATTAGGTAATTTTGAGCATGGGTTCTTCCAGATCGAATTTCAACCGAATAATACACAGCAAGTGCCCGCGATGCGGCGAGAGCGACTTGTTCGTAGACCCTAACCCCTACCACCTCGGCAACATGGGTAAAATGCACAAGTCCTGCAGTCATTGCGGATTGCGCTTCGAGCCTGAAACCGGTTTTTATTATGGTGCGATGTATCTGAGTTATGCGATAGGTGTTTTTTCCAGCCTGATCTTCTTTGCCATCTTTAATTTCGTGTTTGGCATCACCACGCTTTGGGCCTTTATACTGGTGGCAGCGATCTGGATCGGCGCTTCGCCATTCCTTTTCAGGTTCTCCCGCACATTGTGGCTCAGCCTGTTCACCAATAAGCACCGGAATATCTAGCACGCTTTTCGGAGATGTCTTTGGCGACTTTTATTCGTCTCTACTCTTTACATGTAGTTATCCGTAATACGCGTGCTACCGAGGTCAGGTGCATACCTGTTCAGCGTTGGCCCGAATAGCGCGTACCCTTCCCTTAATTATTGGAATTCGATCTGATCGATAGCGGTTTGCACAGCTGCTTTTTGATCGTCAGTGACATAGGTGGTCACGAAGGTGAAAGCAAAACTTTTAATGATCGTTGCGTAGTAGGATTGGAGTATGTCTGTACCTCCGTAGTGGTTCACTACATCCATACAATAAAAAGTCTTCCCGCCGATCTCCTGTTCATAGATATCGCCTTTGAAATCGATGGAGTATTCCATATTACCCATGAATTTCTTCGCACTCTCCAGATAATCGCGGCCGTTGCGGATATTCAGTGCGATCTTGACGTTCTCGGCGATGAAGTTGATATTGGCATTGAACAGCTGAAATTCATCCGGCGGCGCATACATGGCGGTAAGCAGATTGGCTGTGCGCACATCCGCTACTTCCATGGTCTTTTGCATGGCAGGGTCGGCAGCGGCCATTTCTTCTGCTGTTTTTTCGCGCAGGCTGTCCATGATCGAATTATCCATCGGCTGCCATCCATTCTCCATAGGAAAGCGGAACTCGAAATAATCATTCACATAGGCATTGTTCTCTATCCTGCCGTAATCAAAGTTCTCCGGAATACCGGTGAGGTCTTTGCACGATGGCAACAGTATCATCACGGAGATACAGCACAGCAGAAAGGGGCGGAATGGATACATAGTACTAATATACGCTTTTGCGTAACAGACAGCCTCACCCCCAAATAGTTCGTTGGATCTTACACCGGCATCCCTACACCCCTGCCATCAACACGGCGAGCTTTTCCAGGATCGATTTGATCTCCGTGCTGCCACAGGAATAATTGTTCACTACCACACAGAACGCCAGCCATTCCCCGCTTTTGGATCTTACATAACCGGAGTAGCTGCGCACTTTATACATAGAACCGCTCTTCGCCTGTATCTTACCCTCTGCAGTTGTGTTATCCGCATAGGTTTTAAGCGTCCCGGTCTTTCCGGCAATGGGCAACGACTGCAGGAATTCACTCCAGGAATCCTGCTGCATTTCGTGCACCAGGATGCGGCACATGGTTTCCGGTGTGAAATAATTCAAACGGGAAAGTCCGCTGCCATCCTCCACATGCATACCATCCATGGGAATGCCGGCGAGGCTGTAATATTGTTCAATGGCTTTTGCGCCGGCAGATCGACTTCCCTCTCCTGTCTGCTTTTTGCCTACAGCTTTCAGCAGGCTCTCGGCGAACAGGTTGTGGCTTTTCATATTCGTGTGGTAAACGATCTCGCTCAGGGGATGAGAACGATGCGTATAAATGAGTCTGCGTGTCGGATTCACCGGGATGCCTGCGCGTTTGAGGGCATATACCGTTGTTGCCTGTCCCAACACGGTAATACCTTCTTCTCCGAGGATACGCTTGAACTCCAGTGCCAGGAAGAGCGGTGGGTCAGGCATGGAGCCATCCACCGCATAGCCTTTGCGGTTTGCCGGAATGGTACCTGTTACATAGCGATAATAATCATCCGGCCCGCCATAAATGTAAGCCTCATCACCACTACCGCCGACCGTTACATCATTCCACACTGTCATACCCTCTATCTCCGGTCGCACACTGTCGATCTTTGCGCGCGCTGATGTGCTGCTGTAATAGAGCGTATACATGTTCTCATGGATATTCAATGCAGAGGCTCCTGCACCATAATACTGGCCGATATCATCCCAATTCCAACTGCCTACAGTGGCGTAATCTTCCCACGCGGAAGCATCAGCGATCAAATGACCTTTGATGGTGGTGATTCCTTTTTCTTTCACCTGTCGCGCCCACGTGCGCAGCAGTGAATCATAGGGTATGGAATCCATGCGGAGGGAACCTATCGTAGGATCGCCGGTGCCGCGAATGTAAAGATGTCCGGTGACCACCGAATCCTTTGCCAGTGTGCCGTCATATTCCAGATACGTTTCAAATCGATGAGCCCTACCCAATATATTCAGCGCAGCGATGGTGGTAATGACCTTTTGACTGGATGCCGGCGTAAGACTTTTCTTCGGCTCATGCGATGCGATGATGCGGCCGGTCTTGGGATCCATCAGACAAAATCCCCAGCTGGCATGTACGAGGCCGTCGTCTTTGGCCATGGCTTTGAGTCCGCCGTTGAGTTTATTCACTCCGATGGAATCAAGTTTGACCTGCGCGCATACAAGCATCGCGCTGCTGAGGAATATCGTTAAAAGAGCAAATCGAATGCGCATAGGTTCAGATCGCTAATACATCCTGCATGGTGAACACTCCCTGCCTGCCCGCGATCCATTGCGCCGCTAGCCACGCACCTTCGGCAAAACCATCACGGGAATGCGCAGTATGTGTGAGTGTGATACTATCAACGGAAGAATCATAATGCACCGTATGTATCCCGGGCACATGATCGATGCGATGTGCCGTGATGGGGATGGCATGTTGTTTTTCTTCAGGGGTAAGCACCCATCCTGACATGCGTTGCATATGACCGCTGATCGTTTCCGCGATGCGGATGGCAGTGCCGCTGGGGGCATCCAGTTTTTGGGTGTGATGGGTCTCTTCAATAGAGACGGCATATTGCGGCTGTTGCTGCATCAGCGCAGCGAGCCTGGCATTTACGGCGAGGAAGAGATGCACGCCGATGCTGAAATTCGCAGCACACAGCATAGCGCCCCGGTGCTCCTGACAATAAGCCGATAATTCGGGCAGTCTCTCATACCAGCCTGTAGTACCGCTCACCACCGGAACGCCGGCATCGATGCAGGTGCGGATGTGTCGTTCGGCAGTCAGGGGCGTGGTGAATTCGATCGCTACATCGATCCCTTTTAATGCCTCAGCGGTGAGGGCTTCCGCATTATCACGATGTACGGTGAGGGCGATGACAGCGTGGTTGCCGGGCTGCCCCTTGCGGATCACGGCCTCTACAGCCTTGCCCATTTTGCCGTGTCCGATCAGTGCGATCTTCATTTGAGTTGCAGATTCAGGTGAACTCCAAAAGCACCATATGTGGATTGAGCGCCGAACCGATTTGGAAAATAAGCCGGCTGCCAATGCATGGTCAGGTCGTCAGAAACATCAAAAGCATACAGGTGCGCATCCACAATGGCGTCAATGATGTTCAATGCATACACACCGAACGAAACGATCACCATCACATCGAGGTATCTGCGCGATTGCTCCACATATTGCAGTAAAATATCGTCAGACGGGATGTACGCATAATCCAGATCGATCGTAAAAGGATCTTCATCTGTGCGGGCGATATACGCCGTGCGCAGTTCATCGTAGAAATCATACCAGTACCACACGAAATACCCCGCCGTACCTAACGCACCGTACACGATGGGTATTTTCCAGTACTTGCCGTTATAGGCCTGACCCAACCCCGGAATTATGGCGCTGTATAAAGCAGCTCTGCCCACACTGTGCGGATCATGCGACCACAGTTGGGTGTAAAATGGCTTATGTTGGGTGGTATCGGCAACGTAGGCACTATCAGCAAACGCAACGGCAGCTGTATCGGTCTGCGCCTCTATCAGGCCGGACATCAGTATCAGTAAGCCGCATAGTAGGGTTCGCCTGTATGCCATGTATCAACCTTCGATGATTTCCTTGAGGCGGTAGAGGTCGTCGTCGGAGAAGAAGGAAATAACGATCTCTCCTTTGCCCTGACTGCCTTTTTTGATCACCACGCGAGTAGCGAGGTGCGACGACAGTTCATCCTGCAATTTGCGTACCTCATACGACAGGCCTTGTGCTTTTTTAGTTGATGCAGCGGTGCGCTTCGGCTGATAATTGCGTACGAGCGCTTCCACATCGCGCACGGAAAGATGTTTTTCAACGGCTTCCTTATACACGGCCAATTGCGCCACGGGATCTTCCAGCGCGATGAGTGCGCGTGCGTGGCCCATGGAAATGATCTTATCCTTCAGTCCGCGCTGAATATCCGGTGGCAGTTTCAGCAGGCGCAGATAGTTGGTCACCGTAGAACGGTCTTTACCCAAACGGTCGGCCAGCGCTTCGTGGGTAAGGTCGCATTCATCGAGCAGTCGGTGAAAATGAATGGCGATCTCGATGGCATTGAGGTCTTCGCGCTGAATGTTCTCGATAAGCGCGATCTCCAGCATCTCCTGGTCGTTGGCGCTGCGCACATAAGCCGGTATCTCTTTCAGTCCGGCCATCTTCGATGCACGCAAACGGCGTTCACCGGAGATGAGCTGATATTTATTGGTGCCGATGTTGCGCACGGTGATCGGCTGGATCACGCCGTGTACTTTGATGGAATCGGCGAGCTCCTTCAGTGCCGTCTCGTCGAAATCGGCGCGCGGCTGAAAAGGGTTCAGTTCAATATTGTCCAGGGCGATCTTCGAGGTGGAGGAGAGTTCCTGCACCTGTTTTTTCGCCGACAGCGGCTCGCTGGTATCAGACTCCATGCTTTCCAGCAAGGCCCGGATACCTTTGCCCAGGTCTGGTTTCTTAGGATTCATACGCGTTGTTATAGCGGTAATGACGCACTACCCACAGCAGCATATACCGGGGCAGCGATATCTATAAAGATACTCAATTGTTGTGGATATTCAGCAGCTCGTTGTTCAACTGCGACGCGGCTGCATGATTCTTTTGCAGCACCTCGCGCGCAAGGTTGAGATAGTTCACTGCGCCGGTGCAATCGGCATCATACATCACTACCGGCTTACCAAAACCCGGTGCTTCAGCCAGTTTGGTGTTGCGGTGTATGATCGTATCAAAAACGAGGTCACTGAAGTGGCGCTTCACCTCCGTCACGATCTGGTTGCTCAGGCGCAGGCGGGCATCATACATGGTGAGCAGGATACCTTCTATCTGCAGTGCGTTGTTGAGGCGGTTCTGAACGATCTTGATGGTATTGAGCAGCTTGCCGAGGCCTTCAAGTGCAAAATATTCGCACTGCACGGGCACAAGTACCGCATCAGCGCCGGTAAGGGCGTTCACGGTGATGAGGCCCAGCGACGGTGAGCAGTCGATGAAAATAAAATCATACTGGTTCTTCACCTCATCGAGCACGCTCTTTAAAATGCGCTCGCGGTTCGGATGGTTGATGAGTTCTATTTCTGCACCTACGAGGTCGAGGTGTGAAGGCAACAAATGCAGGTTAGGCGTTTCCGTTTCCACGATCGCATCCTTGGCGTGCTTGTCGTTCATCAGACAATCGTAGATGTTGATCCTGTTCTCCTTGGGATCGAAGCCCACACCACTGGTGGAGTTTGCCTGCGGATCGGCATCCACGAGCAGGGTCTTGAATTCCAGAACGGCCAGACTGGCTGCCAGGTTAATTGCGGTGGTGGTCTTTCCTACTCCTCCTTTCTGATTGGCGATGGCGATGATCTTTCCCATGAAATGTTGTATGTCGGGTTTGAATTAATGGAATAATTGCTGTTTATCGAACTGTTTCGTCTGACCGATCTGCATCAGGTGCAAAGTGCTGTTGCGTTTGCTGAAGGCATCCTGCGCCTGCGCATGGTCTGTTTTGATGAATCCAAAAGTGTCGTAATGCATACCGATGATATGGCGACAACGGATAAATTCCGCAGCCAGGGCCGCCTCTGCCGCACCCATGGTGAAGTTATCGCCGATGGGCAGGAAGGCGAGGTCGATGGCATGCTGCTCGCCCAGGAGTCGCATGTCGCCGAACAGGGCCGTATCACCGGCATAATAGAAACATACCTCCGCCGTGCGCACGATGAAACCGGCCGGACTGCCACCATAGGTGCCATCCTCGAATGAACTGGAATGCACCGCCGGCGTCATGGTCACGGTCCCGAAATCGAATGCCTTTGAGCCGCCGATATTCATCGGATGGGCGTTCTCGATGCCGTTACGGGTAGCCCAGGCATAGATCTCCCAGATCCCTACCACGGTAGCACCGGTGCGACGCGCAATATCCAGGGCATCTGCCGTGTGATCGTTGTGCGCATGCGACAAGAGGATGTAGTCGGCAGGGATGGTGTTTACGTCGACATGCTTCGCCAGCGGGTTACCGCTGATGAACGGATCGAACAACAGGTGCTTGCCGCCTGTGGTGATCCCAAAACATGAATGGCCGTAATACGTGATCTGCATGACTTGCGTGAACGGGTGTAAAGTTAAAGCCTTCACCTCCCGCATTGCACCGGTACATGAATAACTTTTTAACAGGTGCTAAACGCTGTGTGGATAAGTTTTAGCACATTTTGAGGTGTGGGAAATATGATTATGGTGAGAGGTGAGTGGTGTGTGTTTATGAGTGATAATGAAGTGTTGGTAGGGAGGTAGTAGGGAGGTAGCAGATGAGAGAAACG
>DAIMYJ010000026.1:0-1178 GCA_036734545.1 Chitinophagales bacterium
CACCCACTCACCCACTCACCCACTCACCACTCACCACTCACTATCTTTGTCCCATGCCACAGATCGGCGATATCACTTTACCCGAGTTCCCCTTATTGCTGGCGCCCATGGAGGACGTGAGCGATCCGCCGTTCCGTGTGCTGTGCAAAAGGAACGGTGCCGATCTGATGTATACGGAGTTCATCTCCACGGAAGGGCTTATCCGAAATGCGGCCAAGAGTACCAAGAAACTTGAATATTACGAGGAGGAACGCCCCATCGGTATACAGATCTTTGGTGCGGATATCGACGTGATGAAAGGCTGCGCCCAGATCGTGGAGGAGGCCGGTCCCGACCTGCTGGATATCAATTTCGGCTGTCCGGTCAAGAAGGTGGTTTGCAAAGATGCCGGCGCGGGAATCCTGCGCGATATTCCGCGGATGGTGCGCCTGACGGCAGAGATCGTGAAGGCAACCAAATTACCCGTGACGGTGAAGACAAGGTTGGGGTGGGATGATAATTCGAAGAACATCATGGAGGTGGCCGAGCGACTGCAGGACATCGGCATACAGGCGCTCACCATTCATGGACGCACGCGTGCGCAGATGTATAAAGGTTCGGCCGACTGGACGCTGATCGGCGATGTGAAGAACAACCCGCGCATCCGGATACCCATTTTCGGCAACGGAGATGTGGATACGCCGGAGAAGGCTTTGGAAATGAAGAACCGCTATGGGGTAGATGGGGTGATGATCGGCCGTGCATCCATCGGATATCCATGGATATTCCGCGAGATCAAGCACTTTTTGCAAACAGGCGAGCATCTGCCGCCACCGACGATGGAAGAAAGGGTGGAGGTATGCAAGCAGCATCTTCTGAAATCCATTGAATGGAAAGGTGAGGTACTCGGTATCCTTGAGATGCGCAGGCATTACACTAATTACTTCAAAGGCATCCCCAATATCAAACACTACCGCAACGAACTGGTGAACCTCATGGACGTGAACGCGCTCTGCGCCATCATGGATGAGATCGCAGCACTCCCTGTTGAGAGTTAGTATTAATAGTTGAAGATTCGAAGGATTGAAGATTCGAAGGGTTGAAGGGTGTAATTACAGTACATTCAATTCTACACTTGGGCTCACTCACCCCATCACCCATAAACAATAACACATAAACACAATAAACAAAAAAAAAAA
>DAIMYJ010000026.1:1188-2284 GCA_036734545.1 Chitinophagales bacterium
ACCTCACATTCACTTCTACCCACCGTCCCACTCACCCACTCACCACTCACCACTCACCCCCTTTCACACACTTTAACAAATCCTCACATCGCATAACATGTCTTTGGCAAATGAATTGCCCGTGAAGGGCAAACACTTGCATTATGAAGACGATATGGACAATTGCAGCGGTTGGCATGTTACTTACGGCATGTTCCACTCCTGAGCTCGTGATGAGCGAGCCCCTCCAACAAAACTACACACGATATACAGTAGACGGCCGCACCGGCTGGCTGATCAATCAACATCTTTCCTTTGGTGATTATTACACCGGCAAGGTAGATCGCAGCTGGACAAAAGGCCCAAGCTTTGAATACAGCATTTTCAATCTGGTGTATGACCGGTATGAGAAGCGCAAACAAACTTTCCAGTTCAACATGCATGACCTGAACGGCAATAAGTCGCAGGTGTATGCACTTTCACAGGTCGACATGAAGGATCTGGGGCTGGGTGCGAACCCTGTTTCGCCGGTGAATATCCTGATGGATATGGCAGGCTGGGGTGATGCCTATTCAAATGTGTTTGCTGCCAGCATTTTTATCAATGATGAGGCGCAGCCGTATGAGGTGTTCCTCGACAACGATGCGGCGCACCGCAGGAATACCGGGTATTATGGATTTGCAGGCCGCGGGCCGGATGATTATTATAAGATCATGCCGGTGAACACCATCAGCATGAACGGCAAGACCGGGAATGCACTCGGAACGGTAGGCTTTGAATTACGCAATCCCGAAGGCGTGGCTGTGGCAGCGGTGAATATGATGGACAAAGGGATCGTATACATGGGCAAGACCGATGCGCGTGAACAATTCCTGCTAGCCAACATCATTTCCGCCATGCTCCTACAGGAGAACCTGGATGCTACTTTGTAAATAATAAAGATCGCGAATTGGTATTATGCTGATCCGCCGGACAGATCACAGATCTGCCGGCGGATCCTTTTTGGAGCCGTAATGTTCAGCAGATGAGATATGAGGAATGAAGAATGAGCCATGCGACATGTTGTCCCGGCAAAGACCGGACGCATCCACCTTCCACCTTCAACCTCCAATCTCCA
>DAIMYJ010000026.1:2384-6779 GCA_036734545.1 Chitinophagales bacterium
TCAACCCTCAACCCTCAACCCTCAACTTTTTCGTAACTTCGATTAAAATTACCCATACATGATCGTATTGATAATCGCAGCTGCCGTATTTCTGATCGGGGCGATGTTGTATAACACGCTTATCAGCCGCAAGAATCAGGTAGAGTATGCCTTTGGCGCCATTGACGCCATGCTGAAGAAGCGTTTTGACCTGTTGCCCAATTTGGTGGAGACCGTCAAGCAATACATGACCTATGAGCAGGATACCCTGAGCAAGATCATTGAGCTGCGGGAGAATGTGAAGTCCCACCCCGGTATGCCGGCAGAGGAGCGCATCCGCACGGAGGATAACATCACCAACCTGTTGGGCAAGGTGCGCATTGCCGTGGAGAATTACCCGGACCTGAAGGCCAACACCAGTTTCATGCAGCTGCAGAGCACGTGGACAGAGATCGAGGAGCAGTTGTCGGCTGCCCGGAGGACCTACAACGGCGCTGTGACCAGTTACAACAATGCTGTGGAAATGTTCCCCACGAACATCCTCGCGGGCATGATGAACTACTCCCGCAAGGAGGTGCTGGCCATACCTGAGGCAGAAAGGCAGTCGCCCAGTGCCAAAGACCTGTTCAGGAACTGAGAGAAACTTTTTCAGCGGACACGCGTTAAATAGGTAATATTGCAGGCATAAGCACCCGGCCGGAGGATCACACAATATCTAAGGCCGGAATTCGTCTGTCAGAAACAACCATAAGTAACTAAACAACCCATATATAGTAACATGTTAGGCGCATACATCATCGGTATCGTTTTCGCCATTGTCGGCATGATCGTCAGCGGCGTACTGAGAAGCAAATTCAAGAAATATTCAGAGATCCCCGTTCGCGGCGGCCTCACCGGCAAGGACATTGCCGAGCGCATGCTGGCCGAGAATGGCATCCACGATGTGCAGGTGATCTCCGTGGCCGGTCAGCTTACCGACCACTACAACCCCATCAACAAGACCGTGAACCTGAGCGAAGGGGTATATAACAGCAACAGTATTGCCGCAGCTGCCGTGGCCGCCCATGAATGCGGCCATGCCGTTCAGCATGCCACCCAGTACAGCTGGCTGCAGATGCGCAGCAAGATGGTTCCCGTAGTGAGTGTGAGCTCCCAGTGGGTGATGTGGATCATTCTGGCCGGTATCCTGTTGGTGAACACCTTTGGTACCTATCTTTTGCTGGCCGGTATCATCCTGTTTGCGATGACCACCCTGTTCAGCTTTGTAACCCTTCCGGTGGAAGTGGACGCCAGCCGCAGGGCGATCGCCTGGCTGGAAGGCTCTTCCATTGGCGGTTCCATGGAAATGGACAAGGCCAAGGATGCCCTGAACTGGGCGGGTTATACCTACGTGGTAGCGGCGCTCGGATCGCTGGCAACCTTGCTGTATTACATCATGATCTACATGAGCCGTCGATAAAAGGTTAACCAAAATTTTACTGAAAATCAGCGAGTTACGAAGGTGACTCGCTTTTTTTTGTCTAAATACCTTGCATTTTGACAGGGGTAAATCTATCTTTGCCGTCCCGTTTTCAGCGGGGAAACCAGATTATTAAACATTAGCAAGTGGAAACGTTAAGCTATAAGACCAAATCGGCCAACGACGCCATGGTAACACGTGAGTGGTGGATCGTTGATGCCGAAAACCAGACCCTGGGCCGTTTGAGCACCAAGGTGGCGGCGATCCTGCGTGGCAAGAACAAGCCGTATTTCACACCGCATACTGACTGTGGTGACTTTGTGATCATCATCAACGCCGAGAAGGTTCGCCTGACCGGTAAGAAGATGCTGGAGAAAGAGATCGACTGGTTCACCGGTTATCCGGGCGGCCGCAAGGTGGCCAACCCCAAGACCGTTCTGGCCAACCAGCCGCACAAACTGCTCGAGCGCTCTATCAAGGGTATGCTCCCGCACAACAAGCTGGGCCGTGCGATGTATAAGAAACTTTTTGTGTATGCCGGTGCAGAACATCCGCATGCCGCTCAAAAACCTAAAACGTTAAAATAATCATACATGGACGTTATCAACGCCGTTGGCAGAAGGAAGAACGCTGTAGCACGCGTATTCCTGAAGAAAGGGAAAGGTAACATTACCGTTAACGGTAAGGATTACAAGGAGTATATCTCCGTTTCCCACCTCTTGCATAATATTACCGGTCCGCTGGAAACAGTAGGACTCGCCGCTGAATTCGATATCGACATCAACGCTACCGGCGGTGGTGTGAAGGGTCAGGCGGAAGCCATCAAGATGGGTATCTCCCGTGCACTGGTGGAATACAATGCCGAACTGAAGCCGGCACTGCGTGCGAAAGGCTTCCTCACCCGCGACAGCCGCATGGTGGAGCGCAAGAAATTCGGTTTGCGCAAAGCCCGTCGTGCTACACAATTCTCTAAACGTTAATCGATCAAGCGCAGAAAGATGGAAAAACTTACTTATAACGATCTTCTGGAAGCAGGCGTACACTTTGGCCACCTGCGTAAGAAATGGAATCCGAAGATGTTGCCCTATATCTTCATGGAGAAGAAAGGCATCCACATCATCGACCTGAATAAGACCCTCGAGAAACTGGATGAAGCAGCTGCAGCGCTGAAATCAATTGCACGCAGTGGTAAAAAGATCATGTTCGTAGCTACCAAAAAGCAGGCGAAAGAGATCATGGAAGAGCAGGCACGCCGCGTTGGTATGCCTTTCGCTACCGAACGTTGGTTGGGTGGTATGCTCACTAACTTCACCACTATCCGCAAGAGCATCAAAAAGCTCCAGGCTATCGATAAAATGCTTACCGATGGTTCTGCCGAGAACATGACCAAGAAGGAACGCCTCGTGCTGATGCGTGAACGCGACAAACTTGAGAAAGTGATCGGTGGTGTTGCACAGCTGAACCGCCTGCCCGCAGCATTGCTGGTGGTAGACATCGGACATGAGCATATCGCCATCGCAGAAGCACACCGCCTGAACATCACTACGTTCGGTATGGTGGATACCAACTGCGATCCCAATAAAGTTGACTTTGCCGTACCCGCCAATGATGATGCTGCAAAATCTATTGCCATCATCGTGAAATACCTGACCGACGCCATCGTGGAAGGTCTGGAAGAACGCGCCAAGAGCAAAGAAGAAATGGATGAAGCTGCCCGTCATGAAGAACTCGATGAGAATGGCGAGGAGATCAAAGTGAACATCGGTGAGGACGAAGCAGAGCGCGAAAAAGGCGGTCGTTTCCCGAAACCCGGTGGTGGCCGCGGTCCCGGCAAGCCCGGTGGCGGCAACCGCAGACCGATGGCTCAGCGTAAAAAGTAATCGCCCGTTAGGGTTTTTATACAACATGCATGTAAACCCTTCCACCCAACGGCGGAAGGGTTTTTTAAAATTTAAAAAAATAACAGATTATGTCAGTAACAATTAGCGCAAGCGACGTGAACAAACTGCGCCAGATCACAGGCGCAGGTATGATGGATTGCAAAAAAGCATTGTCAGAGACCGGTGGCGACTTTGAAGCCGCTATCGATTACCTCCGCAAAAAAGGACAGAAAGTAAGCGAGAAGCGTGCCGACCGTGAAACCAATGAAGGTGTTGTGGTAGCTGCTGTATCTGCTGATGGTACTTACGGTACTATCTTCGGTCTGGGCTGCGAAACAGACTTCGTTGCGAAGAATGAGGACTATGTGAATTTTGCCAAAGCAATCTCTGCCATCGCTATGGCCAACAAGCCGGCTACCAAGGATGCTCTGCTGGGTATGCAGTTCGAAGACATCACGATCGCCGAAAAGATCGCTGAACAGGTAGGTAAGATCGGCGAAAAGATCGAGATCACGGATTATGCACTGATCACCGGTGAGCAGGTGGTAGGATATAACCACAGCAATGGTAAGGTTGGTGTACTGGTAGCCATGAACAAAAAAGGTGATGCCATCGAAGCAGCCGGTAAGGATGTGACCATGCAGATCGCTGCCATGGCTCCTATCGCTATCGATAAGAACGATGTGCCGGAAGAAGTGAAGACCCGTGAAATGGAGATCGGTCGTGAGCAGGCACGTGCTGAAGGTAAGCCCGAAGCCATCCTCGAAAAGATCGCTACCGGTAAACTGGAAGCCTATTATAAGGATGCTACCCTGTTGAACCAGAAATTTGTGAAGGACAACAGCAAGACCATCCGTGAAGTGCTTTCCGGTGTGGAGAAAGATCTCACCGTAACAGCCTTCAAGCGCATTGCACTGGGTGCATAAAGTTTAGGTTACGTACAAATAAAAAGGGTTGCCTGTAATTACTGGCAGCCCTTTTGTTTTTCCGCCCAACCTGAACCCCCGATTGTCCGTCAACTTAAGAAAAGTAGTACATTTGTGTTCTCCTCAGGCAACACCATGCATACCACACACA
>DAIMYJ010000026.1:6879-14674 GCA_036734545.1 Chitinophagales bacterium
AAGAAAAGTAGTACATTTGTGTTCTCCTCAGGCAACACCATGCATACCACACACACCCCTTATCTGGCATGGACATTATCTCTATGGATAATGGTCTCTGCACTCACCCTGCACGCTGCTGAACCACGTGCTGATCACTTCTTTGTTGAGAATAAGGGGCAGATCCGGTATCCGGATGGCTCCGTAGCAGAAGATGTACTATATTCATTCAAGGATGGAAATGTCACCGTATTTATTTTTCGTGATGGCATAAGCTATCAGTTCACTGCTCCGGGAACACAGCCCAACAAACGCCCCAATGACCTGGGCCCCCTGCACAAAGAACAAGAAGAAACTGCTCTCATGCCATCCAAAGGCGTGCACCGCTTTGAAGTGCGGTTCACCGGTACCAACACGCAGGCCAGAGTAACCGCTCAACAGGCAGGAGAAGCGTATTCAAATTTTTATCTCAGCAATACCATTCAGATCACAGGTGCACGATCCTTTAGTAGTATCACGGTAGAGGATATATATCCGGGGATCGACTGGATGATCTATTTCAATGATGGAGGCCTTAAGTATGATCTCATTGTACACCCAGGAGCAGATCCTGCAAAGATCGACATGCTAGTGAATGGTGCCAATAAGATCAGGCAAATGTCAGCGCAGATGCTCGTGTATACAACGCGTCTGGGGGAGGTGACTGATAGCGGGCTGTTCGCTTATCAGGTTGATCATGATCATGATGTGGATGCGGAATTTGTCAGGAAAGGGAATCATATCGGATTTGATCTCGCTGAATATGACAAGACAACCACACTGGTGATCGATCCTGCGCTGGATTGGTCATCCTTCTATGGCGGGACCGGTGAAGATGCGATCAATGGAATGAACATAGATGCTGACAGTAATCTCGTTTTCACGGGATATACCGCCAGCGCAAATGCCATTGCTTATCTCGGTTATCAAAATACTTATGTGGGGGGGACCTATGATGCCTATATCGTGAAGATGAATGGTTCCGGCGAACGTATCTGGTCTACTTACTATGGCGGAACAAAAGGTGATTTCGGAACTTCCGTAGCTTCAAACGAGAACAAAGATCTGTTCATTTCCGGCTTTTCTTTCAGCACTAACTTGCCCACAACGGTAGGAGCATACCAACCGGCAAGGGCGGGAGACTACGACGGTTTTTTGGTGAAATTGGACGCGTCAGGTGCGCTGGTGTTCGCTACCTATTTTGGCGGAATTGGTGCAGAATTCGCGCGTTCAGTAGTGGTTGATCACGATCATAATATTTATATATCCGGTAGCACGACGAGTGCTTCCGGTATAGCTTCCGGCGGGTGGCAAATGACCTTCGGTGGCAGCAATGATGAATTCCTGGCTAAATTCTCTGATGCCGGCGGCCTGCTTTGGTCTACCTACTTCGGCGGACCGGGAGAGGACTACAGCCGGAATGTGAATGTAGACGGCAACAATGATGTATTTCTGGTAGGCTATTCCAATAGCAGCACAGGCATTGCCTATAATGCATTTGACAGCACCTGGCAAAGTAATTACGATTGTACGCTGGCCAAGTATACATCCTCCGGCACATTGCAGTGGGCCACATATTATGGCGGCAATGGCGATGATAATGGCAATGCCGTGGCTTTTGATGCAGACAATAACGCTTATCTCGCGATTCAGACAGGTACCGGCACAGGCCTCGGTTTCAATGGTTTCCAGATGAATAACGGCGGAGGGATGGATGCCATGCTGGCTAAATTCAGTCCGGGTGGGAACCGTATCTGGGCAACCTACTACGGTGGTTTCTGGGAAGACATGGCGAAAGCCGTACAGGTAGAAGGTACGGCAGTTTATGTAGTTGGTCATTCCATGAGTGCAGGACTGGGTTTATATGGTTATGAGAATATGCATTCCGGCTATCGCGATGGTCTGCTCTGCCGGTTTGATACGGCCGGTGCACTTACCTGGGCTACGTATGCCGGTGGCTTTTTTGATGAATATGGACGTGCGCTTGCCGTTCTCGATGCTTACACACTTTACTGGGGCGGAAAAACATTTAGCCACGATTATCCCTCCACCTATGCGTCTTACCAAATGGCGTATGGCGGTGGTATCGCTGATGGCTTCTTCCAAAAAGTGAGCGACTGCCCCGTATTGAATACGTATTATGCAGATGATGATGGCGATGGTTATGGAGACGCATCTGCGACCTTCATGGCATGTGTGCCTCCCACAGGCGGTGTCGCTGATAGCACCGATTGTGATGATGATGATCCCGCTGTATTTCCTACGGCAATGGAGATCTGCAACACCGTTGATGATGATTGCGACGGACTTGTGGATGATGCAGATATAGCAGTAGGCGGACAGACATCCTGGTATGCCGATATGGATGCCGATCTATATGGCGATCCCACAACAGAAGTGTTAGCCTGTGTGGCGCCGATGGGATTTGTGGCAACAGGCATGGATTGTAATGACACAGATGCATTCGTTTATCCAGGTGCAGCCGAGATATGCAATTTGATGGACGATGACTGCGATGGCTTTGCCGATGAGGATGTTGTGTTTACTACTTATTATTTTGACGCGGATGGTGACGGCTTTGGAACAGCCGATAGCATGCTCACGACCTGTGACGGCATACCTGTAGGATTTGTAGTGATGGCTGCGGATTGCAACGATGCCAATAATCTCATCCATCCTTCCGCTGCCGAGGTGTGCAATACGCTGGATGACGATTGCGATGCCCTGATCGATGATGGTGTAGTTTCAGCTATGGCAACGGCCATGGGACCTACAACATTTTGCAAGGGAAGCAGCGTAACGCTTCAGGCAAACAGTGGCGCCGGTTACAGTTATCAATGGAAAAAGAATGGGATAGTGATAGCAGGTGCAACGGGATTTACGTATATGGCCACGCAAACGGGTAATTATACCGTGACAACCACAGTTGCCGGCGGCTGTTCAGCTGTATCTGCAGCGGTATCCGTTACCGTTAACTCCAAGCCGAATCCTGTCATTACTGTTGTTGGCGATCTGAATATTTGTGCTACCGGAACGGTACAACTTAGGGTGAAGAACAAAGCGGGTGATACCTATCAGTGGTATAAAGATGGTGTCGTAATTGCAGGCGCCACAACCAATGTATATATTGCTACAGCGATCGGTTCATACTACGCCAGACAAACTAGTCCGGCGGGATGCTTTAAAAACTCTGCACCGGTATCCGTTACGTCTTCATGCCGCTCAGAAGCTGATCAGGAATGGGATTGGACGGTAACACCCAATCCGGCAACGACCTATATTGATATCGCTATTTCTTCTGACGGCACCAACAGTGTCCATTCGGTGCAGATCATGAATATGCTGGGTGAACATATTGCGCATTCGGATTTGAACCCTACACAAAGTGGGGAAGTCATCCGCCTGCAACTCCCTGAAGGTATTGCGGATGGCCCGTATGTGGTGATATTGTTTACACCATCAGGGCAATATAGCCGTCAGTTTATTGTGAGTCGTTAAGCATACAGAGTAAGGTGCATCAACGCACCCAAACTTCATCACAAAAGACCCAGGTTTTGCCGCCTTTGCCCGGATGCCAGTCTGGTACAGGTCCGAAGTTCACTGCACGAACGCGCACATACCGAGCATTAACAGGCGTGAACGTGGCGGAAAGCGCAGCAGTTTCTTTACTGTCGTATTGATCTGATCTGATCGAATGTGCGATCGTAGCTGCAGGGGTAAAATCCTTCCCGTTCTTGGAGACACTGATCTCCACAGCAGACGGCATCCATATCCAACTGCGCACATCCTGTAAAAACATTCCGCCGGCTTCCTGAATGGATCGCACCTCGCCAAGGTCAATTTCGATCACCATGTCTTCGCCCCACCAGCCCTGCCATTGACCGGTCCTGAAATCGGTGTTACCATGCAATCCGTCGATCAGCGCTAATTCGCCTCCGCCGGTATATTGATTATTATAGAGGGTAATGTATTCGATATTATAATGTTTGGGAATGGAAACATAGTTTCCGGAAACAATACTGCTGTATCTTTTAGATACAGGATCCCACGCACGTGCGCGGATATGCGTTTTTTCCCGGATCACCAATGGGGTGGTGTAGGGCTGCCAGTCGCCATCATTCAATGCGTATTCGAGCTGTTGTTCCGGTGTGCCGATGATCTCTATTGTCATACTACCGACAAATGTGGCTGCAGGTGCTTTAATGATCGGCGCAATTTCAGGAAGCACTTCCTGAGGTATAGACGGGTCGCCGGTTTCTTTTCCCCACTCCGATACAGGCGACTTTTGCAGCATAAATTGCAATGTGCCGCCTTTCATGATATCGGTATGGGATAACCCGGAATAGGGATGCGGTGTTCCATTCAGTTGCGCAGTATGTATGTAGGGCGATTGCAAGGGGTCTTTATCACAGCTGATCACAAATGGTGTATTTGCTGCTATCGTGATCTTGTTGAACAACGGTGTGGTCAGTGCATAGCGATCGGTACCCGGGCATACCGGATAGATTCCCATCGCACTCATTACATACCAGGCACTCATTTGTCCGCAATCCTCATTGCCGATCAGTCCATCGGGAGCATTCTTATAAAAAGAGGTGCAGATCTGTTGCACTTTTTCCTGCGTCTTATGCGGAGCACCGGAATAATTGTATAGATAAGCAATATGATGGCTGGGTTCATTCCCATGCGCATACTGCCCGATCAATCCGGTAATATCTGCCTGTTCCCTTCCGGTGGTTTGGGCTTTAGCGGTGAATAGGGCATCCAGTTGTCCCTCCAGTTTTTGCTTTTGTTCGGCAGAGCGAATGAAAGGCAGGTACTGCGGATAGAAGAACGAATATTGCCAGCTGTTGGCTTCGGTATAATTGAAATTCACCTCGAAGGGATCAAATGGTGTATACCATCCGCCGTTGGTTCTCGGTTGGGCAAAGCCTGCTGCATTCATCAGATGCAAAAAGTTGTATCCGCGGTTCAGAAAGCGCTGCGCCTCCTGCTCATAACCCATGGATCTGGCAAATGTGCCAATGCACCAGTCGTCATACGCATACTCCAGTGTGCGACTCACTGATTCGGCCTCCTCGTTGCTTTCAATGAAGCCTTTGCGGCGATAATGCTCAAGTCCGAACAAGGTGGTATCTGCGCTGTGCATCATGGCTTCCAGTGCGAGTTGACGGTCAAACCCCATGATGCCTTTGGCTGCAGCATCAGCGATCACACTTACGGAATGATAACCGATCATACATTCAGTTTCATTGGCACTCAATTCCCATACCGGCAGTCGCCCGCCCTCCGTGTATTGGTTAAGGAATGTTTGAATGAAATCGACCGTTCGATCTCTTTGTATGATGTTGAAGAGCGGGTGCAGGGTTCTGAAGGTATCCCATAAGGAGAATACGGTGTACTGGGTGTGTCCTGGTGATATACCTGTACCGGGATCACGCATTATATTGCCACCCATGGTCCTGAAGCGTCCATCGGCATCTTCGTACAGATTGGGTGCCAGCATGCAATGATAGAGTGCTGTATAAAAGATCACTTTTTTGTTATCGGGATCGTTCAGAGGTTTTGCATCATCAGCGGGGCTTTCGATCTGAATGGCGCGCAACGCTTCGTTCCATGTGTTGGCTGCCTGATCGCGTACGGCGTTAAAGTCCCAGCCGGGATTCTCCGTGTTCAGGTTGTTCCAGGCACCGGCACAACTCACGGCTGATATCCCGCATTTGACCAGCAGTGGCCGGGTGCCGTCTGTTGCGAATCGGAAGTAGCTCTTCAGTGCTGTTCCGGACAGTATCTGACTTCTGAACCCGGTAGCAGATGTTTGGATCTTGTCATCGGCATTCACTATACCGGCATTCAGGAAAGGTTGAGAGAATTCGATCGCAAAATATACCCACTGATCGCGTGCCCATGATCCCGATCGCCGCAGGCCCTGAATTCGGGTGGGCGAAATGATCTCAATGAAAGTGCCGTCCAATAGTTTGTCCCTATGGGTCAGGTCCAGAATGATATTGGCCTCCTGAGTCTTGGGATAATGATAGGCATGCATGCCGGTGCGCAGGGTGGCAGTAAGTTCTGCCAGTATTCCGTCATCTTCCAGCATAACACTGTAATAACCGGGAGTGGCTTTTTCCTTGGTATGACTGAACCGCGAAGCATATCCGGTGCGGGTATCTGAACCGGAGATATTGGTGAGTTGTATATCACCGACGGTGGGCATCAGGAGGACATCGCAGTAATCGGCAACACCTGTGCCGCTGAGGTGCGTATGCGAAAAGCCATAGAGTATGGAGTCGCTGTAGTGGTAACCACTGCATCCGTCCCAGTCATTATAGCCGTCGGGGCGTGTGTCGGGGCTTAACTGAACAGCGCCGAAAGGGAGTGTTGCGCCGGGATAGGTGTGGCCATGGCCACCTGTGCCGATGAAGGGGTTCACAAAGGTCGTCAATGATTGCGCCTGCACACGAAGGATACAGGCGCTTAGTATCAATAACCAGTATTTCATGCGATGAAGTTACGTAAATTCGACATGCGTGATTTGCCTACAGGCTGAGGAATTATTCCCCAAAATGAACCATCCGTTCACGTGTTGGTTAGATAGAACATCTGTGGTACAGGCATTTTGCATATTAGCACGGCTTTTGTCCATAGTGTAGTGAACTCCTCGATTGTCAAACACACACGCCTTGACAATTATTTTACTACCGTATGCATAGATTTTCAGTGATCTTCACCATTGCCTTCACAGGCATTGCCCATTCCTTATTCGCACAGAAAGATTGTTCCAACGACCATTTGGGTTTGATCCCGCTGACCGATCTGGGTGCCGGTTATTTCCATGGTGTTCAGGGGGGCTTATATCCGGGAGGAACCAACGAACGCCCGGCCTCTCATTTGGCGGATTGTATCGAGCAGGTTTCCATGATCCAACCACTGGATGTTACAGGGGATCCGTCTCCTGATGGAACGGTGGTCATGCTGGGGATCGGCGCATCCAATCCCATGACGGAGTTTCAGCAATTCATAGAATTTTCGAACGACTATGCGCCGGTCAATGATCAGCTGCGCATCATCAATGCCTGTGTGGGCGGTCAGGGTATCCAAAAGATGTATGATATCACGGATAATTATTGGAGCGGTGTTTCCGGTAAGCTGGAATCTGAGGGGTTGAGTGTGGAACAGGTGCAGGTGATCTGGATCGAACAGGATAACACCAATGCCTATGATACGGCATTCCCATCCGCACCGAATGCACTCGTGAATGACTTCAGGATGTTATTAGAGGTGATCCGGCAACTCTTTCCGAATGTTCGCATTTGCTATGTGACTGCGCGCGCCTATGCAGGATATGCAGCTCCTGTAGATCCGGATGTATCGGGCGGATTATTGTATCCCAGAGATTATTACAACGGCTGGGCTGTAAAATTTCTGGTTGAAAAAGCGATAGACCATACACCGGGCTATGAATTCGAAGGACCTTCGGCGAGTATTCCGCTTGTAACCTGGGGCTCCTATCATTGGACTGACGGCTCCACGCCGCGCATGGATGGATTATTTCTCGATTGTGAGGAAGACCTCGGCCCGGATGGTCTGCACCTTTCCAGTCAGGGCGAATATAAGATGGGTCAGCAGTTGTTTGAATTTTTTAAGAATGATGAAACTGCGGCTTATTGGTATTATGATGCAGAGCATACCGGAATTCGACCGCCTGCAGCAGGCATCGACGCCCGCATCTATCCGAATCCGGTAATGGATAATACATTACATGTGCAGTTGGATA
>DAIMYJ010000026.1:14774-35530 GCA_036734545.1 Chitinophagales bacterium
GCCCGCATCTATCCGAATCCGGTAATGGATAATACATTACATGTGCAGTTGGATAACGCATCTGAAGGGTTTAACGGTCTGTACAGCATTCATGATATGCAGGGAGCTATGATAGTGAACGGATCACTTTCCACTTCCGGTAATACACGTATTCCCATAGCAGACCTTCCGGCAGGCATATATGTGTTGCACCTGCATACTGATGCGGGCACACAGGCTTCCACCTTTATTCGGCAGTGAGACCAGAAATTGTTCGTGTCTGTCAGGCAAGTTCCTTCCAGATCAGAGAGGCGCTGCCCAGAATGGCAGCTTCGCTTTCCTTCAATCCGGATGGCACGATGGGTATCTTGTTCTTGTAGATCGGGAGCAGATAGTCCTCAAAGCTTTTGATAGTGGGTTTGAAGAGCATATCACCGGCCTGTGCCAGACCGCCAAAGAGAAATATTTTTTCAGGACGCGTATAACAAACAGAGTTCGCTAGGGCAAATCCCAGGATCTCACCGGTGCGTTTGAAAGCTTCCAGCGCGAGCGCATCGCCTTCGTTCGCTTTTTTGAATAATTCCGCACTGTCGATCATATTGCCGATGCTGGTCCTGAAGTCATCCAGGTTTTTATGTCGCAGCAATTCATAATAGGTCTTCACAATACCGGGAGCACTCACATACTGCTCCAGGCATCCGCGCCTTCCGCAGGGACATTCTCTGCCGTTGCGATACACGATAGTGTGACCCACTTCGCCGGCAAGGCTGTCAAAGCCGTAAGCAATATTTCCATTCACCACAATTCCGCTGCCCAAGCCGGTGCCCAGTGTGATAAAGATGAAATCCTTCATCCCCTGTGCGGCTCCAAAATACATTTCACCCAAAGCGGCAGCCTTCGCATCATTGGTAAGCGCTACCGGGAGCGAAAAAACCTGCTCGAAATAGGATTTTAATGGAATGACACCCTTCCAGGGAAGATTGGGTGCAAAATCAATGGTGCCTTTATAATAATTACCGTTAGGGGTGCCGATACCAACGCCTACCAGACGTACCTGATGTGTGCCACATTGTTGCTGCGCCCATTTATGCAGGTCCTCAGGTAATTTTTCCGGGTTGGGGTAGCCTTTGGTTTTTACCTTGTCTGTTACCAGGATCTTGCCTTCGCGGGTAACCAGGCCAAACTTAATGCCCGTGCCGCCTATATCAATGCCTAAAACCGCGTCTTGCATACGGCAGTAAAATTATATCATTTGGCTAAGATGCGACGCAGGTAATTGATCTGACCCAGATGGTAGTTCAAATGGGCCAGCAGGTAGATCAGGGCAAAACCGGTCGTTTTTCCCTCACCGAATTTATCGCTGGGATAGGGTTCGGTCAGCGAATCGTCGGATAATCCGGTCAGCGTCGATTCTACGGCGCTTTTTGCCAGCTGCAACCTGCGCACCACCTCCGCGGCCGGAATATCCCTGAGTGTGAACTCTGCCTCCCTGTCACGCACATATCCGGTATTGCCCAGGACCGCACCGATGAACGTTTCCAGATTGCCGGCCAGATGCAGGGCCAGGTTGCCTGCCGGATTCAGGACCCCCGGCACGGTCTGCCAGAGTGTTTCCGCACCATTGAAGGCCTCGACCTCCCGGATCGTCTGATCCAGATTGTTTCTGTATTGGGTAATGAAGTCTGCTGTATGCATATCAGGTGAAAAGTTGTTTAGAGGCTTCGATCTGTGTTTTGGATCCCATAATGATCACCCCGTCGCCCGGATAGACGGTCGACTCTATTGCCGGGTTAAGGATATACTGATTACGTGTCGATTTGATGCCGATCACGGTAGCGCCGGTCTTGCGCCAGCAGTCGGCCTCGCCGAGGTTGATCATCCGTCCGGCGATCACCTCCTGAATGGAGAAGTCATCCTGCGAATGGGTGGCCATGATATCAATGAATTCTTCAATATCCGGATTGTGCACCAGCATGGCCATGTGCGCTCCGCCGATCTTGTCAGGCATGATCACATTGGTGGCACCGGCATTTTTCAGCTTCCTGACGGAACTTAAATGGGTGGCGCGGGCGATGATCTTGATGCCGGCATTCAGTTCCTTGGCCGTTAAGCATACGAAAACGTTCTGTGCGTCATCCGGCAGGGTGGTAATGATGGCCGAAGCGGAGGCAATGTTGGCATCGATCAGTGTTTCATCCCTTGTGCCATCGGCATGGATGTGATGAAAATGCTCTTCATGCGCAAATTCGTAAAGCTTGTGCTCCTCCTGTTCGATCACCACTACATTCATCCTGTTCTTTAGCAGGATACGTGCGGCTTCCCTTCCATTGCGGCCAAAACCACAGATGATCACATGGTTGCGCAAAACTTTGATATCCTTTTTCATTTTATACGACTTGTAATAGGTGATGAATTCTCCATCCAGAAAATACCTCGATACCTGTGTGAGAAAATAGGCGAAGATGACCAGACCGGCCAGTATGAGGAATATGGTGAATATCCTGCCGGCGGCACTCAGTGGCTCCACCTCCATGTATCCTACGGTGGCCAGTGTGATAACGGTCATGTATATGGCCTCTACAAAGCTGTAAGACTCCAGAAGCATATACCCCAGTACCCCTGTGATCAGGGTTGCAGCCAGCAGGAAGAACGCCAGATAGATCTTAAAGAATGGATTGTGGTTCACGTTGAAGTCCTGATTATCCGGCCCTATCATCCGCCCCCACAGAAAAAATCCCTGAAAAACGGGTGGTCCGGAACATATTTTACCCTTTTATGCGTCTAAAATAGATATTATCAGCCTTTCAGATGGTGACTTGTGTTTGCATTTGCTGATTTTTCATCAGACTTTTGCGCCAAATTCTTGACATGGACCTCTCAATCTTCCTGACCGCCGACGCCTGGGTAGCGCTCCTTACCCTGACTTTGTTGGAGATCGTGTTGGGTATCGATAACATCATCTTTATCTCTATCCTGAGCACCAAACTGCCGGCGCACCAGCAAAAAAGTGCCCGCCGCTGGGGTCTTGGCCTGGCCATGGCCACACGTATCATGTTGCTGCTATCCATCAGCTGGATACTCAGTCTGGAAGCCGACCTGTTCACGGTTATGGGAATGGGTATTTCGGGAAGGGATATTGTGCTGCTTTCCGGGGGCTTATTCCTCATTTACAAGGCTACAGTAGAAATACATGATAAGGTGGAGGGAGAGGAGCATGAAACGGGTGTCAAAGGCAAGACACCTTCGTTTATGAGCGTGATCGGGCAGATACTCCTGCTGGATATCGTATTCTCTCTTGATTCCGTGATAACGGCTGTAGGTATGGTAGATGCCGACCAGGTGATCGTCATGATCATTTCTGTGATCATCGCCGTGATCATCATGCTGTTTGCCGCCGATCCGATATCCGAATTTGTGCATAAACGTCCAACAGTAAAAATGCTCGCCTTGGCATTCCTGGTGATGATCGGCGTTTCACTGTTGATCGAAGGTTCAGGGGGCCACGTTGAAAAAGGCTATATCTACACGGCAATGGGCTTCTCCGTATTGGTGGAAATGCTGAATCTGCGCATGAAGGCGAACGCTAAAAAGCGTAAGGCACAAATGGACCTGCAGGAGAATGAGTTCGGCAACTGATACACGCGTTGCCCTTATTCTGTTTTGAAGAGCCAGCTTTGACGCGATGCCATGAAGGCAGGAAACCAGGCGGCAGCTGAGCCTACCAGAAATACTGTAAAGAATACACTCACGTAATCACGCCATTCCAGCGCTATCGGATAGGCGGTCACCACAAACGTACCCTGACCCGGAATCGTGATGAGCCCGAGTTCCATTTGCAGCACACACAATATCGTGGCGATCCCGAATCCGATGCCGATACTGACCAGGGTTTGTAAAATGCCCTGAACAAAAAAGATATTGCGGATCGATCGCTCTGATGCGCCGAGTGAACGGAGTATACCAATGTCCTTCTTCTTGTCGATCACCAGCATGGCGATGGAGCCGATCATATTGAATGCAGCGATGATGAATATAAAGGTGAGAATGAAATACACCGCCCATTTCTCCGTACGCATCACCCGATAAAGAAAAGCATTCTGCATGAATCGGTTCTTGACAGTCATCGAATCGCCGCAGATCGCTTCAATGTCATCCATCACATCATCCACTGACCGTCCCTGCACACTGATCTCCAGGCTGCTAAGTTCATTGTTGTTGTATTCCAGCATCTCCCGGATGAAGGCCAGTGAGGTGATCATGTACTTACTGTCAAATTCCTGCTGAATGCGAAATACACCCATCGGCTGTACACTGCGCTGGATGAACGACGACCGGGGATTGCTTAATCCGCGGGTGCCACGCCGGGGCATGAAAATGGTGACTGCCGGGTAATCCAGCCCAAGGCTTACGTTGAGCGTGGAGGCTACACCGGAGCCCAGTACAGCGCAGTTGATCTGCTGATGCAGATAATTGAACTCCAGTAGATACTCACCATAGAAAACACTGTCATCAACAGCCGTGACATCCTTGTAAAAGGTGTCTACACCTTTGATCGTGGCTATGTGTTCCTGATTGTTATATGCCAGAAGGGCATTTTCTTCCAGCGTCATGGAAAGGTGTGCCACGCCTTCCACCTCTTGTATCTTTTCAAGTAGGCTGGAGTCGGGCGTGAATACTTTACCGGAACTGGGTGTGATCGTGATATCGGGATAAAAACTGCTGTATAATCGCTGCACCAGATTCTCAAATCCGTTGAATGCCGACAAAACAATGATCAGTGCTGCACTGCCGATCACGATACCGGTCATGGAAATGCCGGAAATGATGTTGATGGCATTGGTCGATTTTTTGGAGAAAATATATCTCCAGGCGATCCGCAGCGTAAATCTCATGGTGCGGGGAATTATTCTTCGGAAGACTGCTTGTTCTGTTTGAATATCTCTTCCAGGCGGAAAACCTGATCCAGCGTGTCGTCCAGATAAAAAGTGAGATCCGGAATGATGCGGAGGTTTTGTCGCATGATATGGCCAAAGCGCTTGCGGATATCCCTGACATGGGCGTTCAGCTGGTCAACCACATGCTGACCTTCATTGCGGTCAAGCACACTGATGTGAATGCGGCAAACCTGCAGATCGGGGGTTACCTGGGCATCCGTTACGGTCACAAAGCGGTTGCCATAATAGTTGGCGCCTTCCTTTTGCAGAAAGATGCCCATTTCATCCTGGATCAACTGTCCTATCTTCTTCTGTCTTCGGCTGTCCATAGTAGGCTAAGTTACAGTGTTTCTTGCATAAAACACCTCTCCGGCCGGCTAAGTTTCCACTGCCGCCGCTGCCACCCCTGTTTTTTGTAATTTTGGCAGGTATATGAACAGTTATCTGCGGATAATGAAGTATGTGGGCCGCTTTAAGGGCTATGCGATCCTCAACTTCGTATTCAACCTCTTCTACGCTTTTTTTAATCTGTTCTCCATCCTGATGGTGATCCCGTTTCTTCAGATCATCTTCAAGTTGGTGGACCCCCCGGCGTCGGCCCCTGAGTTCAGCTGGAACATCCGGCAACTCATGTCCTATATGAATTACCAGTTCGCGCAGTATGTGGCGGAGGAAGGTGCATTTTCCGGACTCCTCATCGTATGTCTGGCTGTGGTGGTCATGTTCCTCCTCAAGAATACCTGCCGGTATTTCGCGCTGTATTATCTGGCACCACTGAGGACAGGTATCGTCAGAGAATTGCGACAGGGGGTTTTTGATAAGATCCTGCAACTGCCCATTTCCTATTTCAGCGAGAAACGCAAAGGGGATATCATAGCCCGCATGAGCACCGATGTGAAGGAAGTGGAGAACAGCATCATGAACACCATCGAATCCACCTTCCGCGACCCCGTGACCATGTTGTGCTTTTTGGTGGCCATGTTCGTGATCAGCCTCGAACTTACACTCTTCGTATTGCTCCTTCTGCCCGTGGCAGGTTATCTGATCGGCAGGATAGGGAAGTCCTTAAAGCGCAAATCTCAGAGGGAACAGGGACAGGTGGGATACCTGATGTCGCTGTTCGAAGAGTCGCTGTCGGGATTGCGCATAATCAAAGCCTTCAATGCCGAACGCTACCAGAAGGGCAAATTTCTGCGGGAGAACCGACACCTCGAGCAATTATCGACCAGTGCGCACCGCCGCTGGAATGTGGCCAGTCCGCTCATCGAGTTTTTAAGCGTGAGTGTAGTGGCTGCATTGCTGTATTATGGCGGAAGTATCATTTTGCGTGGCGAAGGTGCACTTACTGCCGAGTTATTCCTGGGCTACATCCTCGTTTTCGCTAATATGTTAGGCCCTGCGCGCAACGTGGCGAATTCTTATTTCTACATTCAACGTGGTATTGCTTCGCTGGAGCGAATTGAAGTGATCATCAATGCCGAGGTACAGATCAAGGAATCTCTGCATGCTACCAATATCAGGACCTTTGAACAGTCAGTAGATTATCGCGATGTGAGTTTTGCCTATGGCGAAGCAAATGTTCTGCATGGAATTAATATCTCCATCGGCAAGGGCAAGATGATCGCTCTCGTAGGACCTTCAGGCTCCGGAAAATCCACTTTCGCGGATCTGCTGGCCCGATACCATGATGTAACATCAGGCGCCATTCTGATCGATGGCATGGATATCCGCGACCTGCGGATAAACAGCCTGCGCAACCTTCTGGGCATCGTTACGCAGGAATCCATACTCTTCAATGATACCGTTTTCAATAATATCGCATTTGGTATAGATAATGCCAGTGAGGAAGATGTGATCCGCGCGGCCAAAGTGGCCAACGCCCATGATTTCATCATGCGTCTTGAACACGGCTATCAGACCATCATCGGCGATCGCGGTTCTAAACTCAGCGGAGGCGAAAGGCAACGTATCACTATCGCCAGAGCCATCTACAAGAACCCGCCAATCCTGATCCTCGATGAGGCTACCTCTTCGCTGGATACCGAGAACGAAAAACTGGTGCAGGATGCCCTGTTCAAACTGATGCGCAACCGCACCTCCATTGTAATTGCGCACCGCCTGTCAACTATTCAATTCGCGGATGAGATCGTTGTGATGCAGGAAGGCCGCATCGTGGAACGTGGAAATCATACAGCCCTGATAGCCAAGAACGGTTTGTATGCTAAGCTCGTGGAGATGCAGGCGTTCTGAGAAACTAAAGACAGTAAACGAATACCCATAAAAAAAGCCGCTTTTGAGCGGCTTTTTTTATGGGTATGTATGTTTAATAATCTGATCCGGAATTCAACTCTTCCATCGCCTTGTTCACGTAATCGATCGCCGCCTGCAGACTTTGGCGGATCTGCGGGTCGGTCTCTGTCTCCAGCATCTGCGGATAGGTTGTACTCATACTGCTGAGTATGCCGCTGGCAGTAAAGGCCATCCAAAAATTATTCAGATCGGCGGCGATCTTTTTAAGCTCATCCACCCCTTTGTTGATCACATACGAATCGGTCATGCGCAATACGAATGGCTCGTAATTGATCATCACAAAGTAGGCATCAAAACCGGATGACTCGCGGAATTTCTCAATAAAATAATCGTTGTCGATCGCATCCCCGCTTTCGCCCAAAATGCTCATGACACTCATTTCCATGTTGTAGTTGGATTCGGTCTTGAACTTTCGAGCCAGTTCGAGGCCGGCCTTTTTGTCGTTGTTGTAGATCATGGACATCGCTGTCGCAACCACGCTGTAGCTGCTGTCGTTCAGTGCGTTGTTGTAGGCTTCCCACGCGTTGATGCCTTCGATCTCCTTGAGTTTTTGCAGAGCGGTGGCACGCACATAACTCCTTGGGTCGTTTTTCGCCATATCCAGTATCCTGTCCTTGACAGCCTGCGTGGTGTATTGGTCGATCCAAAGGGTATCAACAGCAAACTGACGCAGTGACCAGTGCTTGTCATACAATGCAGACTCGAACATCGCCAGCACATGGGGTAGTTCGGATTGGTCGTCGGCAAGTGCTTCCAAAGCTTCAGCGCGGTCGCGATAGAGCGGAGCGTTCTTATACTGGAAAACATAACTGTCGATGTCTTTATCATCGAACTTGGTGCCGAGCAACATTTTTTCCGCATCCACATTCACCAGGTCAGGTTTCACGGCAAATGGGAAGTAGAACGTTTGTACAGCCTTATCTACCGTGATCATTTTGCGCTCTACTTTTCCGTTCTGATAGAAATCTACCGCCAGCGGAAGCACATAAATAGGCGTGGTAGAGGCATCCTGATTCTGATAAATGGTGATCACGAATTCATCGGTTTCGTCAAACCAGTCGTAGTATATGGAAAGGTCCGGGTGGCCCTTATCCAGGAACCACTGATTGAAGAACCAATTGAGGTCCTCACCGCTAACTTCTTCCATGGCCAAACGCAGGTCGTGTATCTCTACGCTTTTGTATTTGTTGCGTTCGAGGTAGAGGTTCAGGCCGGCGAAAAACGCTTCATCGCCCAGATATTTTCTGAGCATATGCAGCACACGGCCACCTTTGGCGTATGAGTGCGAATCGAACATGTCTTCCCGTGATTCATAACCGAACCGGATCAGGTCTTCCTGCTTGTAACCGGCTTCGCCAAGGTAGGTCTGCAGGTCATTCCATCCCAGATGGTCGGCATCATCACGACCGTATTTGTATTCCCGCCACAGGTATTCTCCATATGTAGCAAAAGACTCATTCAGTGGTAAGTTACTCCAGCTTTCACAAGTAACGAGGTCGCCGAACCAATGATGAAACAATTCGTGAGAAATAACATCCTCATAGTTCTCATCCAGCAATTCACGTTTGTGCTGCTGTAAAAATTCTCCGTGGATGGTGGCGGTGGTATTTTCCATTGCTCCGCTTACGTAATCACGAACGATCACCTGGCTGTATTTTGACCATGGATACTGAAAGCCCAACTTGTTGCTGTAAAATTCCAGCATCTCCGGGGTGTTGCCGAAGATGGCACGTGCATCCTGCTCATATTCTTTTTCTACGTAATAATGCACCGGTATCTTTTTCCAGGTATCCTTAACAATGGCGTATTCACCAACGGTCATCATGAACAGATAAGGGGCGTGCGGCAGATCCATGCGCCAGTTGTCGGTGCGTGTTCCATCGGCATTTTTCCGGGAATTGATCAGTGTGCCGTTTGACAGTGTTTGGTATTTGTCCTCAACGGTCATGTAGAAGTCGGCCGTGCAACGCTCATTCGGCTTGTCAATGGTTGGGCACCAGCAGGAGGTGGCTTCTGTCTCCCCCTGTGTCCAGATCTGCATGGGCTTGTTCTTTTCCTTGCCTTCGTTGTTGATGAAGTAGAGGCCCTTGTCAGAGGTAATGGCAGCGCTTCCGCCCTGAGGAAGGGTGTTGGGCTTTGCGATGTAGTCGATGAAGATCGTGTAGGTGTCGTTCCGCGTAAAGGTCTTGCCGAGGTCGATCACCATTTGTAGTGTGTCTGGGATCGAGTCCGTATTGTATGTATACTTGAGCGGCGTTTTACCGGTCGGCGTTACCAGGCTCACTTCGTTAACGGTAAAACCTTTGGCGTCCAGCGTGAGCGTTGAACTGGGATGGAAATACGGCTTCAGCGTCAGCGTGGCCTTCCCATACATCCAGGCCTTTGGCCAGTCGAATGACACATCCAGTTTGGTATGGATCAGGTCGTGCTCACGTTTTACGGATGCGCGATACGTTTCACTGCTGAAAGGGCTGGTGGTGGGTAGATCTTCATAGGCATATTCTTCATCATAATCCCCTTCGTATTCACCGGAATAATCGTATTCGGGATATTCACCGTAAACATTGCCGATCGTGTCAATGGAACCCTGATAATCGGCACCCTCGTAGATCTTCTTCGTAGGATCGCATTGATAGAACAGGAGGGCAGTCAATGCCGCTGCCCATAAACCGGAGTATTTCATAGTAAAGGTTTGGCTGATTGGATTTGGAGCCTTAAAGTTACAGATTCCATGCTATCTTTAACGCCATAAACGGGCTTTCTGTTATGTCGAACAACTATACTATCACCGTCAATGGCTCACAAGTATATACTGTAGAAGGTAGTCAGGTGAACGGACAGGAGATACTGGCGGATGTTTTAAAGGTTGATAACCGATTTTACCACATTTTAACGAGCGGAAGGTCGTTCAACGTGGAGGTAACGGCCATCGACAGGCAGGCCAAGACCATGACCGTGATCGTGAACGGAGGGAAGTATGAACTCTCCCTGAAGGACAAGTTCGATCTGTTGATGGAGCAGATGGGATTTGGCAAAGGCAGTGCGCTGAAAGCCTCCGATCTCAAGGCGCCTATGCCCGGTCTGGTGATCGATGTGCGCGTACAGGTCGGGGATGCCGTCAAAAAAGGTGATCCCGTGATCGTATTGGAAGCCATGAAGATGGAGAATGTCCTGAAGAGCCCCGGCGACGGCAAGGTGAAATCCATTGAGGCCGCAAAGGGCACTAGCGTTGAAAAGGGATTTGTCCTGATAAAATTTGAATGATCCGGGCGTATCAGCCCTGGTAGATATCGTGGATGCGGATCAAACCCACACAGATATCACCTTCCACTACCGGTAATACTGAAAGTTGAGAGGTCCTGTTCTCCATGAGGTCAACAGCCTCTTTTAGCGTGGCATGTACAGACACTTTTACCGGATTACGCGTCATGATGCCGGAAACAGTAAGCGCACTCATATCGGCATCGCGCAGCAGGCTTCGGCGCACATCTCCATCCGTGACCAGTCCGATGAGGTGTTGCTGCTCATCTACCACACAGGCAGCACCCAGATTGTACTTTGTCATTGCCAGGATCAGTTCCCGGAACGAACTTTTTTCGGATACATGCGCAATGAGCGGGTATTCATGCATCACGTCTTCCACCCGCAACATGAGGTTCTTGCCCAGCTGACCGCCGGGGTGGAATCGTGCAAAATCTTTTTCCGTGAATCCGCGGGCATGCATCAGCGCAACAGCCAGCGCATCACCCAACGCCAACGCAACCGTGGTCGAAGCGGTAGGCGCGAGATTCAGTGAATCGGCTTCTTTATCTACGGTGCCGTCCAATATATGTGTTGCTGTGCGGGCAATTGGACTGTTGAGGTTGCCCACGATCGCAATAACAGGAGATCCTGATTCTATAAAAAACGGGATGAGCCGAAGCATTTCTGCTGTTGTTCCGCTTTTAGATATCACCAACACAGGGTCACCATCGGCATAAACACCCAGATCACCGTGTGCGGCCTCTGCAGCGTGTAGAAAGACGGCAGGTGTGCCTGTGCTGCACAAGGTGGCAGTGATCTTTTGAGCTACGGCGCCTGACTTGCCTATTCCGCAAACAACCACCTTCCCTTTAGAGGACAATACCGCCTGCACGGCTGCGTCGAATTGCGCATCCAGTTTATCCATGGTCTTGCGCAATTGTTCGGCTTCGAACAGTATGACATTCCGGGCTATATGGAGGTGTGACATGGTTGTTTCAGAATTTTTTTCCTTCTATGTCGCGGTACAGATCTTCTTCCGGCAAATTACGAAAATAATCGTAGGTGATCTTCAACCCTTCAGCGCGATGCACCCGTGGTTCCCATCCCAGCAATCGCCTAGCCAGCGATATATCCGGCTGCCGTTGTTTCGGGTCGTCTACAGGCAGTGGTTCGTGGATGATCTTTTGGGTGGTGCCGGTCAGGCGTATGATCTCTTCCGCAAAATCATTGATCGTGATCTCATCCGGATTACCCAGGTTTACCGGTAAGGCATAGTCGCTCATCAACAAACGGTAAATACCTTCGATCAGGTCATCTACAAAACAGAAAGAGCGCGTTTGTGAGCCATCGCCGAAAACTGTGAGGTCTTCTCCGCGCAATGCCTGCCCAATAAATGCCGGTAACACACGGCCGTCATTTAAACGCATGCGCGGGCCATAGGTGTTGAAGATACGGGCGATCCGTGTTTCCAGACCATGATAGGTATGATAGGCCATAGTAATGGCTTCCTGAAATCGCTTGGCTTCGTCATACACACCGCGCGGACCAACGGGATTCACATTACCCCAGTAATCCTCGCTCTGCGGATGCACCAGCGGATCACCATATACCTCGCTGGTAGAGGCAACCAGTATCCGTGCCTGTTTGGCTTTGGCCAAACCCAATAAATTATGTGTGCCCAGTGACCCGACCTTCAGCGTCTGGATCGGTATGCGTAAATAATCGATGGGTGATGCAGGTGAAGCAAAATGTAAGATAAAGTCGAGATCGCCCTTCACATGCACGAACTGCGAAACATCGTGATGGTAGAACTCAAAATCCTCCCTGCCAAACAAATGTTCAATATTCTTTTTATCTCCCGTGATCAGGTTGTCCATACCGATCACATGCATGCCCTCCGCAATGAACCGGTCGCACAAATGAGACCCCAGGAAACCTGCGGCTCCGGTAATAAGTATTCTTTGCTTTGGCATTTTATCTAGGTAATTAAAGTGTGTTTATTCGGCACATCAAATTTGTATGCTCTTTGCGCCTCTGCGTCTTTGCGTGCATTCACCTTACAACAGCACGTCCAATGCTGTAATACACAAACCCCGCCTCCCGCATCTCATCCAGTTCAAACACATTCCGGCCATCAAACACCACCGGTGCATTCAATTTCGATTTTATCAACTCCAGATCCGGCGTCCGGAATACACTCCATTCGGTCACGATCAGCAATGCATCGGCCTGATCCAGTGCATCATATTGATTATTCGCATAGCTGATCTTATCGCCGATATGCCTGCGCACATTGGTCATGGCCTCGGGATCGAATGCACAGATGGTTGCACCTGCCGACAACAGCGTTTCGATCAGATATAATGCCGGTGCTTCGCGGATGTCATCGGTATTCGGCTTGAAGGATAAACCCCACAACGCAAAATGCTTCCCTTTTAGGTCCGCACCGAAATGTGCTTTTATTTTTTCGGCGAGTATTACGCGCTGACGATCATTCACCTCCATCACGGAACGCAGGATATGGAAAGGATAGCCGTTGGATGTGGCCATTTGATTCAATGCCTTTACATCCTTCGGAAAACAACTGCCGCCATAGCCCACACCGGGGAAGAGAAATCGCTTGCCTATGCGGCTGTCGCTGCCAATACCCTTCCGTACCATATCCACATCTGCGCCTAATTGTTCGCACAGATTGGCGATCTCATTCATGAACGTGATCTTGGTAGCCAGAAACGCATTCGCCGCATATTTCGTCAGTTCTGCACTGCGTTCATCCATGAAAATAATGGGATTGCCCTGCCGTACGAACGGACCATACAATCGACTCAGCATCTCCTTGGCGCGTTCGCTCTCTGTCCCGATCACCACACGCTCCGGTTTCATGAAGTCCTCCACGGCCATGCCCTCACGCAGGAATTCAGGATTGGAGACCACATCGAATGGGGCGGTGCAATGTTTGGCGATCAGCGCACGTACCTGGTCGGCAGTACCTACCGGAACAGTGCTTTTGTCGATGATAACCTTATAGCTGTTGATCATCTTACCGAGGTCCTCGGCTACGCGCAACACATACTGCAGATCTGCAGAACCATCTTCATTGGGTGGAGTGGGGAGGGCTAGAAAAATGATGTCGGATTTGGCAACTGCATCCGCAATATCGGTGGTGAAGGTGAGGTTGCCCTGACGAATATTGCGGTGGAAGAGTGCCTCCAGCCCCGGCTCATAGATCGGGATCTCGCCGTTCTGCATCCGGGCTACCTTGGCCGCATCAATATCCACGCAGATCACATGGTTGCCGGTCTCTGCGAAACAGGTGCCCGTAACGAGCCCTACATAACCGGTTCCGATCACAGCTATTTTCATGGGGCAAAATTACATAAAAGCAGCCACCCCTGATCTTCCCTTGTGCAGGCGCGGAGGAGAACGGAACAGCCTCTGAAACCTTGCCCTGAAAGGCTTATTGCCCTTCGGCCTTCATCTTCTCGGCATTCTCCGCCACCTGCAGGGCATTGATCACTTCATCCAGCTCCCCATTGATGATATCGGGTAAGTTATACAGGGTGAGGTTGATCCGGTGATCGGTCACACGGCTCTGCGGAAAATTGTATGTGCGGATCTTGGCCGACCGGTCACCTGTGCTCACCAGTGTTTTGCGCTGTTTGGAGATCTTATCCAGATGCTCGTTGTAGAATTTTTCATAGATCCGCGTACGCAGCACTTTCATGGCTTTTTCGCGGTTCTTGATCTGTGAACGCTCATCCTGACATTCGGCAACGATGCCGGTGGGAATATGGGTCATCCGCACAGCACTCTCCGTTCTGTTCACGTGCTGACCACCGGCTCCACTCGCGCGGAATACGTCCACTTTGATATCAGCCGTGTTGATCTCTACATCAAACTCTTCTGCCTCAGGCAACACGGCAACAGTAGCAGCGCTGGTATGCACGCGGCCCTGCGATTCGGTTTCCGGTACGCGCTGCACACGGTGCACACCGCTCTCATATTTTAATCGTCCGTACACATTCTCTCCGGTCACTTCCAGCACAACTTCCTTGAATCCGCCTATGTCGCTCGCGTTCTCATTCATGACCTCCACCTTCCAGCCCTGCTTGCCGCAATAACGCCGGTACATCTCCGCCAGGTCGCCGGCAAAAAGCGCCGCCTCTTCACCACCGGTGCCTGCCCGTATCTCGAGAATGGCATTTTTCTCATCCTCCGGATCTTTCGGTATCAGCAGCTGTCGGATGTGTTCTTCCAGTTGTATTTTTTTCTCCTCGTACACGAACACTTCTTCCTTTGCCATGTCGCGGAGTTCGTCATCCTTTTCGGTGTTGAGGATGCGTCGGCTGTCTTCGAGATTGGAAAGCACGAGTTGATATTCGTCAAAGGCATGCACTACCGGTTCCATGTCGCGGTAACTCTTGTTTAATGCCTTGAAGCGCTTCATATCGGCAATGATATCGGGGTCGCTGAGTTGCTCCTGAATGTTGAACCAGCGCTCCTTGATCGCCTGTAACTTACCCGTCAGATCCAATTGGTCGTGCATTGCCGCAAATTTACGGAATCCCGCAGCGTCTGTGATTCCCCATGAGCTGTGTGTGCAGAAGTGGGCAATCAGCGGCTTCTGAAGATCTCCACTACCTGCTTGTCGCCGATGAAGAGGTGTTGCGGCTGCAGCCGGATCATTTTTCCGGTATAATTACCGGGCAGTATTGTTTCCTGCGCGGTCTGGAGGTCAAATAATCGGGCACCCTGCGCATCATTCAGTAAAACCTGATCATTGAGGATGTCTTCAGGCACGGAAGGCAGTGTATAGCTTTTTCCGGGCGTGCCAAAGGCATCAAACTGGTGCAGCTGTCCGGACGTGGTATAAATGTACACCTGGTCCTGTAAGCTCTTCATCCACACCGGTACCTCACCGGTGTCGAACAGCTGATACCAGGGTTCGCTTTGAGCGATGCGGTTGCCGGATTCATCCAATCGCATCAGGCGTTGCGTAAGATCATCGAACATCCAGATGTGATCTCCTCCCGATGCCCTGCACACCATCAGCGGTCGGTAAGCGGTTCCGTTGAGATTGCTGAAGCGCAACACGGCAATATCCGCCAGCATCTTATCCAGTATCACCAGCGTTTGCAGATCGGCATAATACACGATCGTCTTCAGCGGATTGCCGGCATCCACCAGCGTGGGTTTGCCGAAACGCTGATTGCTGAAGGTGACTTTTTGTGTGCCGCTGACATTCCATCGGATCACCTCATTGTCGGCATTGATGCAATAGACATTATTGTAGACATCCGTTGTAAAATACAGATGGGGTACGCTGAGTCGGGTGATGAGCGTGTCGGCAGCTGTGGCCAGACTGCATACAAATAGCCATGCTATGGTGATACTAAGCTTCAAAATGTTTGAGTGTGCAGGTGTTGCCATCAAACTCCACATACGTGAAATACTTCACCCAGTCGCCCAGGTTGAAAAAGGTGCTGTTTCCGGCTAATGACAATTCCAGCACAATGTGCCGATGGCCGAACAGAAAATAATCTATATGTTCTTTCTGCAGCATTTCTTTGGCATAGATCACCTGCCATTCCTTGTCCTCACCCATGAACTGTTCCACCTCATTCATGATCCTGCTGTTATGACTAAAATATCGTGCCACTTTGAACGCGATATAAGGATGCAGTAAACTGTAGAGGAATTGAGAAACTCTGCTGGTGAAAACCTTTTTCATGATCTTGTATCCGCGGTCGCCGGGACCAATACCATCGCCATGACCGATAAAGAATTTTTTACCGTTGGCTTCAAAACGAATGCTGTCGTGATGAACGGGGATCTGCAGCTCTTCTTCAAAATAGCCGAACATCCAGAGGTCGTGATTGCCGGTGAAGGCCTGGATGTCGATGCCGCTGTCGCGCAGCTCGGCCAGTTTACCCAGTAATCGCACATATCCTCTCGGTACCACATGGTCATATTCATACCAGAAATCGAAGAGGTCGCCCACCAGAAAGATATGTTTGGCGTCGTGGCGAATGCTGTCGAGCCAGCGCACGATCTTTTTTTCCCGTTCAAGACTGGAGGCGTGATCGGGGATGCCTAAATGAAAATCGGAAGCGAAGTAGATCTTATTTCTCTCCATTCCATCCGGCCACCGGCCAGTTATCTATGAGAAATACATACACCTCACGCGGGCCATGTGCACCTAATACGAGGGTTTTTTCAATATCGGCCGTGCGGCTCGGACCGGTGTTCAGGTTCACCATACTCGGGAAATTGCCGTCATAACGCTTGCGAATGGCGGCAAAGCCCTCATGAATATCCGGCACCAGCTGTCGCGTGCTGGCGATCACAATATTCACCGGCGGAAATACCGGCAAGGTTCTGCCGGATGCCTGCCGACTGCTGATGAGTATACTGCCGGTGCGGGCGATCAGGGCTTCGCATTGCATGATGCTCACTTCCGCTCCGGTAACCGGTGCATCGGTGTCGTAGGCGATGAACTGATGACGATCGAACAGGGCGTGCAATTCCGGTTCCGGACAGAGCAGGTGCTTCCACTGCTTATGGCCTACAAGCTCCTTCAGGGTGTCTACGCACTCCTTCTCGGTCTCACAAAATACGAACTGCCCGCTCACCGCCGTAAACTCGGTGGCAAAAATGATCTCCAACGGCTCGTCCGGCACCTGATAGTAACTGTCGTTATTTTCCAGGTTGGGATACGGCTGCCGTGTCTGATGCAACAACGCTCCGCGCACATTGCTCAGCATTTTTTCTTTAGAAGAAAGGATCTTGGCCATGGCTGATCGGTTCGTGTAAAGTTAGGGAAAAGTAGTGAATGGGTGAATAGGTGAATATGTGGCCGTGGAGCGTTCAGAGCATATGTCATTATGCAGTGATTGCGTAATAGGTTAGGCCCGACCGTGGATGGTCAGACATAACAGTGTAAACCTGTCTATTAAAGATAGGCTCTCAGTGAAAAACTGATATCAGAAATATGATCAACTAAGGCCATTCCTAAGCAATACCTAATACACAAGAGCCGGCACATGCGAATTGCTCGTGCCGGCTCTTATTATTTACTTAATTCCTAAATATCATCTCTCAACTCTCATCTCTCATCTCTCATTCCTCATTCCTCATTCTTGATCTGCTCACTACTCACCACTGACTGCTCACCATCCGCCACATGCGTAAGATCAGGATGCTTTTCGTCATATGGGCGATTGCCGATCAAACGCTCCATGTCTGCCTTGAAGATGATCTCTTTTTCCAGCAGTTCGCGGGCAATGATCTCCAGTTCATGACGCTTCTCATTCAGCAGGGCTTTGGTGCGATGGTAAGCGGTGTCGATCATTTTCTTCACCTCTTCATCGATCACCTGCGCAGTTTGTTCTGAATAGGGTTTGCTGAAGCGCTGGTCCATGTTCGGATCATTGAAGCTTACATTGCCGATGCGTTCATTCATACCGTAAATGCTCACCATAGCGTATGACATCTTGGTGATGCGCTCAAGGTCATTCTGTGCACCGGTGCTGATGCGTCCGAAAACGATATCCTCTGCAGCACGTCCACCCAAGGTCATACACATCATATCCATGAGCTGCTCCTTGGTATAGAGATACTGTTCCTTCGGCAGGTATTGCGCATAACCGAGCGCAGCCATACCGCGGGGAACGATGGAAACTTTTACCAGCGGATCGGCATATTCCAGATACCAGCCGCAAATAGCGTGGCCGGCTTCGTGATAGGCTACGATCTTTTTCTCTTCCTGCGAGATGATCTTATTCTTTTTTTCCAGGCCTCCGATCACGCGGTCGATGGCATCATTGAAGTCTTGCAACTCCACAAATTTCTTTCCGCGGCGTGCGGCGATCAGTGCCGCTTCGTTACACACGTTGGCAATATCAGCGCCGGCAAAGCCCGGTGTCTGCACAGCCAGTTTGTGGGCATCTACTTCTGGAGAAACCTTGATGGGCTTCAGGTGCACATTGAATATCTGCTCGCGTCCTGCCAGGTCCGGTTTGTCGATGGATATCTGACGGTCGAATCGGCCCGGTCGCAGCAGCGCCGGATCCAATACGTCAGGACGGTTGGTGGCAGCGAGGATGATCACCCCTTTGTCGGTGCCGAATCCGTCCATCTCCACCAACAACTGGTTCAGTGTATTCTCGCGCTCATCATTGCTTTGGATCATGTTCTTGCCTCGTGCGCGTCCAATGGCATCGATCTCGTCGATAAAGATCACACACGGTGCTTTTTCACGTGCCTGGCGGAACAAGTCACGCACACGGCTTGCACCCACACCTACGAACATCTCCACGAAATCAGATCCGGAAATGCTGAAGAAGGGCACCTGTGCCTCTCCGGCCATGGCCTTGGCCAACAGGGTCTTACCCGTTCCGGGAGGGCCTACCAGCAACACACCTTTCGGTATCTTACCACCTAAAGCGGTATACTTCTTTGGATTCTTGAGGAAGTCTACAACCTCCATCACTTCTTCCTTCGCTTCATCCAGTCCGGCAACATCATTGAAGGTCACATTCACCTTGGTGTCTTTATCGTACATCTGCGGCTTGGACTTCCCGATATTGAATATCTGTCCGCCGCCGCCCATACCTCCGCCACCGGTAACACGGCGCATGATGAATATCCAGATCGCCAGGATCAGCACAAAGGGTAGTATCCAGCTCAGCAGGCTGATGAATATATTGTGACGTGTTTCGTAGCTGATGGTTACCGGTTCACTGGTCTTTCCCTCCTGCCACTCAGCGAGCTGACGCTCGAATGTTTCGGTGGAACCGATGTTCCATTTGTATTGAGGGCCTTTCGCCGGCACTTTGTCCGCTTTATAGGGCTCGCTCTCCAAACGGTCTTCCTTGATGTAGATCTCGGCGTATTCCTTGTTCACCACGACCACGCGGTTCACATCGCCTTTCAGCAACATCTCCTCCCTGAATTTACTGATGTCTTTCAGCTGAACAGGTGAACCCTGGAACGGAAAGAACTGAAATCCGATCAGGATCACCGCGATCAGTCCGTAGATCCAGTAGAAATTGAACTTACGCTGCTGTCCGGGCTTGTTCTTGTTCTGATTATTTTGTTCTGTACTCATTGTCTATACGTAATACTTAACTCACTTTTTTCATTACGGCATCGTGCCACAGGTCTTCCAGCTGGTAGAAATACCGTTTTTCCTTGTAGAATACATGCACGACCACATCCATGAAATCGATGATGATCCACTCGGCATTGTCAAACCCTTCCTTGCTGAACGCCCTGACCCCACTCTTCTCCAACACATTTTCTGCGATATGGTTTCCGATGGCACGCACCTGCGTGGTGGAATCGGCATGGCATATGATGAAATGGTCGCATACCGCGTCAGGTAAAGCGGTCAGGTCCAGGTGAACGATCTCTTCCCCTTTCTTGTCGAGGATACTGTCAATGACGAGCTCGGTTAAGGAATATTGCAGCGGAGCTGCCTTCTTTGATGATTTTCTCACGAACTTTGTTAAAGGTTGCAAAATTACGAATTCTTTTGTCCCGCCCGCTTTTCATAGGCCTTGAGCGACTCCGACCGGAGCGTGCCGACAGTACCAATTCCTGGTTGCGGGACTATCTGGTTCAGCACCCCTCTGCGCCGGAAGGACTGGTGGTGATCACTCCACAGCAAACAGCGGGCCGCGGACAGCAGGGGAGGGTCTGGATATCGGAACCCGACAGCAACCTGACCGCCTCAGTGCTGCTCAGGCCGCGGTTTCTGGAGCCCAGCCAACTCTTTTATCTGAACAAGGCCATCGCCCTTGCGGTTCGCGACACATTGGCAGATTACCTGCCTGATGCCTGCATCAAATGGCCTAACGATGTCTATGCCGGGGGTCGAAAGGTGGCCGGTATCCTGATCGAATCGGCCGTCGCCTCCCGGGTACAATGGGTGATCGCCGGGGTAGGGGTCAATGTAAACCAGGCCGACTTCGGCCCCGACGCCCCTCTGGCCGGGTCCATCGCCTCTATCTCCGGACACACCGTATCGGTAGAGACCGTATTAGATGCCCTTTGCAGCAACCTGGAGCATCGATACCTGCAACTGCGGGCCGGACAGCAGGCGGCACTAAATGCCCTCTACCATGAACACCTGCTGGCCATCGGCACTACCTTCCGCTACCGCCACCTCGGCAACCTCCACACCGCCACCCTCAAAGCCGTGGATGCAAATGGCTGCCTCGTGGTCTCTGAACAGGGTAACCTCCGCACCTACACCGTCGGCGAAATAGAATGGCTCATGGATCCCAC
>DAIMYJ010000027.1:0-4827 GCA_036734545.1 Chitinophagales bacterium
ACGTGTGGCAAGTAGGTGTAGCGTGACGGCGATAGCTGAATAACAGGGTAATGCACTCGGACTGTCACCGATGAGTGCATGCTGAGGGAGCGCCCGGTGATGGGGCGTAGTGCGGTCCACTGAACGAAATGGAAAGTAAACATCCGCAGAGAATTGCGTTAATGCAGATTATATCTGAAAAAATTAACATCGTATACAAGCGTGTTCGCAGTAACTTTGCAGCATGATCTTCAGCATGCTCGGCGAGCCGTATTCTTTTCATCATGTTGCAGCGATGCAATATGCTTCGCCCGACATACACTGTCATTTTCATGCCGGCTTTGATGAGGTGCTGCAGGATCTGGCAGCCGGTACTGCCGATCGGGCGATCATTGCCGTGGAGAATTCCATCGCCGGTGATGTACCCGGCAATTATGCCCGCGTACTGCGCTCCGGTGCGCACATCAGCGGTGAGATCTTCCTGCATCTGGATATGCACCTGGCGGGTAAACACATAGTGCCCGTTGAACAACTCCATACGGTCATCTCCCACCCCATGGCCCTCAAGGAGACCGCCGTATACTTCCGCGCCTACCCCCATATCCGCCTCATGCCGGCCACCTCAACCTCTGCCGCCGCCAGGATGGTCACCGAACAAAATGATCCCGGCGTTGCCGCCGTAGCTAATCTAGCAGCCATACGATTCTTCAATTTGCAACTAATTGCAAAAAATATTGACAAACTGCCAAACAATGTGACAAGATTTTTAATTTTGTCTAACGAAGCGACGCCATTGCATGCAACCCACGATACCGTTAAGGCATCTTTCAGTCTAATGCCGGGCAGCGCTTACCCGGAAGGCCCTTTAGGTATGACGCGACTGCTAGATACAGGTGAGGTATATCTGGAGTTACCGGTGGATGCAGCCGGCACCGTGAGCACCCGCGTTCAGGCCATTTTGGGCACCATTGCGGGCGCACAATTGTTGGGCATGTATCCGGAAGGGGCATTTGTGAGCGGCAGTTGAGCGGCAGGCATCCCTGAATAACAAACGAACAGAACGAAAACATGAGTAAAGAATTGAACATCAAACCGGTTTCCCAGTGGGGATTTTCCTTTGGGCATCCGATCGTGATCGCGGGACCCTGCAGTGTGGAGAGCGAGCAACAGGTAATGGATACGGCGCTGCAATTAAAGGATGCGCCTTTTGATGTTTTCCGTGGCGGTATCTGGAAACCGCGCACCCGGCCTAATTCATTCGAAGGCATCGGCAGCGAAGGGCTGCGCTGGCTGAAGGACGCCGGAAATGCCATCGGCAAGCCGGTAGCCACCGAGGTGGCGAATGTGAAGCACGTATATGAAGCGCTGCGCATGAATATCGATATCCTGTGGATCGGTGCGCGCACCACAGTGAATCCGTTCGCGGTGCAGGAGATCTGTGATGCCCTGCAGGGTGTAGATATTCCCGTGATCGTAAAAAACCCCATCAACCCCGACCTCGAACTTTGGATAGGCGCCTTTGAACGCCTGAACCGCGCCGGCATCACCAAACTGGCGGCCATTCACCGCGGCTTCAGCACGCACGAAAAAACGAAATACCGCAATATACCGCGCTGGAACATCCCCATCGAACTCAAACGCCGCTTCCCCGAATTACCTGTTATCTGCGACCCGAGTCATATCTGCGGTACACGCGAATATCTGCGCGAAGTAGCACAAACGGCTCTCGATATCGGATTCGACGGTCTGCACCTCGAATCGCACATCAACCCCGACAAAGCCCTCAGCGACGCCAAGCAACAGCTAACCCCGCAGGCTTTCGACGAGCTGATCCACCTGCTGCAAAAGCGTGAATCCCTCGAAGAGAACCCCTACGCAGAGAATCAACTGGAAGTGCTGCGCAGCCGCATCGATCATCTGGATCATTACCTCCTGGAGATGCTCAGCGAACGCATGGATGTAGTGCGCGAGATCGCCGAATACAAACGCGAGAATAACCTGGCGATCGTACAGCCCAGCAGGTGGACCGAGATACTCGAGGACCGGCTGACCTCCGGCAAGCGAAAGCATCTGACAGAGAAATTCATCAAGGAATTATTCCATGCCCTGCATAAGGAATCCATTCACCACCAGACCGAGGTGATGCTCAAAAGCGATACCTCGGAGGTAAAAAAGGATGCCTGATACGGGATCATCAGAAACACCAGCCGCCTCACAACGGCCGCTCTCATGCATAAAAAAGGGCCGCTCCTTAAGAAGCAGCCCGCTTGTGCTTGATTTATCCTTTTATTTTGTCTTGAAGAAAGAGCGCAGCATGCTTTGTGAGCGCATATACCATTCGTCTACCACCTGAAAATCGAAGGTGATGGAAGAAAAGCAGGTATTGGCTGTCGCACCCTTATCCACGGCATCTATGGAGATGCGATATTTTCCGGGAGGCATGTTCAACTCATACACGTTGAGGATGGTCAGGTCGATGATGGAACTCCGGAATACCGATGGATTGTCGGCATTCGGGTTGATCTTATGACCATCGAGACTCGTTACGGTGATGATATCAGCCTTGGAGCTTTCGTTGAACACCTTTTTACTGATCTGGTTACCGTTGTAGATCTTCATCTCACGCGACGGCTGGGTGATCTCGAATTCGATGTATTCCTTCTCTCCCATACCCGCAGCGCCTTCGCACCAGCAGGTTTGACGGGCAAGATTCTCACGACCTTCGTAGGTGCTATCCTCATACAGGTGATCCGACACATCAAAGGCGAATAACGGATGGCCGGATTCTTTGAGGGTGATCACCGGACTGTTCGATTTACAGGCGCCGCTGATCAGCTTATAGAAATTCTGGGCATCGTACATGTTCTCCTTCAGATGAGTGTTGAGCACATCCACACCGGTAGGATTTCCGGTCTGATACGGATGCAGCGAGTCGCTGAACGCCACCATGGGTGTTTGCTGGAAAACACGCTTGGGGAACTCCAGATCAGTTTTCAGATAGGAAGAGGCTGCTACAGATTTGACGGCACTGGGGATGATGGCTTCATCGATCCAGGTGTTCGTAGGGTTGCAGGCCTTGTCTTCCTCAATATGGTAAAAGGCGATCTTATCCTTATCCATCAGCATGATGTCATCAAAACGCAACACCTGATCGCGTTCACCGGAAACGTAGGAGGTGTATTCCGACATCTTGCTGGGCAGTATGGGTGTGCTGTGGAAGATGTCATGTTTGATATACAATCCTTCGAGGCGGCCTGACCAGTTCTTCTCGTAGCCGAGTTCATACATGGAATACGTTTCAGACCTGTTCATGCCGGCTTCCACGGTGGGCAAGGTAAGGAAGGTAAGTACGGTACCCATTTCATCCGGTGCAAAATTCATTTCCGCGATGAGGCGGATCTCCATCGCCAGCACTTCCGTATTCTTCGGGAGATACAATGGTGTGGCATCCGTGAACTTCAATTCACACCACACCTTTTTAACGTTGATGCGGTTGTTATTGCGGAACATGTCGACATAGATACCCATCGCCTTCAGATTATCAATGCTGATGTATTTGCGCACGAAAAGACGCTGCTGGAAGTTATTGCGGATCTGTTCGCGGGTGTCGATGGATTTATCCTGCACCGTAAATACGTCGCTGAAGGTAGGAATGGTAGCCAGTTTACTTAGCATCTCACTGCGCTTGCCCGGGGCAAACTCATTGAAATAGATATTGATGGGGAGCACGGCAGTAACCGTAGCAAAATTGCCGGTGTTGTTTTTGAAGTCGTACACCACATCATATTTCACTACCGAATCGAACTGCTGCACCTGGATCAGTTCATTCTGCAAGACCACACCGAAATTGGAATTCTCCGGATGCAGGTTCCCTGTGGAAATGCTCATACCATTGAAATTCTGTGCCGACACAGAGGTGCCGAGCAGGGCGATAAACAAGGCAATAAAAGCTATGCGCATGGCTGTTGTTGATTTTGGCTGTTGCTGTTTGTATTACTTGTAAAAGTCCTCGAGTCGATGAAACAAGGGCACGAAATCCATGATCTCGCCCAGGTCGCTCACCTTGATCTTGCCGAACATCACGGCCATCTGCGGGTTCGTTCTCCCCCACTCCGTGTCCTCATAAACGTCATCTTTGGTTGTCACAACACACTTGGGATTGTCCTGCAATCCTTCCTCTACCCGGATGGCGCCATCGGTGATGCGGACAGTGAACTGGCCTCCACGGGGGCCTTCAATATTCAAATGGAAAATGGTCTCATAGCCGGGCTCCGCCTTTTCGGGCCTGAACCGGTCCTTCAGTGACAGCACGATCTCGCGTGCGGTTTCAGGTTTCTGCATGTTTGTTGTTATAGCCGCTAAGATACACGAATGTAGGTTATTTTTACCGAATCTAACGGCAAGTATCATGCCTGAAGCTGTAACAAAAGCGCGTATCGACAAGTGGTTATGGGCGGTTCGCCTGTTCAAAACCCGAAGCCTGGCGGCAGAGGCCGTGAAGGCCGGCAAGGTGAAGGTGAACGGCGACTCCGTGAAACCTTCCTTTGAGGTGTACCCCGGTCTGGTCATCACCCTGCCCAAAGGTGTTGTCAAATATCAATACCGCGTGATCAACGCGATCGAAAAACGCGTGGGAGCACCACTCGTAAAAGACCACTGCGAAGACATTACCCCCGAAGAGGAAAAAATGAAACTTACCACCCTCGAATTCATGCCCGCCGCCTTCCGCGAAAAAGGCACCGGCCGTCCTACCAAAAAAGAAAGACGGGATCTGGATAGTTGGATGGGGGAAGAATAGGTTAATTAGCCGACGCAGCGAAGCGGAGTCCCGAGTACTCGGGATTAGCC
>DAIMYJ010000027.1:4927-31014 GCA_036734545.1 Chitinophagales bacterium
AATAGGTTAATTAGCCGACGCAGCGAAGCGGAGTCCCGAGTACTCGGGATTAGCCGATGGGGTAAGCATGTAAAGCGAGGACGTCATTTCATCCCTCATCCCTCATCCCTCATTCCTCATTCCTCATCATTTCCGAAGCAACTCCGGGAATAAGTGTTCTGCTTTATCTACTTTTTTAGCAACAACGAACACACAGTAGGGCTGATCCGGATTTTTAGCGTAGTAATCCTGATGGTAGGTTTCTGCCGGCCAGAATTTGGTGAGCGGCACTACCTCGGTAACGATCGGATCGCTGTAGTAGCGTGTGGACGTCAATTTCGTGATATACTCCTGTGTTTCCTGTTGCTGTGTGGCGTCAGCATAAAACACAACTGAGCGGTATTGAATGCCTACGTCATTCCCCTGGCGATTCAGGGTAGTAGGATCATGGGTCTTCATGTGCACATCCAGCAGCGTGGCATAGCTGCACACCTTGGGATCGAACACGATCTGCACACACTCGGCATGACCCGTAGTATCGGTGCACACCGCTTCATAGGTGGGATTTTCCATCTTGCCCCCGGCATATCCTGAAACCACACTTTTCACGCCTTCAATGCGCTCAAAGATGGCTTCCGTACACCAGAAACATCCGCCGCCAAAAGTGGCTGTAGCCCAGCCGTTGGCCCTGATCTCCTCTTCCGTATATATTTTTCTCATAGCCTGATCTTCTTCCGTTCTCACCTCTGCCGCAGGCAGTTCCTGCACAGCCTCCTTCGACCCGCAACCGATCACCGATACGGCAGTCAATAATGTGAAAACAGTAATATAGGATTGTTTGATGAACATATTCAGCACAATATACGAGGGAAACGCAGAAACGGATGGTATGGTTCGGGGGTTAACACTATTTAATGTGCTGGTGTGCTGGTGTGTAAGTATGCAAGTGTGCTAGTGTACTGGTTTGATGCAGGAGTCCGAAAGACAATAGGTTGTGTTGGGTTACCTGGATGTTATGCCACGCCACACCCCAACGAACAAACCAATCGCACCTCCCGAAGCGCATCCTAATCGCCCTCTCCGGCACTTTGCGCAAAGCGCAAACTAACTGGAGATAGTTGGGGTGAAATGAGTGTACTTGGAATGCCTATTTTGCCACCTGTCACACCTCCCGAAGCGCATCCTAATCGCCCTCTCCGGCACTTTGCGCAAAGCGCAAAGTGACTGGAGAGGGTTGGGGTGAGGTCAGGGCAGGAGGTGATCTGCAAAACACGGTTTTATAAAAAATACTACCTTTAAACCATGAATCCTCCTCTGCGCATCGCAGTGCATGGCGGTGCCGGTACGATGCCTAAACGATTGATGACGCCTGAAACAGAGGCGTTATGTCATGATGCTCTGCAGCGCGCATTAAAGGCCGGCTATTCCAGGATGGAACGCGGCGGAAGCGCCGTGGATGCTGTGGAAGCAGCCGTGATGGTTCTTGAAGATTTCGAGCTCTTCAACGCAGGCAGAGGTGCCGTTTTCACCAATAAAGGCAAACACGAGATGGACGCGAGCATCATGGATGGCAGCGACCTGTCGTGCGGCGCCGTGGCAGGGGTGTCCAATATCCGCAACCCGGTGCAGCTTGCCCGCTGTGTGATGGACAGGTCTGAACATGTCTTCCTTTTGGGTGCAGGCGCAGAAGAATTCGCCCGTATGAACCAGCTGCCATTTGAAGAGGATGCCTACTTCTTTACGCAACTACGTTATGATCAGTGGCAAAAAGCCATGAAAAAGAGCATTACGGTGCTGGATCATGTCGACGATAAGAAATTCGGCACGGTAGGCGCCGTGGCACTTGATGCACAGGGCAACCTGGCCGCTGCGACCTCTACGGGAGGGATGACCAACAAACTGTTCGGACGTGTGGGTGATTCACCTATGATAGGCGCCGGCACCTATGCCAACAATACCAGCGTAGCCGTGAGCTGCACAGGGCACGGCGAGTTCTTCATCCGCAACGTCGTGGCCTATGACCTGCATTGCCTCATCGAATACAAAGGCATGACCGTGCAACAGGCTGCCGAACATATCGTATTCGATAAACTTAAACCCATAGAAGCTGAAGGCGGACTTATAGCCCTCGACAGCAAAGGCCATATCGCACTCCCCTTCAACACCACCGGCATGTACCGCGGATCCATGCAGGCACCCACCGATCTGTTCACGGGGAGTTTTTAAGATTCGACGGTTCGAAGATTCGAAGAATTGAAGAATCGAAGATTTGACGGGTCGAAGATCCGAAGGATCGTGGTTTACTTGACAATCATTTCTCACTCCCCATAACTATCGGGATCACCCACTGACCCACTCACCCACTCACCCATTCACCCCCTCACCCCCTTCGCCCGCATATCATAGCGCTTCCCTTTTGAGAATAAATGGAAGATCATGCGTTCGAGGTTGAGCATTTCTCCTGATTGTTCTGCGATGGTATTGGTGCGCAATTCAGAGCCATCCATGATCACCACCAGTCCGGTGCCGATGATCTCGAGATAACGGTTCTCCGTTATGATCACCGCCGTATCTTCACTGATACCGATGCCGGTCATTTCAGGATGTTCAGCCACAGCCACCATCAAACGACCGAAGCGGCCGCGGTTCACAAAATGCGAATCGATAATGGCGTTATCGATGAATCCCAGGCCTTCGATCATTAATGCCTTTCCGCGCATCAGCGCATCGGCAGGCGCACCGCCATTGATCATGTGCCCGCTTTGTGCCATCGCACCGGCACTGGTACCGGCAATGACAAAATCCGGATCATTATGATAGCGGTCTTTGAGGATGGACAGGAATTCCGTGCCCAGGAATATCTCACTCAGGCGTGTTTGATTGCCGCCACTGAACATGATACCGTCGCAGGTGCGGATGCGTTCCAGAAATTCTTTCTTTTCGGCTTCTTTCTGTCGGCGAATGTTCATTACCCGCGCAGCTTTGCATCCCAGGGTGCCAAAAGCATCGGTATACTCTTTCGCTATCTGCTTGGGTATGCCCGAGGCAGTGGGGATGATCTCCAGCACCGTATCTTTTCCCTTCATCTCCTGCAACACGCGGCGCAACACTTCCAGCTTCTCCTGTTCAATATGATCGCGGTGTTCAGCTCCACCTACGGCGATCAGCTTACCTTTTGGCGGTTTAATCATGGCGCAAAAATAGGGATAGGTGGATGATATGGACTACAGGTTGTGCACACCGTCATGAAACAATGGAGGGAAAGCCCGCAGAGGAACTGCCTCTGAAGCGCGATCAGTATACGTTAATGGGAATACGGGTCAGGCAGGGGTGGCTGCAATGATAGCGGCTACTTCATCAAAGGCATTCTCACCCTTGATCACATACCGTACAGCGCCATGCTGGATCGTTTGGAGGGCAAGACCGTAGCGTTCCTGACTCGACAACATGATCACATGCACATCCTTATCCAGCTTGCGGATCACGTCCAGGATCTGCAGGCCGTTCATCGCATCTTTATAGACGGAATTCAGGTAGAAGTCTAAAACGATGACATCAGGTTTTACGTGCAAAAGGGCCTTTACACAATCTTCTCCGGTGGCGAAGGCTCTGACATCATAATCTGCATTCTTTGCAAGGTGATCATGCAACATACTGGAATACATTTCATCATCATCTACCACAAAGATGACCCTGCGCTGTGTATCAGACATAGTAGTGTGTTTCCAACAAAAATAACAAAATCCTGTCTCCTGCTCATCTCGGTGGGCACCGGCCTGACCACATAATTTTCCCTATATTAGCCCCAAAGCAAAAACATGAAGATTCTCTCCACCTCTGTGATGAAGGGCCCCAACTACTGGAGCATACGCCGCCATAAGCTGATCGTGATGAAACTCGACCTGGAAGAGATGGAGGAACGGCCAACCAATACCATCCCCGGATTCCGCGAACGCCTCGAGCAGCTTATCCCCAGCCTCTATGAGCACCGCTGCTCAGAAGACCATGCGGGCGGGTTCTTCAAGCGCGTAGATGAAGGCACCTGGATGGGCCATGTGGTGGAGCACGTGGCGCTGGAACTGCAAACACTCGCCGGCCTCGACACCGGCTTCGGACGCACGCGCAGCACCTCGACGAAGGGCGTATACAATGTAGTGTATTCGTATCTCGAAGAACAGACCGGCCTCTACGCCGGCAAGATAGCCGTGGAACTCTGTGAGGCGGTGGTAAAGGGCGAATTCTACGACATCGCACCGCACATCCTCAAAATGAAGGAGATCCGCGAACGCGAACGTCTGGGCCCATCCACCGGCAGCATCGTGGAAGAAGCCATCAAGCGCGATATCCCCTATATCCGCCTCAACAAACGCTCACTCGTGCAACTCGGCTGGGGCATCAACCAGCGCCGCATTCAGGCTACCGTGGCCAGCAGCACCAGCAACATCGCCGTGGAGATCGCCTGCGATAAGGAGGAAACCAAAAATCTCCTGCAACAACTCAATATCCCGGTGGCCAAAGGCGGCAGCGCTTACGATGAGGAAGACCTCGAAGCCATCATCAAACGCATCGGCTATCCAATCGTGATCAAACCCATCGACGGCAACCACGGCCGCGGGTCTACCATGAACATCAAAAATTGGGATGAAGCGGTGGCCGCACTGAAAAAATCGAAAGAGGTTTCACGCTGGGCCATTGTGGAACAATACATCACGGGTTACGATTACCGCCTGCTCGTGATCAACTACAAATTTGTATCGGCCGCTCTGCGCAAACCGGCAGCGGTGATCGGCGACGGCGTGCATACCATCCGCCAGCTGGTGGACATGGTGAATGCCGATCCGCGCAGAGGTTATGGTCATGAGAATGTGCTCACCAGCATCAAGATCGACGATCATACGATACGCCTGCTGGAGAAATTGGGGATGAATGAAGAGAGCATTCCCGGTCCCGGTGATGAAATTTTTCTCAAATCCACTGCCAACCTCAGCACCGGCGGTACGGCCACGGATGTGACCGATATCGTGCACCCGTATAATGTGTTCACCGCTGAACGCATCGCGCGCACGATCGGCCTGGATATCTGCGGCATCGACATTATGAGTCCCGATATTTCCGTGCCCATGACCGAGAACCGCGGCGTGGTGCTGGAAGTGAATGCCGCTCCCGGCTTCCGCATGCACCTCGCACCCAGCGAAGGCATCGGCCGCAACGTGGCTGAACCGGTGGTGGACATGCTCTTCCCCGCAGGCACACAGGGACGTATCCCCATCGTAGCTGTAACGGGCACCAACGGAAAGACCACCACTACCCGACTCTGCGCCCATATCGCGAAAACGATGGGCTATAAAGTGGGCTTCACCACCAGCGATGGTATCTATATCCAAAACCGCATGCTTGAGAAAGGCGACTGCACCGGACCGGTCAGCACAAAATTCGTACTCATGGATCCCACCGTGGATTATGCCGTACTCGAATGTGCACGCGGCGGACTGCTGAAGGCCGGTCTCGGTTTCGATAAATGTGACTACGCCATCGTTACCAATGTTACCGCCGACCACATCGGTTTGAAAGACATTGATTCTGTAGAAGAAATGGCGCGCGTGAAATCCGTAGTACCTGAGACCGTGCATAAGAACGGCTTTGCCATTTTGAATGCTGATGATGATCTGGTGTTCGGTATGCGCAGGAATCTGGAGTGTAAGATCGCGTTGTTCAGCATGGACGAAGAGAACCCGCGCATCAAGGATCATTGTGAGCGCGGCGGCATTTGTGCCGTGCTGGAGAATGGCTGGATCACCATCCTGAAAGGCTCATGGAAACTGCGCGTGGAGAAAGTGGTGAACATACCGCTCACCTTCGACGGCAAGGCCACCTTCATGATCCAGAATATTTTACCGGCCACGCTCTGCGGCTACCTGCAGGGATTCAAGGTGGAAGAGATCAAGATCGCATTGCAAACCTTCATCCCCGGACCGGCCACCACACCGGGACGTATGAACATCTTCAAGTTCCGCAACTTCGAAGTGCTCGTAGACTTCGCGCACAACCCTGACGGCTTCCAGGCCATCAGCAATTATATCGGCAAGGTTTCATCGCACCCGAAGGTAGGCCTCATCGCCGCCGCCGGCGACCGTCGCGATGAAGATATCCGCGAACTGGGACGCATTGCAGCGCGCACCTTCGACGAGATCGTTATCCGTCAGGACAAGAACCTCCGCGGCCGTACCGACCTGGAGATCATGAACCTGCTGAAGGAAGGCATTGAAGAAGTCAAGCCCGGCATGGAAGTGATCTGCATCAATCCCGAAAAGGACTCCATCAAATACGTCATCGAGAACGCCAAACAAGGCAGCCACATCACCATCTGCTCCGACGTCATCGCCGAAGCACTGGACCTGGTGTTACAGTACAAGGAAAAGGATGATCAGTTCGAGTTCAATAAGGGTGAGATACCGAACGTGCATTAAACAAGCACTTCACCACACTTTGCGCCTTCGCGCCTCTGCGTGAAAAAAACGAATGAGGAAAAAAGTTTTACTTTTCCTTATACGTCACCCGTTCACCTGTAACGGCTTCGTATATCTTATGAAAGTCGCGGCCGTTGAAATATTTGGATGATTTCTTAGCGGGTATGTCGGCAGGTGCCTGGATGTAGGCGATCTCTCTGGTGTCGGAGAACATCACGCAGGTGAAGTTGCCCACTTTGTAGCCGATGGCGTAACCCGGCATACCGAATTCCACCAGCTCGGTGTATTTCTCCGGTTCCATTTTTTCGATGGGCAGCGGATACCATTCTTCTGCTTCGCGCAACAGGTAAGCAGGCTCCCAGTCGTCTTTGGAAATAGCAAGCGTATACTCCTTTAAACGCGGTGCATACTCCTTGAGCATGTTATCAGAGAATTTCGGATTGGCAGATTTGCGCTTCACGATATCATTCATGATATCGATGGCATACATCACATCATTCTTCGTAGGCACCTGACGCGGCATGGCCACGCCGAGATACATTTTGCGAATATCGTCGGGGAAGTCGGTGAGCGCTTCGATGGGGAACACCACCAGCGCCTTATAATTCAGCGGATCGAAAGGTTTGGCATCATTGGCCGCTTCCTTGCCGGTGTAGGTATAGCTGTAGGAGAACTCCTTTTTGTCGTCGTTATTCAACTTCCCCAGCACGCGCACGAATGCCAGCACCACCACATCTTTTTGTCCGGCTTCCAGCATCTGCTTGATCTCGATGTACGATTTGGTTTCAACAGAGTCGTGCATGGACCAGTAGTTCTGCAGCAGGTCGGTATACGCTTTGCTGTACACTGCGCAATTGTCCTTATACTCCTCGAGCGCGGAGAATTCCTTTTGCACCTTGAATGTTTCCACGATATCCGCCTCCCAGCGCGCCTCCATGATCACCAGTTTGCGTGACCTGATCTGTTCCACCTCCTGCGGCGTAGGCAGGTCGCTTTTGTAGTTCAGTATCAGGCTGCCCGACTGTGCTGAAACGGTCAGTCCGGATACCATGAGTATGAACATAAGGGCCATCAATATCGATCTGCGCATCACCGGTTATTTTTTACAAAAATACATATGTGAAGGGGCTTCCCAAAATTGGCGAACTTAGCGGCTGCGCGTCCATCCCATACGCAGATGCGCCGAAACACCGTTCTACACTGATGAAACGCACAACCCTCCTGCTGTTACTTCCACTTCTGTTCGCCGGCTGCACTGCCGAGCGTTTGCGGTCATACGCCCCGGTGGAAAGCTACCCCGACGACACCTGGCTCAATCAACAGACCGCTAAAAAAGCGCTCATTATCGTAGCCCACGACGATGATGCGGTAAGTTGCGCAGGAACAATATCCCAACTCACGGCCGACGGCTGGGATGTGCGGATGTTCTGTCTGTATACGGCCTTACCGGAAGACAGCGCCCGGAATGCTATCCGCCGCAAGGATGTGATGATGGCAGTCGGGTATCAGGGTATACAAGAAGTGCAGACGCACACGCTCAACTACCGCCGCGACCACGGTAAAAATCCACAATACTATGCCTATTTCCCGGCGTCGCTGTGGGATAGTGTGTTCTACATGGATACACTCCGTCAATTGATCGGCGCGTTCATAGAACAACACCAACCCACGGTCATTTTTACACTGGACGATGTCATTGGCGGATACGGGCATCCCGATCATGCAGCTGTCAGTGGTATCGTGCGCGCATGGGTGGAGGGACCGAATACTTCTGTTGAGCGTATCTATCAGGCCGTCTTCACCCCCCATCAGGCAGAGACCATCATGCAGGATCTTCCGGTGTATCTGCAGGCTAAACAAGGATGCAACTGTGCCGGCATGCCGTTGACGAATGTGCAGATAAATATCCTCGCCGGTGCTGTTTTAAAGCAGAAAGCCATGCAGCAATATTCAACGGAGCAGCATAATCTGCAAAAATTCTGGCCGAAGTACGATAAATATCCTGCCGAGACCTATTTCGGGATCTTCGATCGTGAATTCTTTCATGTGATCACAGACCTGTGAAACAGCCGGTTAAGTAGGTCATGCATATCTCACATCTGTTCAGAAATAGTACCTTTACACATCCAATTCTACTCCTATGCTTAACCTGTACCGCACTGCGTTACTCACCAGTCTGTTTACATTGGCACTGAATGCTATATACGCGCAGAACATCGCACTCGGCTTCAACATGCAGGAGGAGTCGTCGATGCTCACCACACAGGACGCCAAATTTGATGACGGGCGTTATTACAAGAACCTCACCTATTCGATGAAAGCCGGCGAAAGCACGATGTTCTATATGATCGCCGCGCAGTTCGAACCCATGATCTACACCATAGACACCATGTTACAAACCTGGTCTGCGGGCAGGAATGAAATGCTGAACTTCAACCTCGGATCTGTGCAATGGATCACCGCGAAGCGTGACACCACCTTCTATGTGGTATACTCCAGTGCATACGCCGCCACCACCGGCGAGTTCATTTACGGCATTCGAACGGTTACCGGAGCGCAGCAAAATTATGCCGCAGCCACAAGCTCCTGTGACCGGCTCAATTATGTGATCAATAACTGGCAGCTGTTCAATGGCTTCTTCCCGCCTGCCGAGGGCGACTATGGCAATGCACGGGCCACGCAAAATACCTGGATGCCCGGTCGCATCGGCACGATCAGCAATATGTCCAGCTATACCGAAACACTGTTCAAAGGCGACACCGAGGCGACCGAAGATCGCTACCGCACACTGGTGCAGGAGATCAAAAACTGTTTGAACTCCGATCAATGGGTAAGCCGCGAAGAAATTTATGACGACACACTGGTGACCTTCAGCACTTATACGACCACCTATTTTACGGTAAATGGCGCCAGCGAAAAGCAGGCATTCAATTCAATGGCACTGGTTCGCGTGGTGGATTCCCTGGGGCAGGATCAGATCTATCTGCAGCTATATTAATCCTTGTTGTCATCTGTTTAATGCAGCAGTACTTTAGAAATATCTGATAGTATTACTCCATGACAAGCGTTCCTATAACCCCCTGTAAGAACGCCCCCATCGAAATGGCAGAATGAATAATTGTATACCGGTGAACTCCAGCTGGTCTGCATAAAACTTGCCGTTGTTCTCTGTATCGATAGCCAAAAATGGCATCCAACGGATGGTAGAGCGCAGATAGGCCCATCGCAGGCGGTCGGGTCTGAATTCCCATCCTGCAGAAATACCAGGTTGTATACTTGTAGAATTGTCGTATATCGCGAAAACACCAGGCTCCAAGGAATCTAAATTGTAGGATATATGCGCATGCAGATCTTCTATAGAGATTGCCGGACCGGCAAAAAAAGCGATACCTGACCAGTCATACCAAAACTTATAGGCTTCAAAGGTTCTTGCGGTTCGGGCTATATAGCTAAATTGATAAAAACTCTTTGGATTCGTATCGCTATAGCTATACGTGTCATCCAGCTGATATTCACGTCGGCGGTAGGAGTAATTTACCTGTATATCTTTGGAAGCGATATACAGTCCCAGCCCAAGATCCAAAAATATCCCCGAGTTGGTCGGACTAATCAAAAAAGGGTAGGCATCGAACAATGGACTCTGTTGCACATGATATCCCTGGCCGAGACCGATCGCCAGTGTGATGCCTGATAACTTCTTACGCGCGACATAATCAGCTGTGCGCAATTTCAGGTTGCCGGTTGTGCAATCGTCAGTCCGTTCAGCAACGGATGGCAGCACATAAGCCAACTGTGCTCCGGCCATGAACGGTGCGAGCTGAAAATGTTCTGTCATCTCAGGCTGCAGGTAAACATCAAAACCGTTCTGAGGGATGTACGCTCCGGAGACTGTTAGCCGCGCATCACCGATCCGCATACTCAGGCCGGCGTGCAGCGGGGTAAACAATCGGTCGACACTTGCGTTGTTTACACCACTGATCACTTTTCCTTCACCTCCGGGGGCCAGAAAAGCCGGCATGCAAGAGATGCCGAAGAACGGGGCTATCTGCCGGGCCTTAGTTGCCATCGGAAACACGGAGAATCCAGTTTCCATGCCTGTGTATAGGGTGAGCTTACTTGTTTCCGGCACATCCATGTTCCTGGGCATATACATATACCATTCAAATGCTCCATTGCCGGAAATAAGACTTAAACCGAGTCTGGGAATGACCCTGTCAGTCAATCGATATTCTGCGACTTCCCCTGTAGAGGTATATTGATAGATCTGGGATCTCGATCCGGGAATGACCTGCATATCCATACCTATTGTCAATTGAGCAGAGGAGCAGATAAATCCGGGTCCGTTTTCCGAAGTGGTCAGCGTGGAATCCGCTTTAGGCAGCGTGGTGATACGCTCCTCCTTGTTCCACCGGTCAATACTTTCCTTATACAGTTGGATGTTCCGTAATGAATCCTCGGGTGTTTGAGCATAAACCCTCATGGATAAACAACAACCGGCGATCAGGAGAAACTGTAGGGATCTTTGAAGAAAGCGACTGCCATCCTGCATAAAGTGTATTTTCAGCATACAATGTAGATGAAGTACACCTACCGTTCAATGACATTCGTCAATACTCATGGACAAAAAAAAAGGCATCCTTCTCAGGATGCCTTGGGGTAAATTACCTTATGCTGATCACCAGCGACGGCCACCACCACCACCGCCGCCGTAGTTTCCACCACCGCGGTTGTTGTTGAACGGCTTGCGTTCAGTTTGTGGACGAGCTTCAGATACAGAGATGGTCTTACCCATGATCTCTGCGCCATTGAGTTCAGACATCGCAGTTTCTGCGCCGTCATTCATTTCAACGAAGCCGAAGCCGCGTGACCTGCCGGTCATTTTGTCATTGATAATTTTTGCGGATGATACTTCACCGTACTGTTCGAACAAGGTGCGCAGTTCATCATTGGTCATCTTAAAATTGAGACCGGAAACGTACAAATTCATGTTTTGCTTTTATAAAAATGTTAACTGATAAAACTCACTCTGTGAGCGCCTGCTTAATTTGACCGGGACCGGTAAAAGGAAGAAGAAAACCCAAGAATTTCAACAAAGATACACTAATCGGCATTACCAAACAAGCCCCCCGGGTCAATCCATGATCTCATCGAGCTTCGGCACACGTCCCAGCGCATACAAATAGCGCAGGTGCGAGCTCAGAGCCGACAATACCGTAGGGTTCTCTTTGTAAGGAATGTTGAATTGCTCGGCCGTCTTTTTGACGATCGGGGCGATCTTCGGGTAGTGGATATGGCAGATCTTAGGGAAAAGGTGATGCTCTACCTGGAAGTTCAAACCGCCTACATACCAAGACAATAGCTTATTGTGGCGGCTAAAGTTCATGGTCGTATGCAGCTGATGCACCGCCCAGATATTGTGGATCTTACCATCGGCATCCGGCACCGGGTGGTCAGTTCCCTCCAGGGTATGTGCCAGCTGGAAGGTGAGCGACAGGATCAGGCTGCCGGTGATATGCATGACCAGGAAACCTACCAGCACCTGCCAGAAAGGGATGCCGAAGAAAACCGTAGGCATTACCAGGAAGGCGAAGAGGTACAACACCTTAATGAGGATCAAACGGATCACCTGGCTCCGGTATTCTGCCTTCGTTGAGGCATTCACCCCAATGCGACGATATCGGATCAGCTGTCGGAAATCCTTCGCCAGCACCCAATACAGGGTCATGATGGAATAATGTCCGAAAATATAGATGAACTGCAACCTGTGTGAACGCTTCAGCGGCACCTGATCGGTGAAACGCATGCCGGCTTTGGAGTCGATGTCCTCGTCCAAACCTTCTATGTTCGTATAGGTGTGATGTAATACGTTGTGCTGGAGTTTCCAGTTGAACACCACGCTGCCCGCCAGATTCACAGAATAGCCCATCCACTTGTTGATGGTGGGGTTCGAAGAATAGGCCCCGTGATTGGCATCATGCATTACGCTCATACCGATCCCGGCAAAGGCAACCCCCATCAGCACCCACAAGCCCATGGTAATCCACAAGGCAGGCTGCACAAAGAGGATCACGGCAAATGGGATCAGATACGCTGCGATCATCACGATGGTCTTGGTAACCATGGCCGCGTTGGCGTGAGGAGTTATGCCGTTGTCCAGAAAATACTGTTGAACGTTCTGCTTGAGTGTTTGATAAAAGACTTGCTGGTCAGGATTAACAAACTTAACTGCGCCCTTTTTATTCATTTGAGAAGATAACAATTAACTGAAATACTATGCAAATATAAGCATAAATTAAGGAACATGGTTCCGCGGCACCCCTTTCCAAGGGTCTGCAGGGCGCTACTTATCAACAGCCCCGCGTGTTCTGTAGGATATCGCATTTCTTCGACTATTCCTTACCCGGTGATCGACCGGTTTTCTGCACATGGGGTGGTAATGCTTGGACCTTTGTCCTGATGGGAAAGTGTGAAGGCGGGAAGGCGTTTAGAGAAGGCGAACTACTATGCCCACGGCTTTGATCGGATCAATTACCGGTCACCATCACCTTGGCCGAATGATCGGCATAGGCCCCCTGCAGGTGCACGAGCAACATGCCGCGGGTGTTGCCCACGGGCAGGATGAATTGGCCTGACGTGGGGTCTGTGAGCAACTCTTTGCTATGCAATACCCTGCCGCTGATATCTGCCACTACGATCTGCACGGACTCTTCGGTGAGCGCAGTATAATGGATGTAAATGGATGCAGCTGCAGGATCATATTGCACTGAGCCGATCTGCCAGCCGGTGTGCGCATCAGCACAGGTTACGGCGATCACGTCGCTGTAGGAATGCTGGCCATCAAGGTCGAGCTGACGAAGCCGGTAATAGTTCATGGGCAGCGGTGCATCATCCGTAAACTGATACGCCATGGGGCCGGAGGTGTTGCCGGCAGCCTGCACTTCGCCCAGTGACTGAAAATCAGCGCCATCGGCAGACCGCTCGACGATAAAACGGTCACTGTTCAGTTCCTCGGCGGTGGTCCATTGCAGCTGAACGGTTTCGCCTGCCGCTTCGCCGGTGAATGTTGAAAGCGTGATAGGTAACAGACAGGTGATGTCTACCACCACATCATCGTATACACCGGCATCTGCGCACAATCCGCCGGTCACTGTCCAGCGAAAGGTGTTGGCTCCAAACGGCAAGCCGGTTACGGTGGTGGTTGCACTGTAGGGATCGGTGATCGTGCCGCCACCGGATACGAGTGTCCACATACCGGCTCCGGTAGCACCTGTCGCTGTAATGGTAGCCGTGGTGCTGCACAGCATCTGATCGGCACCGGCACTTACGGTGGCCACACCGGTGCCTGCACCGATGGTGTAGTCGCAGTTGGATCCTGCGTTGCCGTCGATCATCATGTAGTAGGTCTCCCCTATCGTGAGGGCTGTTGCGGTGAGTGTGAACGCACCTTCCCATCCGCCGTCGGTATAATTACACGGCGTTTTGCGGGTGAAGGTTTTAGTGCCGGCATCATATCCGAATATACCTACCTGCACGCCATCGCAGGAGGCGCCGCCGGTGACATTGAAATCGAAACTGGCCGATGTTGCGGAGGCGATGAATTTCAACCAGGAGTTGTTTTCGAGTGTGCCGGCAAAGAGCCCGTCGGTGGGACTCGGACAACTGCCGCCGGAACCGCCGAAGTTGTATGGCGCGTCTTCGCCATAGTAGCCGGCAGTGGTGCCGCAGTAGTCAAATAAGTTACACACCGCCGTGGCCTGTCCGAACACATCAGCGGCAGGCGGATTGCCATCGCATACCGGCGGGGCCTCGCAGGAGATGGAGGCCTGCCAGCCGCCGTCTGTGGCAGAAGCGTTGGATTTGAAGCGTATGGTCACACAGGTGCTGGTGGTGCCTACAGCGGGATAGGCAAAACCGTAATCATCGGCCTTCACCAGGATAGCGATAAGGGGATCCGATGTCGTTAGCCCGTCGTAAAAGAACAAGGTATCGCCGGTAGCGCCGTCCATGTTATAGGATGGCGTAAAATCAAAATACAGGGGGGTGCCGGAACTGGAGCAGAAGGTGACCACATAATCTTCATTATTGCCGTAATTGCCGCCACTGCCACCGCTATCGTAAAAGTTGCCGCTGCAGGTGTTCACCGTCATGCCATTGTAGGTGGCGATGTTATACGTTTGCGCCTGCATCCGGATACCGGCGAAGAGCAAACAGGCAGTGATCAGGATTCGCATCATGCGGTCAACAGTTTAACACGCTACAAAAGTATAGACAGCCGATACCGGGTTTTGAAAAATAATGCGTATTTTTAGGAAGTCTGAATTCAGATAACGGAAGCCTTCCCCCACCCTGCTTATCCTGTCTATGGCCCAACCGCATTGTTATACACTCATCCAAGCACTCAGCGGTGCAGAGAAACGCGCCTTCGTCGTGTATGCCCAACGGCATGTGATCGGCGGCGGGAATCAGTATGTAATACTCTATCAGCTGCTGGAGGATATGCCGGTTTACGATGCCGATGCACTGGTAAGCAGTATGCGTGCGGCGGGACTACCGGTGCGTTGGTTCAAGGCTGATCTGAATTATTTGTATCAACTGCTGCTGGATCATCTGCGGCATTTACACCGGGATAAGACGGTACACCTCCACCTACTTGCTTATCTCGCCGATATTGAATTACTGTTACATAAAGGACTTGCGGAAGCCTGCCGCAAACAGATCATCAAAGCCATCGCACTGGCCAAACAGGCGGAGGCATGGTCGCTGCTGCATCGTATACTGTTGTGGGAGCGCCGACTCGCCGTTGCTCATCCCGAGTTGGGCATCAGCACTGCTGGCGTGGTGCGACAAATGCAGGAAGCTACCGAACAGCAGGAAATGTTCGACACAGCGCTATCCTTGTATGAACAGGCCGTCGTGTTGCGTGTGCAAACCGTGCAGGCGCGTAGTAAGCAAAAACTGTCGGGCTTCCGTCGACTGGAACAGCATGCTTTGTTTCGGCAGGCTCCAAATTCCATGGGTGTGCTCACACGCATACGGCTTATGCAGGTGCTGTGCATGCGGTATTATGCGGGCAGGGAAATGGAGTCGGAATTAACAGCCACCAAGTCGATCATTTCCCTCTACGATAAACATCCCATTTTACGTGAGGCATACGCCGCTGATTATGTAGCTGCCCATGCGCGGGTGATCTCGCTGCTGAAAAATATGGATGCTCAGGCATTTGCCAAAGCGCTGGAGGCTTTTCGTGCATTCGAACAACAGGAGGACGCACTGCATGCGCGGATGGTCAATGCGCAGATATTCGCGCAATCGTATATGGTGGAGCTGTCGCATAACCTGAACGCGGGAAAGTATGAACGCGCGTCGCTGCTCTTACCGGCGATCCAAACAGGTTTGAAAAAGCACGGCAAACATCTGGGTGAAAGCATCCGCTTATCGTTCGATTTCATGATCACGTATACGCTGTTCAGCAACGGCGCTTACGCTCAGGCGCGCGACCGGATGCATAGCCTGCTGCAACGCTACTCCCCTGCCCTGCGGCCGGATGTGTATGCGTTTGCACGACTGCTGGACCTGATGATACATCTCGCGCTGGGGAACCACAGTAATATTCGTTCTGAATATCGGTCGGTGGCATATCAGTTCAAAAAACAACCCAAGCTATATGCCACCGAGAACCGCATCCTGAAATATTTTTCGCATCCGCGCTATTATACAGGCCATGCACAATTTCAGCACCTCGATGATCTGGAAGATGATCTCCGCCAGATACAACACAAAGGCATGGAGCAATATGCGCTGGGCTACATTCGGTTCTTCGACTGGATCAGATCCAGAAAAGAGCGGGTGCCGATGGGAAGATTGAGGAGTAAAGATTCGAAGGTTTGAAGGCGCGAAGATTCGAAGGGGTGAAGGGAAGTAAGCATGCGGGGAAAACCTGAGTCAATGTTGGTGAAGTATCCTATCCTTAATTAAAGGGGCCGCTCCAAATGGAGCAGCCCCTTGCATTATGATACCACACTAATATTATCGGTTAATGACCATATTCTTGTGGAGTATGGTGCCGTTGATGTCGGTCCATACCATGTAGATACCACTGGCGAAGTTGGCATCGAGGTGGAGTTCAAATTCCACGCCGCCGGCTTCGAGGTATCCCTGTTCAGCCATGAGCACGCGACCGGTAAGGTCACTTACGTGCAGGAAGATCTCGCCATCGGGCACATCCGGTAAACTCAACACCACGGTGCAGTGACCGTCGCTCGGGTTTGGATAGATATGCATGGCGCGAACACCTGCTTCATCGCTGAAGAAGCTTTCACGCGGTGTTCCGCATTTGCCGAGGTAATCGCCGTGTGCCAGGTGAGCATCCACGGCCTCTGCATCAATACAAATTTGTGTCCACGGATTTTTAGCACTGCCTGTACTGTGGCAAATGAGCACTTTTTCTTTATTGCCCTTGAAGCAACGCACATCTTCGGCATAAATCATTACCGAGTCAACAGCCTGACAGCCCAAAGCATCGGTCACAGTGATATACAACATCGCTGTATCCATCAGACTTATCGTAACAGCCTGTGTATTCGCGTTGATCATGGACTCATCACCGGTTGGTGTTTCCACATCATACAGCAGGGCACGGTTCAGTGTCCAGGCGTAGTTAAACGGAGCCATGCCACCGCTAATAACGGCTGTCTTTGTTACGGATTGATCCGCAGCAAAGCCGTAATACAAATATTCAGGCGCACCGGCATCAACAGTGATGGCGCAGCAATTTTCATCGATTGCGCCATCGCAGTTATCATCGATCATGTTGCCACATATCTCGGTTGCCTCAGGATGAATAGTGAATTCCGCATCATTGCAATCCGTATTATTTAGAACATATTCTGTTCCGGGATGGCAATCCACATACAATCCCTCATCATCAGCATCACCAAATCCATCGCCGTCGGCATCTGTATAATACCAATTGAATACCGGAGTGAAGCTCCACCCGTTCACAAAATTGCCCTGATCACCGGTCATTGGCAAATTCTGAATAGTGCCGTGCAAACCGTTGAGGGTAGCATCGAAAACCTGGGTGATGGCAGTATTATCACCGCCGGCAATGCCCTGATCAAAGGTATAATAGGCTACAAGTCCCGGATTATCCATGGGATCGATGATCGTGTTGTAGCTTGCCTGGATCTCTGCAGCCGTGCGGGCTACTTTCCAGATACGTACCTCATCGAGGTCGCCTTTATATTCCGGATTTCCCCATGAACCCCATTCGGGTAATAATATATTGCCAATGGTCAACGGATTATGGCTGGATACAACATTGAACAATGACGCATTCCACTCGCTGTAATAACAACCATTTACATACATGGTGATCACACCTCCGGTTGCAGCGTTAAATTTATAGGATACAGCTAAGTGCGTCCACTCGTTATGCGGAGGAATAAAACCAGTATTGATAGGAGGTCCAAATCCCTTATTCAATTCTATACCCAGATCACGGATATAGGCGATCTGAAAATCTATCGGATGGAAATTCATCGGACGCTTGGAAATGATATGTGTTGCATACAGATCCTGCGGCGCCCTAAGCCAGAATTCTATAGTGGCAGATGTTGTATCAGTGAAGATCAATGCTTCATCATGCTCTACTACGATCACTGAAGTAGCAGATGGTGCCACCGGCATGTTAAAGGCGTTATTTGGTGCTGTATTATCCACCACCCCGTCGCAGTTCTCGTCAATACCATTTACAAAATCGAATGGCCTGCCGGGATTGATGGTCGCATCATTGTCGTTGCAGTCTACATCGTAGGTATAACCGTCGTTATCGGCATCCAACGCTATATGTGAACAATCGCAGATCTGGATATCAAAGAAATCATAGGTGGCCGCATTGCCGTCGTCGCAGTTGATCGTTGCCTGGTTTACATATTGGCATACATCATCGCCGTCCGGTATACCATCGGCGTCATCATCGGTATCGCAGGCATTTTTTGTGCCATCGGCATCTGAATCCCTGTACAACATGTTCGCCGTGAAATTAAATGCCCACATATCGTTTAGATATCCGGATCCACTGATTCCATATCCGTTACCACCGAACATCCAAAGGGTGCCATCTGCGCCGCTCCAGCCGTACATCTGGGTGCGGGCTCCGGGATAAACACCGTATTCGGTTACACCCAAGGACCCGTATATACCATTAGCATTCACCACTCCTACGCCGCCCATATAACCGCATAGTCCGTCCTGATCAGGATCAAACATCCACCAGTCATTGAATTTGCCGGCGAGGTTGTTGCCGCCAAACAGCCAGAATTTGCCGTCGCTATCCACGAATGCTTCATAGTTGGCGCGTGCACCCGGCCAGCTGGCTGCATCCAAAACGCCGAGTGAACCATAGGTGCCTGTTACATTAGGTGTTTTTGGTCCACCCATCCAGGTCCATAGGTTGCTGTCCGGTGAATATTTCCAGAGGTCATTGAGATAACCAACCCCTCCGCTTTCACCATAGCCATATCCGCCGAATATCCAGATGTCGCCATTAGTATCCTGCCATGAATCGAAATACGCCCTTCCACCGGGCATATTGGTCGCTGCTGGAATACCCTTTATACCATAAATGCCGTAATGGTCAGGATTATTATCCCCGGAAACCCAGGTCCAATAACCGGTAGCGGGATCGTAGTTCCACACTTCATTCAGATGTCCATAACTATAAGGAGTTCCATATCCCAAACCACCCATCATCCATAATTTTCCATCGTCTCCTATCCAGTAGGCACCACCTGATCTACCACCGGGTGCATTATTAGGACCTGCGGTGCCTTTCGGATGACCATATCCGCCATAATATCCGGGATTCGTTCCGCCCCAAACCCATTTCCAATTATTGGTACCCCTGTTATAGAACCACAGGTCATTCATCTGTCCACCACCTCCGGCGCCATAACCATCACCACCGAAATACCAAAAGTTTCCGGCGGCATCCATCCAATTGTAGGCATGAATTCTGCCACCGGGAATATTGGTTGGCGATTCCACGCCTAAAGTGCCAAACGCAGATAAATAATTGACCCCACTTTTCATACGCGCCCAGGCATTGGTCAAAGGATCAAACTTCCACAATTCATTTGTGCGAATATAGCTGCGGTCTCCCCCCTGCATCCACAAATTACCTTCAGGGTCAACCCATGTATTTCCACCTACCCGGTTGCCCGGGATATTACAGGGATCTGATATACCATCTGAGGAACTCATTACGGTTGCGACAAAAGTGGTAGTCTTACCACCCACCCAGGTCCATGACCCGGTTTGTGCAGGCAACTGCAATGCTGTTATAAATAGAATAAATAGTAAAATAACGGATCTCCGCACCCATCTTTTGCGATCGGTATCGGAGCAAAAGTCGGCGTGTCTCATAGCACGGTTATTAAAGTGAACTGAATAGATTACTACCTTACAAATAGAATGCATGATCAGCTGAAAAAGGGTGACAAACACTTACGTTAAAAGTTATTTTTTTTAGCTGATTAGCAATGACTTATATCAACTTCAAACATCGCAATCACGGGAAACACAGACGGAGAAATGCGTCATCCTTTACAGATAATTTTATACTTAAATTGTAAGATTCACACCTATCTCTAAGTAGCACTTTGCACCTCTACGCCTCTGCGTGCAAAAAACCACGGTGTACTTGCATTTGCAATTCTCAACTGAACTCCTTACCTTGTAATATCCTTTTTCATGAACGGGGATCGAAACCGCTCTGCCGACGGTTTGTGTTGCGCTGCCTTCCCCGTAAATCACTGTGTGGCAAGGGTATAGGATATATTGACCGGATGGACAAATACCTATCAGTTCAATTATAAACCCATACTGCTATGCAAACAACCACTGTTTTGCAGTTCCGTGCTTATAAGTGCGGACTGCTGATCATGCTCACTACATTCACCGCCTTCCTGTTTTCATGCTCGGGCACTGCACAGGATGATGTGCAACTGGATGGACGTGCATTCACTGTGCTCACCATCCCCAACGGCAACCCGGCGGAAGCGGCGATGGAAAGCATCACTTTTAAAGAGGGTCGCTTCGACAATGATAATTGTCATTTGTGGGGTTTCGGCGATGCGCCTTATAAGGCTTCTCGCGAGGGCAACAGCATTGTGTTCACCGCAACCACAACCAGCCCGAAAGAAGGCAGTATGATGTGGAAGGGCACTATCATAGATGAGACCCTCCATGGCACCATGACCTGGTCAAAAGAGGGACAGGCCGATCTGAATTATACATTCAGCAACGGTCAGATCGAACTCGCCGACCTCAATGGTAAAAGTTTTGATGTGCAGTTCACGGATGCCGATACCACCACAACAGAAACCATCACCTTCACCGACGGCTATTTTGAAAGTCCGGGTTGTTATGCCTGGGGATTCACCCGTGCCCCTTACGATGCCTATATACTAGATGGTGTAACGCATTTTCAAAGTCTGTATACCAGCGAACAGGAAGGAAAAATGTTCTTTTACGGTGTTATCCAAAGCGGCATGCTCAGCGGCACACAATTCTGGACGAAGGAGGGGCAGGCGGATATATATTATCAGATGCGGGGGGAGGAAAGATGAATGATGAGTAATGAGTGATGAGTAATGAGTGATGAGGTGTGAGGTTCAAATTAATATTCGTGAACAATGACAGATCGATAGAAAATCGGATCTGAGAAACAGCTTATTGCCTATTTATTTAAATTGATTACATACCCTGTAAAATAGCAGCCATGCATGACCATGTACCTGGTGCGCGGAGGTGAACGGAAAATCCCCGCCTACGCGCCGGTCATTTCCCAAAAAACAGGGCTAAGTCATGCACGAGGCCGACACACCCGTTAACAGCCGCTCTGCCGCGGCATCAGCGCATTTCATTACCTTTATGGCCTGCACATGCTTCGCCAACTGCTTCACAAACTGCGCACCGATGCGGGTGTCAGGCGTTACGCCCTGAATACTTCGCTGCTGTTGGGTGCGCGTGGGGTGCAAATGGTGCTGGCACTGGTGGTGGGCGCGCTCATGGCCCGTTACCTGGGTCCCGCGCAATACGGTGTCTATAATTATGTGATCAGCTTCACGGGGCTTTTTGTGGCGATATCGATGCTGGGCGTGGGCACCATCATGGTGAAAGACATGCTCGACAAACCGGAGTCGACCTACACCATCATGGGCACGGGCCTGTGGTTGCGGATGGCAGGGAGTGTGCTGGCCTGTATACTGGTGGTGGGTGTTGCCGCCGTGTCGGAGAACGACGCCGATATCCGCTGGTTCCTGCTTATCGCATCCTTACCGCCGGTGATCAAATCGTTCGAAGTGCTCACGTACTATTTTCAGGCCAAGGTGCTGTCGAAATATACTGTGATCGCACAGATGACCGCGCTGTTCATTGTATCCGGTCTTAAGATCATGTTCATTCAGCGAGAGATGGAACTGGTGTGGTTCTTTTATGTGATGCTGCTGGATGCGGCCATCATCACGGCCATCACGCTGGTGGAATACCGGATGCTGAAACAGGAGATACGCCAATGGAAATATGACACAGCATACGCACGTCAACTGCTGAAAACTTCCTGGCCGCTGATCTTCTCGGCATTCATGGTGACGATCTATCTCAAGATCGATCAGGTGATGATCAATACCATGATGGATGATGCTGCTACGGGTTTATATGCCGCTGCGGTGAAACTGTCGGAAGCGTGGGTATCCATCCCCTGGATCATCGGTGCATCGCTGTATCCTGCGCTGGTGAATGCGCATAAAGAAGATGCACAGCGTTTCAGCGACCGAATTACACAAACCTATATTTTACAGATCGGTGTGGCCATGCTTATTGTAATTCCCGTTGTGGCGCTCGCACATCCGATCACGGTGTTTGTTTTCGGTGCCGATTTCCGCGCATCTGCCGTGGCCCTGCAATTGCATATCGGCAGTTTATTATTCATCTTCCTCGGGTCGGTGGCCAATCGCTGGCTCATCATTGAAGGCATTCAGCGCTACTGGATGATCAATTCAGTGATCGGCGCGGTGAGCAATATTGTGCTGAATCTTATACTGATACCCGCCATGGGCATCAACGGTGCTGCACTGGCCACTTTACTCAGTTACGCTTTTGCTTACCATTTCGCGTATGCCATACCACCGGCTACACGCAAAGTATTTCATGCACAAAACCGCAATTTCATGCGCGTATGCCTGGTAGCTCCGGCGTGGCGCATTGTGCGCAGGATCCGCTCGCGATGACACCAACACGCATTGACATACTCATGGTCACCTACGGCAACCGGTGGCCGCTGCTCAGAGGCACGCTCGAAGCGCTGCACGGTATGCCCGAAGTGCGACAGGTGACGCTCATCGACAACGGCAGTATTTATAACATTGCGGAACAACTGGCCACTATTCCTACACCGGCGATCAACCTGATACTGATGCCGGAAAATATGGGTTCCGCATTTGCCATCGGCACCGGACTTCAGCAACTGCGTGCAGATGCACAAACCGAATGTATACTACTACTGGATGATGATAATGTGCCGGCTCCGGATTGTCTCAAACAATTATTGTCGGCATGGTCAACTCTTTCTGCCCGGCACACCCCCGATGCGCTCATGCTGCAGTGTATGCGTCCTGCCCGCACGTATCTCAGACATGCGGCAAAAGGTGTGCATCCCGAATTATTCTTTCCATTGCCCGATCATTTTTTAGGGTTCCATGTTTTTCGTCCCGATATCCGTTTCCGGCGCAGGCAGATCGTAAAGAGCATCCGCAATACCGACGACCGTGATCATGTGTCCATTCCCTGCGCACCGTATGGCGGATTATTCCTGCATCGCGCGGCATTGGATAAGATCGGCGTGCCGGATGCGCAATTGCATACCTATGCCGATGATTTTGAATTCACGTTGCGGTTCACGCGGGGTGGCGGACATCTGTATCTCATCCCACCAGCCGTTGTGGAAGACAGTGAGCCTACGCTCGTGAATACACGCAAAGCAGGATGGTTCAGCAGCAAGTTCTTTGCGATGCCCGACAGGCGATTGTTCCTGCTCATGCGCAATACGGCCTACTATACAGAGCGTGCACTGGTGCGGCATGCAGCCATCTATCACCTCAACCGTGTGCTATATACCACCTACCTCTTCCTCAGCGCGTTACTGCACGGGCGGATGGGCTCGTTCAAAATCTTTAATTTTGCCATCAGGCAGGGCCGGCGCGGTATCATGCGCCATGCGGATATTCCGAAATAGATCCCTGCCCATCAAAACACCGGTATGGGATTTCGTTCCACTTACAAAGACATCAAACGGCTGCTGTATCGCCGACTTTACATGAGCAAAAACAAGGAACGTTCCATCGCGGATCAGTTCCATATCATGTATTACGATGCATTCCTCTTCGGCAAGACCTGGGGTGAATCGCATTTCATGGGTACCCACATCAAAAAATTCCCGTTCGACACCTGGATCTATCAGGAGATGCTGCACGAGATCAAGCCCGACCTTATTATTGAGTGCGGCACCTATAAAGGTGGTAACGCCTTATACCTGGCCTGCCTGCTCGACTTCATGCAGAAAGGAGAGATCGTGAGTATCGACATCGTGGATTATCCCGATAAGCCGGTGCATCCGCGCATCACCTATCTGACAGGTTCTACCCTGGCGCCGGAGATACTGCAGGTGCTCGATGAAAAAGCACGCAACAGATCAACAGTGCTGGTGATACTCGATGATGATCACAGCTGTGATCACGTGTTCAAAGAGATGGAAGTGTATCGCCGCTATGTGACACCGGGCAGTTATATGATCGTTGAAGACAGCAACGTGAACGGCCATCCGGTATTTCCGGAACATGGTCCCGGTCCGTATGAGGCGATCGAAAAATATATGCAGCAGTATGACGACTTCACGATCGACAAAGCACGCGAACGCTATTATATGACGGCCAATCCCAACGGCTACCTGCGCAAAAAATAATGCGGCATGTCGTCTCCTGACATAGCACTGGTGATCTCCACGCTCAACGCGGGCATCCATCGCACGGAAGCATTGCTTCGCTATGGCTGGCACCAGGTGGTGATCGTGCACCAGATCACCGATGGGCGACAAACTGAATATGCGGATCAACATACTCGTCTGCGACAATCCGGCGCACACATCCTCGTACAACAATTCGGCGGACTCAGCAAAAGCCGCAACGCCGGTCTCGATGCTGTCACCGCCGACTACGCGCTGATCACCGATGACGATGTACAGTTCCCCGATGATGTGGTGATTCGCATCCGCACGGCCATAGACTCCTGTCAGCATCCCGACATCCTCACGCTCTGTGCCGAAACGCCGGAAGGTGAGCCGTTCAAGCGCTATCCGAAAAATGCTGCACCACACACCCTGCGCACTGCAGCACGTGTGAGTTCTATAGAAATGGTGATCGCTGTTTCCTGGTGGAAAAAAAAGCAGGCCAGGTTTCACGAGCGGTTTGGTCTGGGAGCCGATTATCCCACCGGGGAAGAGTATGTATTCATGACTGCTGCTATCCGCTCCGGTGCCCGCGCCTGGTATTTTCCTGCTCCTGTGGTCATCCATCCTGCACTCAGCTCAGGGCGGGTGATGCATGCAGAACAATTATTCAACAAAGGGGCAATGCTGCAGTGCGTATTCGGCCGGCTGGCACTCCCCTATCTCCTTGCTTTCGCGTGGCGTAAACGCGATATGTATAAGCATGCATTTTCACTGACAACAGCCATTCGCCATTTAATGGCCGGCAGCAAACATTATCGCGCACATGACTGAAGGACTCGTATCCATCATCACGCCGGTATATAATGCCGCGCGTTTTCTGGAAGCCACCGTGCGCTCGGTGCAGGCACAATCGTATCCGCATTGGGAAATGTGGCTCATCGATGATGCGAGCACCGATGGTTCTGCTCAACTGGCCGATCAACTTGCACAGGCTGATGCGCGTATACATGTATTACGCACACCGCACAACAGCGGTGCCGCCGCTGCACGCAACATGGGTATACATGCGGCAGGCGGACAATATATCGCCTTTCTGGATGCAGATGATCAATGGTATCCCGAAAAACTGGAAAAGCAGGTGGCGTTCATGCAGGAAACGGGATGTGCGCTCAGTTATACGGCCTATGCGGTTATGGATGCATCGGGCGTGCCTACGGGTAAGATCATTTCCTGTCCGCTAACACTCACCTACCGTCAGCTTTTGATGGAAAATCGCATCGGCTGTTTAACGGCAATGATGGATGTGCGGCAAACAGGGAAAATGGAAATGCCGCTGATCCATAAGCGTCAGGATTACGGATTATGGCTGAATATTCTGAAACAGGGATATACGGCAAAAGGCATACAAACACCTCTGGCGATCTACCGCAAGTATGCAGAGTCTCTCTCCGGCAATAAATGGAAGACCATCGGTTATAACTGGACGCTGTTGCGAAAGCATCAGGGGTTGTCGCTGGTTGCGGCTCTCTGGTATTTCACTTTATTCCTGTTGAATAAAACAGTGATGGCGGTCTTCAGGAGATTGTTTAAGCGCGGGTGAGGTTGGCACGCAGAGGCGCGGAGTAGCCCATAAG
>DAIMYJ010000027.1:31114-34335 GCA_036734545.1 Chitinophagales bacterium
CTGTTCAATTAACCACACTTCACTTCCACCAGGGCTCCGTTTCTGTTTTCGTTCGCAGGTTATACGGTGACCCCATGTGCGGGAAGGCGTGCTGCATGTTCAGTTGCTGAGCGGCGGCGAGTGCGCGGTCGGCGGGTTCGGTCCATGCGTGGAGACTAAGATTGAATTTACCCCAGTGCACCGGTATGAGCAATTCAGACTGCAGATCAATGGCAGCCTGCACGGTTTCTTCGGGCATCATATGAATGTACTTCCAGGCCGGGTTGTATTGACCGCATTCCAGAATGGCCACATCAAATCGTCCGTATTGCCGGCCGATATCGGCAAAGTGCGTGTCATACCCCGAGTCGCCACCAAGAAAAAAGCGAAGTCCATTCCATTCCAGCACAAAGGCACTCCACAGGGTGCGGTTGCGGGTGAGTGCGCGGCCGCTGAAATGTCTGGCCGGCACCGCGGTGAATTGCATACCGGGCAGCGGATCAACGGATTCATTCCAATATAATTCATGGATGCGTGCGGGATCATATCCCCAATGCACGAGGTGTGCACCCACGCCAAGCGAACACACGACCATATTAACTTTATTTCTGAGTGCAAGCAATGTGCTGTGGTCCAGATGATCATAATGATCATGGGTGATCAAAAGCACATCAATAGCGGGCATTTGTTCAGGCGTGAACACTTCCGTACCGCGAAACCCTCTGACCATGAATGGAAGCGGTGATGCATGTCCGCTGAACACCGGGTCTACAAGAATATGTTTCCCCATGAAGGAAAGCAGGTAGGATGAATGTCCAAACCAGGTAAATTGTGGATCATCGGTACCAATATCAGCGAGTGGTCTGAGGTTGGCAGAGATAGGTGCACCGGGTGTGCGTCCTTTCTGCGGGCGCAGAAAATTTGCCAGCACACCGGCATACGACATGTCCTCTGCCATCATGGGAGTATGTGACAGGTTGTGAAACTGCCCATCCCTGAACGTAGGTGTTTGCCGAATCCGCTCCAGCCGCTCACCGGTCGGCAATTTTCCAAAAACGCTGATCATGCTGTTCTAGACGATGTACTACGTGAATTATTGTAAAGCTAACCTAAAAGGTATGATCAATTGAGCAGGATCATCCGTGTGCATTCTGGCTGACACTTAAAAAACTCTAATCCGTTCCGATCTGTTCCAACCCGTTCAATCCGTACTGCTTTTGCACATTACTCCACCGGAACCCTCACCCCATCAGCATTTCAACAAATCGTTTAACACATCGTTCAACGCGATTATGCAATGAAACGAACACGCCTAACAGACTATCGGCGCGATGGTTCATGAAAATATATTAAATTTTCTAAATAGCATTTTTCCTTAAACAAACTCATATCACTCATGTTATTGACTGAAATTTTTCCTCACTAAAAATCAATGATCATGAAAAAAATGCTCCTTACTTCAGGGCTGGTGTTGTCAGCAATGATGACCTTCGCACAGACTGCTCGTGTGCAGGTGATCCACAACTCCGCTGACCCTGCTGCTAAATTTGTGGATGTGTATCTCGACGATGCACTCCTGCTGAACGACTTCAAATTCCGCACTGCCACTCCGTATGTGGATGCACCTGCAGGTGTGCCTATCACCATCGGCATTGCACCTTCAACCAGCGATGGTCCGGAAGATGCGATCGCTACCTTTACTTATACACTGACCGCTGATGAGAAATATGTGATCATTGCCAACGGTGTACTCGATCCCGGCGCTTTTGCCGCTAACCCGGATGGCGTTTCTACCGGTTTCAACCTGTTCGTGAAAGCCGGCACCCGTGAGGCTGCCCTCGATCCGAACAACCTCGACTTTGTATTCTTCCACGGTTCTACTGATGCACCTACCGTTGATGCCATCGCCCGCGATGTAGCTACCGTTGTAGATAATGCAGCTTATACTGACTTCACTGAATATGTGAGTGTACCTGCCGACAAATATTTCATCGATGTAACGCCCGGCGATCTGCCGTCGACCATCGTTGCTACCAGCCGTGCATTCCTGAGCAATGCCGGAGGTGCTGCTGCCGTGATCTTCGCATCCGGTTTCTTCGATGCAGCTGCTAACCCCGGAGGTAAAGCGCTGAAATTATTCTATGCGCTGCCCGACGGAACTGTACAGCAACTGCCTTTCATCACTACTTCTAAAGTACAGGTGATCCACAATGCTGCTGACCCTGCTGCTGCCGTAGTAGATATTTATGTAGACGGTGCACTGGCGATCGACAACTTCGCTTTCCGCACTGCTACTCCGTACATCGATCTGCCGGGTAACGTTCCGGTGAGCATCGCTGTAGCGCCTCCTACCTCTGAGTCTGTGGATGATGCTATCACTACGATCACCGCTACCTTCAAAGCCGGTTACGGTTATGTGGTAATGGCGAACGGCGTGCTGAATCCTGCACTGTTCAACCCGAACCCTGATGGTGCTGAGATCGGTTTCAACGTTTTCGTAAAAGAAAATACTGAATTCCGCTCCGACCGTGCCAATGGTCTTGAATTCTTCGGCGTGCATGGTTGTACTGATGCACCCACAGTAGATATCATCGCCCGCGATGTGGCTACACTGCTCGACAACGTATCTTACGGTGCTGTGAGCGGTTACCAGATCGTTCCTGCTAACACTACCTATATCCTGGATGTAGCACTCGGTGATGCTCCTGAAACTGTTGTAGCTTCTTATGAAGCCAGCCTGTTCGATGTTGCCGGTCAAAGCGCTGTAGTATTCGCCAGCGGTTTCCTCGCCCCTGACCTGAATCCTGAAGGCAGCCTGCCCTTCGGTTTATACTACACCCTGGCCGACGGCACCACCGGCGCCTTCCCGGTATACGTAATGCGCACAGCTGCTCCTAATACTGAGCTGACCGGCGTATTCCCGAATCCTGCAGTAAGTGATCTGAACATCACCCTGCCGGCTGCATTCGACGGTTTCGTGACCATCACTGACCTGAATGGCACTGTGGTACATTCTGCTAATGCTGTAAGCCAATACGGTGAGATCCTCCAACTGAATGTGAACGACCTCGCTGCCGGTATGTATATGGTGAACATGGTGAACGGTGAAACCACCAGCACCACCAAGTTCGTGAAGCAATAATCATTGATTGCCTGATCAATAAAAAAAGCCGCCTGATGAATCAGGCGGCTTTTTTAGTGAGTGGTGAGTGGTGAGTGGGTGAATGGGTGAATGGTGAGTG
>DAIMYJ010000028.1:0-11415 GCA_036734545.1 Chitinophagales bacterium
ATTGGCGGAAAATATCATAGGTTGGATACGGTCATGAATAGTATACTGCCCAATAACTACAAGTTATTCACCGAATTAAATAGGGAATAAAAATGATCGATCCGATCACCACGGCTGCGATAGCGGATAGCAGAACAGCACCTGCCGCAATATCTTTGATATCGCGGATGCGTGCATCCTGCGCAGGCTGCACCACATCACTGAGTTTCTCAAGGGCGGTGTTCCAGGCTTCGGCAGCGATCACCATCGCGATAGCGAATAGCAGCATTACCCATTCGGCAGCCGTCACCTGAAAATAAGCGCCGGCGGCGATCACGGCCAGTGCGATCACGGCGTGCACACGTGCATGCGGTTCGCGTGTAATGAGGATAAAGATCCCTCTGAATGCGGCGGCAAATTTTTGTAACTCCTGCATGCGTTTGAATTTATCGGGTCGGCGGTATGCGGTAATAGCCCATCAGTCCGAGGTGATTGCTGGAGGTGCCGCCCACGGTCGTGAATTGCACACAGCGGATTTGCTTAGAATGCAAGATGTAATCGATCGGTATCTGCATGGGTGATTGTGCGGGATAGGTGGCGGAGAGGTCCTTGCGGCTGTCCAGCAGCTGCGTTTTTTCCAGCAGCGCCTGCATATGTTCACTCCAGGGTACGGCATTCATGTCTCCCATCAGCACAACGGGTCCCTCTAACGCCTGCACCTGCTGCGCCATAAAGGCAAATTCGGCCGCCTGCTGCTTAAAATCCTTATCGTTCGTGGGTGTGCTGGTGGTGCCGGCGAGCAGGTGCACGGTTTGTCCCTGTGCGCGCACGCTTGCAGAGAGCAGCGGGAAATATTCCTGCGCAATGGTTTGTGTATCCGCCAGCGGTATTTGCGAATACAATGCCATCCCGAAACCGGGATAATCTAATTCACTGTATCGATACGGATATTTATTGCGCATCAGCGAATCCACGATCCGGAAAGAGGCGGGACGAAGTTCCTGAAGTGAAACGATGGTGGCACCTGATGACAGCGCGGCTTCGGCTACTGTCTGTATCTTTTTGTTATTCTCTTTTACATTGAAATGCAGAATGGTGAGATCGGCTTCTACGACAGCTTTTTTTTCTTGCTTGCGTTGGGCAGGTGTTTCATTGGCGGTCTTGAAATACGGCCAGATGCCGGGTGCGATGATCAGCAGCGCGATACCGCCGGCTGTGGCCAGCGCGTAATTGCTGCGCAGAAAAAAGAACATCACGAAGGCCACCAGAAAGATCGCATAGGGTATGCGCAGGGCATCTATCGCCGACACGATCCAGCCGGGTTCCCATACCATGATCACGGAACAACTGATGAGCAACAACGCCAGAATGAATCTTCCGGTATACAGTTCCACCCAGCGGATGAACAGCTGCAGGTAATTCGATATCTGGGCAAATACGCGCATGAGATGATTCAGATGATTTCAAACGATTTATAATGTTCTCAAACAGACACGTTGCTGTGCGTGCATGCAGGGCAACGATCAGCGTCCAAGTCCGATGATCTTTTCAAGGGCATTGATATGTTCGTTAAAGGCTTTTTTTCCCGCTTCGGATGCGGCGTAAGTGGTGCGTGGTTTTTTACCGACGAAGGCCTTATCCACCTGCACATAGCCCGCTTTTTCTAAAGCCGTGATATGGCTGGCCAGGTTCCCATCGGTAAGCTGCAGGAGTTGCTTCATGGTATTGAAATCCACGGAGGCATTCACCATGAGTATACTCATGATCCCCAACCGCACGCGATGGTCAAATTCCTTATTTAATCCTTCGATCATCGTTCGTACCGAAAATACATGATGGCGCCGTAAATGATATGGAGCAATCCGAAACCAAATGCCCAGAAGATGAGGCTGTATCCGGGCATGGCCATGGCGATGAGTCCGAGTAGTATTTCGCTGACACCCAGATAGCGGATCTCTTTCAGTGTGAACTGACTGGCATTGAGCAGAGCGAGTCCATAAAATACCAACGTTGCCGGAGCTAGCAGTAAATAAATGCCATAGGAGAAGAGGATGAGGCAGAAGATGGCACCGGTGCCCAAAGGGAGCAGCAGATTCACGAGTGTCAGTTCTGCCGCCTTGTTCCAGATGGGCAGTGACTGCTTACGCGCTTTGCGGATGGCAAAATAGGTTGCACTGCCTATGGCCAGCAATAATACCGTCAGGGCCAACAACAACAGGAACACGACGTCATTCATCCGCACATTACCCCCGGTGACGATACTGGTGCTCACTGTTTGGATGTTGCGGTCGATATACATACCGGCCACGAACGCACCCGCTACGGCGACCAATCCGGCGCTGATGCCCGACAAACCGGAAAGGGAAATGAACCGGCTCGACCTTTCCATCATCGAGCGGATCTCTTTCAGATCCCGTAAAGCCTCATTGTCGTGTTTTTCTGCCATTTCGCTATACTTTGAAACTCAAAGTTAACGAAAATTCCGACCGTTTCACAAAATGCGTATTTTTGAAACCCCTTGATATGAAGTCCCCGATCAAATACCTCAAGCTCATTCTCCTCGTATCCTTGATCGGATCACGAGCGCAGGCACAGTTGCCCTGCGAGAACGATACCTCCTATTTACGCGCGCTCATTGACCTGCAGGAAGGCTATTACCTGGGGTATCAGGGCGGATTGTATGCCGATGGTTCCAACGAAATGCCCTATCCGCATTTTTCAGCAGGCATGAACATCAGCCGACAGGTAGTCCCTCTCAATGCAGAAGGTGTTTTGGATGTGGCGGATGGTAAAGTGGGATTCATTTGTCTCGGTGCTTCGACAGCAGGCAATGCCTTTAACCACTTCAAAAGTGTGGCAGAAGATGATCCTGCCGTTAACCCCTGTTTGCGTTTTGCGAATTGTGCAGTGGGCGCCAAAGGTTTGGAGATCATGCTCGACACGGTGGTGAACGGATGGTATTGGGACGATGAGGTGCTTCCTGATGTGGAGTCGGCCGACATCACACGATTTCAGGTGCAGATCATCTGGATGATGGTGACCTCACGAGTGGACACGATCCTGGTATGGCCTTTTCAGCCGCAGGAGGTGGCCAATAAATATGAACAACTCATGCCGGTGCTGCTGGCAAAATTCCCCAACCTGAAACAGGTGTATGTCAGCGGTTTCAATTATGGCGGTTATGCGGATCCGGAGAAGGAATTCTACGACATGATCGTTGAACCGTCGTCATACTGGAATAACTGGTCTGTTAAATTCCTTGTGGAAAGGCAGATCGACGGAGACCCCGACCTGAAATTCACGGAACCCGACCGCATGGCGCCCTGGATCGGCTGGGGCCCCCATATTTGGGCCGACGGCACGCGCGCCAATCAGGTGGATAAACTGCGCTGGGTTTGCGAGGCCGACTACAAACCAGATGGTGGCGGATACCATTTATCGAATTCCGGTAAAGACAAAGTGGGCAAGCTCATTTACAACTTTTTCAAGGGGTCGGAAGTGGCAGCTGACTGGTTCTTATATGGCGCACGCTGGGTAAGTTGCGACCCGGATATGCGGGCTGCGGCTCAGTCCGCTCAGCCCCAACTCACTGTGCAGCCCAACCCGGCCGGCGATCGCACCGTATTGATCCTCGATGGCTGGAGTGATGGTGAAGCCCGGATACGGGTGTATAACGCTGCAGGGGAGGAACAACTGCATTCGACAACAATACTGTCAGCGGGCTATGCTGCCCTGCCCGTGTCGACCCACTCATGGGCTCCGGGTATCTATCTTATCCGTGTTGAGCTGTCTGACGGCTCGATCACGACCGGCAAGCTGCTGAAACAATAAAAAAAAAAGCCGATTCCCACGCAACCATTCCTAAACGGGCAGAATCCCTATCTTTGCAAACATTACACAACACGCATACTTACATCCATGAGAAATCTGATCGTATGGTGCACCATTGCCGCACTGGCCATGATGACACAACCGGCACAGGCCCAATTGAACTGTGCCAATGACTCAACGGGTCTTATCCCCCTGGTAGACCTCGGAACAGGTTATTACCTCGGTACCTGGCAGGGGGGATTGTACGACGGTGGTAGCAATACACCGCCACCGGTCCACCTTACCCGCGGTAGGAACATCGTAAATAAACTGAAACCGCTGGATACCCTCGGTAATGTGAATTGGGTGACCGGAAAGGTAGTAGTGGCCGGATTTGGAGCCTCTACTGTTGGTGGTCCTTTCAATCACATGATCCAGCTGATGAAGGATTATAATGACCTGAGCCCGTGTTTGAAGGCAGTGAATGCGGCCAACGGTTCAGACGGTATCAACGCCATGTATATTGGTAACGATGAGTATTGGGATTACATTAAGATCTATAAGCTGGGTGAAAAAGGCCTCACGCCTGAACAGGTTCAGGTGGGCTGGCTGATGCACAGCTCGCGTTTGGATTCCAACGGCAGCGATATCGACAGCTATGTAGATACACTGGTTATCCGGTTTAAATCGGCACTCAATGCCATGTTGTATTACTACCCGAATCTGAAGGTGGTATTTGTGAGCGGCTTCCCCTATGGTGGATATGCCGATTCCAATAAGGCGCTGTTCCATGTGATCAAAGAACCCTCCAGCTACCACCATAACTTCGCCATGAAAGACCTCATCGACCGTCAGATCGATGGAGACCCGCAGTTGAGATTTCGTGGTGCCGGTAAGCAGGTGCCCTATATCGTTTGGGGCCCCAATCTCTGGGCCGACGGGTCGAATCCGCGCGAACTGGATAGCCTGACCTGGAACTGCGAGACTGAATTTGCCATAGACGGTGGCGGCTATCACCTTACCAATGAAGGAAAAGATAAAATGGCAGGCATTCTGCTGAATTTCTTCCGTACCGATACGCTGTCCGAAGGCTGGTTCATGGATGCACCTAAGTGGGCATCCTGTGGTGATGGCCGACTCCCTGACGGCAGCATTCTGCAACCGGAAGAGGTAACACTTACCCGCGAGGATATTACCGTGTTCCCGAACCCATCGTCAGGTGAATATTATGTAGACTTTGATGAGGTGCTCTCTGATGCTTTGCATGTGCGTGTTGTCAACCAGGTAGGCGCAACCGTATATACGGAAGTGTTTGGCGGCATAGAGCCATATTCATTCTATCGGTTCGACCTGCATGACCAGGCGGCCGGCATTTATTACCTCGAGTTACGTGTGGGCGGCAAGGTATTTACGCAGCCTATCGTGCTCAACAATTAAGAACATTCATGCAGGCTGCACAGCCGCACATTACCATAAACAGCAGAAATGGGATAAGCACTTTGGTGCTTATCCTTTTTCATTTTGTTACCCATGCGCAGATCAATTGTGCCAATGACAGCACCGGGCTGGTGCCGATCGTAGACCTGCTCACAGGCTCCTATGAGGGATATACCGGAGGTTTGTATCCCGGCGGTACCAACGAAGTACCTGCTGCTCATCTGGACTCCGGCATAGCCATCGCCAATGCTATCATGCCGCTGAATTTTGATGCGGAAGAAGATACGATGTATGGCAAAGTAGTGTTTTTGGCGCTGGGTGGAGGCTCGGCGCAAAAATCGTTCAACCGTTTCTACAGCGATTTTCTGGATGCCGGTTATTTCGATTCCTGTGTGCGCATCGTTAATGCCTGTATGGAAGAATATGACCTGCGTGATATGTTCGGTCCGGTAGCCGATGATACATATTGGAAGGAAGTAAATGATTTCCTGCAGCAGGCTGATGTCAAAAAAAGACAGGTGCAAGCTGTGTGGATGATGACTCCCGCGTATACAGATACATTTACATCGACCTCGGCATTCATTGATACTCTGTCTCTCGCCTACATCAATGCTATTCGCGAGATCAAAGTGCAATTTCCGAATGCACAACTGCTATTCCTTACCGGTTCGCCGTATGGCGGTTATACCGATTCTACATCATGGCAGTCGGCGGCGTTGATGGAACCGGCATCTTATCTAACTGATTTTGCGATCCGGCAAACTATTGCAGCACAGATCAGTGGTGATACCTTACTGACGTATTACGGTGAGGAACCGAATGCCCCCTGGCTGGCCTGGGGAGCCAACATCTGGGCGGATGGGAAGAATGCCAGAGCCTATGACGGATTGCGCTGGATGTGCCCGGCCGATTATGATGCGGAGGAGAATGGTTACGTGTTAGCCGGCAGCGGACTTACAAAAGTCTCCACCCGGCTCTATGATTTCTTCACCACTTCACCGGTAACCACACCATGGATATTCGGACTGCCGTATGACTGCTTTACGGAGATAGATACGGTCGAAGATGACGGAGAAACCATTGATACCGCCATCATCCCCGAAGGCGAGATATTATGGATCACGCAAAATCCGGTAAAAGGTGTATTGAAGTTCACCATCAACCTCGAAACGGATGATAAAGCACAAGTATATGTTTTTGATATGCTGGGCAATGAGATCTCCGAAGGAGTGTTCAATAAGATCGAACAGGGTAGGGTGTACTCCATTAAGCTGACCGAATCGGCACGCGCCATATATGTTCTCTCGGTGTTTATTGAGAACAGAGTGTACAACAAACTATTCTACCTCGACAATTAATTGTCGTGATCATGTTATTCTGCGCTGCAGGCGTGATCAGCTTTTATTGAAAGCATTCCAGCCCTGCGCTTCCACCCTGAACAGATTTTCATTCCGTGTCTTAAGGAAAACACCCTGTTCTTTTGCCGTGATCTTTCCGATCACCGATATGGCAGGGTTTTCGGCGATCTTCGCGGCATCGGCTTCCGCCACGGTAAATAATAATTCGTAGTCTTCACCGCCATTCAATGCGCACACCAGCGGATCCATATTGAATTGCATCGCCTGAGCATAAGTCTCTTCATGTATCGGTATCGCATCTTCATGTATCAGGGCGCCGCATCCGCTTCGGTTGCATATGTGCAGCAGTTCAGATGACAGGCCGTCGCTGATGTCGATCATCGCATGCGGCACCACTTGTTTTTCATTCAGGAACCGAATGATATCCGGTCTGGCTTCCGGCCGCAGAAAACGGCCAATGATATGTTTTTTACCCTCGAGATCAGGTTGTATTTCCGGATTTTCCAGATAGATCTGCTTTTCCCGCTCCAGCAGTTGCAGTCCCAGGAAAGCAGCACCCAGATCTCCGCTCACACAGATCAGATCTCCTTCCTGTGCACCGCTTCGGTAGGCAACCTCCGCTTCATTTGCCTCGCCGATCACCGTAACGGAAATGACCAGCCCCTTCAGGCTGGTAGTGGTGTCGCCACCCACCAGGTCTACATCGAAGTATTCACAGGCATGGTGAATGCCTTCATAGAGCGCATCAAGGGCTTCCAGGGAATACCGGTTGGAAATGGCAATGGACACCAGCACCTGCGTGGCCGTGCCATTCATGGCGCAGATATCGCTCACATTTACGGCGATGGCTTTGAATCCCAGATGCTGTAGGGGCGTGTACATCATGTCAAAGTGCACACCCTCCACCAGCATGTCGGTGCTTACCAGGGTGAGTTTCTGGCCGTTGTCCAGCACGGCAGCGTCATCGCCAATACCCTTCACCGTGGCGGCATGCTTGATCTCTGTATTGCGGGTCAGGTGGTCGATCAGACCAAATTCTCCCAGGGAGGAGATCTCAGTGCGGTTGTTCGGATTATCCATAAGAAAGAGGCGATATGCACGCAAAGTTGCGGAAGATTTAACAATTTACCCTTTCGGTCGTTATCTTAGTCACCATAACAACACACCTATGCCAACCATCGATAGAACCATCCATTCCCCTTTATCTACCTTTTACAAATGGGAGAGCCAACAGCCGGATGCACTTTATCTGCGCCAGCCGATCAACAATGAATGGCACAATTACACCTGGCGTCAATGCGGCGATCAGGTCAGGCGCATGGCGGCGTATTTAAAATCCCTGCAGTACGAGCCGGGCAGCCGCATTGCGATACTCTCTAAGAATTGCGTGCACTGGATGCTCAGCGATTACGCGATCTGGATGGCCGGTTATGTGTCAGTGCCTATGTATCCCAACATGGCACCCACAACAGTAAAACAGATCCTGCAACACAGCGAAAGTAAACTGCTTTTCGTGGGGAAACTCGACGACTGGGCATACCTTAAACCCGGTGTGCCGGAAGATCTGCCCTGCATCGCATTCCCGTTCTATGGCATTCATGAATATACCAATTGGGATACCATCATTCAAAATACAGCACCGCTTACCGAGGATCTGGATTACCCAATGGATAATTTGTGTACCATCATGTATACCAGCGGAACCACGGGTGTGCCGAAAGGTGTCATGCACACGTTCTATAATTTCGCATTTGCTGCCGAAATGGCTTTTCCGCTGTTGAATATCGATAACCGCGCAGTGTTCTTCAGCTACCTGCCGATGTGCCATATCGCAGAACGACTGCTGATCGAAATGGGTAGTTTGTATACCGGCGGACAAGTGTCATTCGCTGAAAGCCTGGATACCTTCCCCAAAAATCTGGCCGATACTTCACCCACCATTTTCCTTGCAGTGCCCCGCATATGGGCGAAGTTTCAGGAAAAGATCCTGGAGAAAATGCCGCAGAAGAAACTCGATACATTGCTCCGAATTCCTATCATTAGCGGTATTGTGAAAAAGAAGATCAAAACAGCACTTGGTCTTTCCAAGGCCGACCAGGTGTTCTCCGGCGCAGCGCCGATCTCTGTGGACCTCATCAATTGGTTCTGGAAACTGGATATCCGAATCCAGCAGGCCTATGCCATGACGGAAGATTGCTGCTACAGCCACACGAATTATAAAGACAGAAATAAGATCGGCACGGTGGGATTGCGATTCCCCTACATCGATCTCAAATTTACTGAGCAGGGCGAGCTGCTGATCCGACATCCTGCGCTCATGAAAGGATATTACAAGGAAGAAGCGATGACGCGCGAAGTGTTTGATGCGGAAGGTTACTTCAGAACAGGAGACAAGGCTGAAGTGGATAGCGAAGGCTACCTGAAGATCACCGGCCGTGTGAAAGAGTTATTCAAGACCAGCAAAGGTAAGTATGTTGCACCTATGCCCATTGAGATGAAGTTTGCTGCCAACACCGATATCGGTCAGGCTTTGGTGGTGGGTTATGCATTGCCTCAGCCAATTGCATTGGTCACCTTGTCGGAGAATGGAAAGAAAAAAGACCCGCATCAGCTCAATACGGAATTCACCAACACATTGAATGTGATCAATGAATCGCTCGACTCCTTCGAGAAGCTGGAAAAGATCGTGGTGGTGAAGGATGAGTGGACCATACAAAATAATCTGCTCACGCCTTCACTGAAGATCAAACGCAATGAGGTGGAGAAGAAATTCCAGGATCACTACGAACAGTGGTTCAACCGGGAGGATGTGGTCATTTGGGAATGACCTTTCCTGTAAGTGAATAAATAGAACAGCCGGTATGCGCAAAACATACCGGCTGTTCTATTGTATTTCGGTGCGTCAGTTTAGTGCGGTTTATCCATGCACAATTCCACCAGCACACCATTCGTGCTTTTCGGATGCAGGAATACAATGAGTTTATTGTCGGCACCCGGCAGCGGCTCCTTGTTCAGCAACTGAAATCCGGCCTCTTCCAGCCGATGCATTTCTGCATAGATATCATCTACGGCATAGGCGATATGATGTACACCTTCTCCACGCTTCTCTATGAACTTGGCGATCGCTGAATTCGGGTTCGTCGACTCCAATAATTCTATTTTCGTCTCGCCCATCATAAAGAACGAAGTGCTCACGCCTTCGCGCTCAACAGACTCTACTTTGTAGTGCTCCTTGCCGAATAATTTGGAAAATAATCCATTACTGTTTTCCAGGCTCTTAACGGCAATGCCAATGTGTTCGATCTTTTTCATGCTCAGTTTTTTCGTGACCGCAATATGCAAGCATGCATAAAGGTAGCAGTCCAACCGATCACTTCGCAATGACGTTTATCGCCGTGATCGAATTATAATGAGGGATGAGAAATGAGGGATGAGGGAAAAGCTGCTGAGGATGCAGTTGGCATTCCCCCACAGACTTCCATACCCCCGCGTCCCGGCGTGCCCCCCACAGCCTCGATCCCATGCATGATCCCTCCGTGTCCTCCGCCCCTCCGCGCCCTCCGCGTGAAACCACCCTCTCCACACTCTCCACCTCCACCAAACCCCACATCCGACACCACTCACCACTCACCACTCACCACTCACCCACACCACCATTTCGAACCTTTTATATACCTTTGTGTTTTAGAATCAGTCTAAATAACGACACTAGCATGAAACTGCCCATATATCTCGATAATAGCGCCACAACCCCGGTGGATCCGCGGGTAGTGGATACCATGGTTCCCTACTTCTACGAGCACTTCGGCAATGCCGCCAGCCGCAGCCATCCCTTCGGTTGGGAGGCGGAAGATGCCGTTGACCAGGCCCGTGAGCGTGTTGCGAAGCTGATCAATGCCTCCGACAAGGAGATCATCATCACCTCCGGAGCCACAGAATCAGACAACCTGGCGCTGAAAGGGGTATTCGATATGTACAGCCGCAAAGGCAATCATATCGTTACCGTCACCACCGAGCACAAGGCCGTTTTGGATACCTGCAAGCATATCGAAAAGATGGGTGGACAGGTGACCTACCTGAAAGTTGACGACCAGGGCAATATCGACCTCAATGAGTTGGAGAGCGTGGTTACCGATAAGACCATCATGGTTTCGGTAATGTATGCCAACAACGAGATAGGCACGATCGCACCTATTCGTCAGATCGCTGATATTGCCCATAAGAAAGGCGCCCTGATGTTCACCGACGCTACGCAGGCGGTGGGCAAGATCTCTGTGGACGTGGAACGCGATGGTATCGACCTGATGGCCTTCACGGCCCACAAGATGTATGGTCCTAAGGGTGTTGGTGCGCTGTATGTGCGCCGTAAGAACCCCCGGGTAAAGGTTACAGCCCAGATGGACGGTGGTGGTCACGAGCGCGGTATGCGTTCCGGAACCCTCAACGTGCCCGGTATCGTTGGCTTTGGTAAGGCTGCCGAGCTGGCAATGCTCGAAATGGAGGCTGATGCAGCACGTCTCAGCAAGATGCGCGACCGACTGGAGATGGAACTCCTCAAGATAGAAGAATCCTATGTGAACGGCAACCGCGCCAGCCGCCTGCCGCACCTCACCAATATCTCTTTCAAATACGTGGAAGGCGAAGGTCTCATGATGGCCTTCAACCAGAATATCGCATTGAGCTCAGGCAGCGCCTGCACCAGTGCCTCTCTGGAACCCAGCTATGTGCTCAAGGCACTCGGACTGGGCGATGATCTGGCGCACAGCAGCCTCCGCTTCTCTTTGGGACGCTTTACTACGGATGACCAGATCGACTATACGATCGAAGCCGT
>DAIMYJ010000028.1:11515-33973 GCA_036734545.1 Chitinophagales bacterium
TCTCTTTGGGACGCTTTACTACGGATGACCAGATCGACTATACGATCGAAGCCGTTACCAAAGCGGTCAACAAACTGCGCGAAATGAGCCCGCTCTGGGAAATGTTCAAGCTCGGTATCGACCTGAACACCATTGAATGGGCAGAACATTGAGAATGAGGGATGAGAGATGAGTAATGAGTGATATTTTCTTTTAAGCAACTCACGACTCACGACTCACGATTCACGGCAACTGGAAACTAATTCAATAGAATTTCGATTAAATCAAACATATGGCATACTCAAAGAAAGTACTGGAACACTACGAGAACCCGCAGAATGTGGGAACACTCGACCATACCAAGTCAGAAGTTGGTACAGGCTTGGTCGGTGCACCTGAATGTGGCGACGTGATGCGCCTCCAGATAGAGGTGGATCCTGAGACCCAGGTGATCAAGGATGCCCGATTCAAGACATTCGGCTGTGGCAGTGCCATCGCCTCCTCTTCCCTCGCCACCGAGTGGCTGAAGGGTAAGACCATCGATGAGGCCCTGACCATCGACAACATGGATATCGTGGAAGAACTGGCCCTCCCGCCGGTGAAGATCCACTGCTCCGTGCTGGCCGAAGACGCCATCAAGGCTGCCATCCAGGATTACCGCAAAAAGAACGGCCTCCCCGAGCTGAAACTCGAGGAAAAGATCGTTCACTGACCGGTCCCTGCCATTGGAATGAACCGGGAGGCAAGGCTCGCAAGGCTTTGCACCCTCTAAACAGATACAGATATGATCTTCATCTCTGAACCTGCAAAAAGCAAGGTAGAACAACTCAAACAGGAAGCCGGCATAGGCAACGACTACTTCATACGCATCAGCGTGGTGGGTGGCGGCTGCTCGGGCCTGAGCTATAAGATGGACTTCGATAACGAGGACAAGCCCGGCGATCAGGTGTTTCAGGATCGCGGCGAGAAACTCGTCACAGACCTCAAGAGCTTCCTCTACCTGTGTGATACCACCCTCGATTACTCAGACGGGCTGAACGGCAAAGGCTTTCATTTTGTGAATCCAAATGCATCCCGGACTTGCGGATGTGGAGAAAGTTTTGCAGTTTAGTAACATCTTTTCTTTTCATACTTGAACTTAAAGCCTTCCCGCGTCAAACCGGGAGGGCTTTTTTCATGTTTTTTAGCCCCTCTTTTTTCTGAAAACAGGGAGATCATGTCTCCGAAAATCTCCCTGAGAGCCCCATTTGGCAAGGGTTTCACCCTGCCGGTCGCGGGAGTGGGACACCAGCCCTTTCAATGGGCATGGAAACCCGATTTTTCTGTCCTTGGGGCGCGTGCATATACAGCACAATTTTGAGTCTGAACGGCAGGCAGAAGTAACCCATGCCCGCATAAACTCAAAAAAATCGCTGTATGCTGAAAAAAAAATCTACCCTGTTCGCACTATGCCTTACCTCCCTGCTCGCCGTTTACGGGTTACAGGGTGCCGGTCAATCTGCTCTATGGACCAACCGCCTGAATGGCGCCGGAGATAATGCCGACCGCTACAACCAGACCGTTATGGATGCCTCCGGAAACCTCTATTCGGCGGGCTATACCGTAAACCCGGGCACCGGAAAGGACTTCCTGGTGGTAAAAATGAACACCGTCGGCGATACCCTCTGGACACGACAGTTCAACCACACGGCAAACCTCGATGATGAAGCAAATTATCTTACGCTGACGGCCGCAGGTGAGATCGTGGTGACCGGATATTCTGATGGCGGATCTGCATCCAGCAAGACCGATATACTTACCATAAAATACTCAACCGCCGGCTCCCTGCTGTGGTCCGCACGCTATAACTACACAACCGCAAATGAAGATGATCTGCCGGCGGGCCTCGCCGTGGATGCATCAGGAAATGTATTTGTCTCCGGCCGTAGCGATCACGATGCTGCCAATATCGATGATCTCGTGACCATCAAATACAATAGCGCAGGTACCGAGCAATGGGTGGCTCGTTTTGATGGCGGACTGACCGATCGCAGCGCCGGTGTCGTTGCTGATCAGGCAGGCGGATGTGTGGTGACCGGCAGAACGGATAACGGCACTAATGACGACATCCTTACCATCAGCTATAGCACCACGGGATCCGTGAACTGGCAGACGATATACACCGGTGCGGCAGGGGATGACCGCGGACAAAGCATTGCTCGCGATGCCACCGGTAATGTATATGTGGCCGGTATTCGTGCAAATGTGGATGACGATGATTTTGTGACCATCAAGTATAATGCTTCCGGCACGCAACAATGGGTGAAGATCTTTAACGGAGTGGATAACGATCGCGTATCACTGCTGAAACTCGATAATGCCGGTAATGTGTACGTGACCGGTCAAAGTGATATTGACGGTGGAGGAAATGCCGATTATAATTTCCGCACCATCAAATACGACGCTGCAGGAACACTGCTGTGGAATACGGTTACAGGGAATCCGGCAGCACAGGAAGACACGCCTACAGATATGTATATCGATGCATCCGGCAATGTGTATGTGACCGGAAAAAGTGATGGCAGCGCAGGAGCTGCAGTGGATTTTGAATGGATGACCGTAAAATATAACAGCAGCGGACTTCAGCAGTGGATCAAATATTATGATGGCACTACGGCTGAGGCGGAAGATATACCTGCATCGGTGCTCGTGGATGTGTCCGGCAATATGTGGGTGACTGGGAGTATTGATTTTTCAGCCACACAAAAAGATGCTACGGCTTTGCGTTACAGCTCGCTGGGTATACTGAACCTGACCAAAACGCTCAACGGGAAAGGCGACTTCAACGATAAGGTGAATGCCATTGCAACAGATGCTTCAGGAAATACTTATGTGACCGGTTATACCATGAATGCCGGACAGCAGCGTAATGTGTTTTTGCAAAAGATCAACAGCGCAGGTGTAACGCAGTGGACAAGAACATTTGATGGCACCGGTGAGAATGATGAAGGCAACGCGGTTTCAGTGGATGCTGTCGGTAATATTTATGTGGCCGGGTATTCCAATGGCGCCGGCACATTTGATGATATGTTGCTGCTGAAGTATAATGCAGCCGGTGTTTTCCAATGGTCAGCCATCTATGACCATGCCGCTCACCAGCTCGACAAGGCAGTGGCCATGGTGATCAGTGCTGCGGGTGATATATACATCACCGGCTATTCCGATGGCGATGCTTCAGCTGTGACAAATTATGATATCGCCACACTGAAGTATAATAGTCTGGGACTCCTCCAGTGGGCTACAAGATTTAACGGTGCCGGCAATGGGAATGACAGACCTGCGGATATCCTATTTGACGGGACCGGTCTTCTGGTGGCAGGTACTGCATTCTCCGGCGTGAATAATGATGTAGTACTGATCAGCTATGACATCCTGGGTGTCCAACTGTTGCAAACGACCTATAACGGCGCTTCCAACGGCGATGATCAGGCAGAGGATATGGTGCTGGATGGCACGAGTATTTATATCACCGGCTATGCCTTTGTTACCGGAAATGCAGAAGACTACCTCACACTGAAATATTCCACGGCATTCACCCTCCAATGGGCGAAAACATACAACGGCACCGGCGATCTGACAGATAAAGCATTCGGTGTTGCGGTAACGGCCGGAGAAGTGTATGTTACCGGCAGTAGCAAAGGCACTTCCGGTGCTGCCGACCTGGCACTCATTAAATATAATAAGACCACCGGTGCGCAAAACTGGGCAAAGCGCTATACCGGTACGGGCGCCTATTCAGATGAAGGCTACAGTGTGATTACCGATGGAGTAGATAATATCTATACCACCGGCATGTCGGGTAATGCTGCATCTGTTTCTGATTTTATTACGCTGAATTACAATGGCGCAGGCACAAAGTTGCTCACCCTGAAATACAATGGCACCGGTAACAATGAAGACGTGGCCAGACGCGCCATACTCGATAACAACGGCTACCTCTATGTGACCGGATATAGCACTGGCAGCGGAAAGAACAACTGGGATTTCACTACCATTAAATATTGCACACCGGTGCCAACAGCGACGGTCACCGCACTCGGTCCTACCACCTTCTGCACAGGCGGAAGTGTGACGCTGAGTGCTAATACCGGGGCCGGATTTACCTACCAGTGGAAAAAAGGCAACGCCAACATTGCCGGGGCTACAGCCAGTATATACGTAGCCACGACATCCGGTGGATATAAAGTAGTGGTGACCAACGGTAATGGTTGTACAAAAACCTCCGGGACCGTGAATGTGAGCAGTATCATATGCCGGGAAGACGGTGGCGTGGAAGAAGAGTGGATCGTGGCTGCATCGCCTAATCCATTCAACGAATCGACCGTAGTGACGATCACCGGTGAACATGCTGAAGTGGTGATCGAACTGTGGGATCTCACCGGCAGGCTCATCACCACCGTGATAGCGGATCCTTCAGCAACTTCTGTAGAGGTCGGTGCAGACCTGCCGGCAGGGAATTATTTGCTGGTAGTGCGCACACCAACGGAAGTGCGAACGCAACAACTGGTTAAGATGTGATGTATACAGTGGTTAACAAGGGCCGGATGCGCGAAAGTGTGTCCGGTCTTTTATTTTTCGGAATACCGGTACAGCATATGTTTTCCGGAAAGGGTACTGCGTTCCTCCAGCAGCCTTCCTTCGGCATCATGTCGTAGGTATATGCTGTCTGTTAAAACCAGTATCTCCCCTTTTCGTTGCAAATGCAGGTGATCAATGCGCATCACCGGCTGCAGCCCATCGCCATACACATAGTGTATGCTGTCGGGCGTTCTGGCATCTGCACTGTGTATATAATGTGTCGTCAACAAACGACCCAATGTGTCATACTGATAACGCACATCTTCCAGCGTATCCGGCGCTTCGTGATAGCCGAAGGTGATCGTGCCTACCGAGCGTATAAGATGCTGAGCAGTATCGAAGATATACGTGTACTTGTCCATCTCCATCCTCGATATAACGATCCGTGTACTATCCGAATATATTTGCCTGTACACGGTCTCTGGTTTACCGTTGCGGGCATAATTGGTCACTACCGTGAGTGGAGATGTCGGGTCATATAAAAATTGCACTACCGTTCGCCGTAATTCGCCTGTGGGATAATAGGTGTTGTCCGTGATCGACAGAGTGTCTGTTCCACTGCGCTCTACGATGCGCATGATCCTGCCGCCTGCAGACATTACCAGCGATTCATGCATGAGCGTATTTCCGTTGTAAGAGGCCTTATACTGCAAGCCATTGGCGTCATACCGGTAAAGTGTTTTTTGCGCCGTGTCCATGCGGCGGCCAAAAACATACTCAGCGATCAGACTGCCAGCTGAGTCATAACAGGATTGGCGCTTCAATACCGTATCACCACCGCCGATCTGATAGGTGGAGGTTACAGTGCTTACCGTTGACTGCAGATGATCGTCCTGTTCACACGATGCGGCCAACCATAGGGCCAGTCCGCCGATCAGTATGGAAAAAAATGTACGCATGCCCATCCTGTACTTTGGATACAAAGATACGGCAAGTGTGCACAGATGATCACTCGTAGATGTAGGTCCGGATATTCCCCTGTGCATCAGCAGATGCGCGGAACATGCCGTCAGAATTATATTGGAAGGAAATGTTGCCTTTGTTGTCGACTGCGATCAACCCGCCATCGCCGGTGATCTGCTTAAATCGTACGTGTATCAGTTCGTGCGTGGCCTGGTCCAGCGGCATGGACTTGAATTCCATCAGGTCTGACACGGTCTTGGCGGCGACGGTTTTAATGAAATCCTCACCCGTGCCGGTGCAGCTTATGGCGCAGGTAGCATTGTTCGCATAGGTGCCTGCCCCGATCACCGGTGTGTCGCCGATGCGGTTGTATCGCTTATTGATGAGCCCGCCGGTAGAAGTGCCCGCCACCAGATTGCCATGCTTGTCCAGCACTACGCAACCCACGGTGCCAAATTCACCTTCCTCAGGCACTGCGCCGATCACCTCGGTCTGCTTGAGCAGCATGCTGTCTACATACCGGATATATTGCAGGTCGCTGCTGTCTTTTGTTTTTTTCCAGCGTGCTACCTGGTGGGGCGTATAGAAGTAGGAACGATCCACCATTTCTATGCCGTGATCCTTCGCAAAATTTTCGGCACCGGAGGAGCTGAACATGATATAGCGTGATGAATCCATCACCATCCGCGCCGCCGTGATCGGATTGCGGATACGTTGTACATTGTTTACGGAGCCGCAATCCAGCGTGCCACCATGCATGATAGCGGCATCCATTTTGATCTTGCCGTTGCTCGTGATCACTGAACCTTTGCCGGCATTGAATAAAGGAGAGTCTTCCAGCATCTTGATCACTGCTACCACCACATCCGCTGCACTGTCGCCGCGGTTCAGCATCGCATAACCGGTTTGCACAGCCTCTTTCAAGGCAGCATGGAAAGCAGCCTCCTGCTCAGGTGTATAACTGCCCTTCGCCAGCGCACCCGCACCACCGTGAATGGCAATGGCGAAGGTCTGTTGTGGAGGCGCAGACTCCGTTGCGGATTCCTTACAACTGTTCATAGAGACCATGGCCGTCATCGCAAGGCCGTACAGCAGATGTTTGATCATAGAGCGAAATTAGAAACGGTAAAAGTACGTCACGCCACTGATAAAATCAGTACCCGGATCAGAACGATTGTCCTGTGCGGCGATCGTGTAGGTGCATTGCAGCTTGTGGTGCATATTAAAGGTGTAGGCATATCCTGCCATGTAGCGATGCAGTTCGGTCTCATTTCGTTCATCGAGCCGGTATACCTGTTCGTAGGCAACAAAAACATCGTGGTGATAATTCAGGTCATAACGCAATAGCAAACGATTGCGCAGATAATGTCTGTTATCACGATAATTTTCTCCGTCGAGCAGCGAGCCGCTGTATACTTTGGTCACATATCGACTTCTTGCGGTCAAAGAAAGAGCGTTCCATCGATAGGTGTAATTCACATCGCCATACCAGAATTGACGCGGAGCGAAAGTGTTTTCCAATGTGCGTACTGCCGTGCGACGGTAGTTCACACCCACCGACCACCTAGTGCTCAATCGTATCTGCGTGCCGATATCCCAGATGCCGAATCCCGGTTCGGTATAATTTTCGGTGAGTGCTCCCTGCATGTACATCGTGTTGGAGAACGTGCGGTTCCACTTTTTTTCTAGCTGCACAGCCCCGCTGAGCACGGCATCCTGCTGCTGTGCCGCCAGGCGAAACGCCGATAGGAGCACGACAAGGAGTATGGTTGCAGATCTGATCATGGTATCAATAGGTGTAACTCCAGGTGCGTTCGGCTATCAGCCTGTTCTGGTCATCATAGGTGCTCTTGCGGATCATCGCTCCGCGTGCATCATAAGCATAAGTGATCTTGCGAAGTAGCTTACCGCTTCCGTCAACAGTGGTCTCGCTTTCTTTTTTGCCGAAAGGACCATAGGTGAGCCGGGTGAACTCTATCACTCCGCCTGATCCGTCAAATACGATCACCTGCTCCTTATCGTCAAACCTGTCGTAGGTCGTTACCGTCCGCTGCAACAGGATAGTGTCATTGCGATATTCACTATGGCTCACTTCCCGGTCTTTTCGGTCATAGCTCCAGGTCTCTTTTTTTCGAATGCTGCTGTCTGCATGAAAGGTGATCTCCACGATCACATTTCCGCGCTTATCAAACTCCTGATACTGGCGGCGCGTCACCTCCGGGCCTGCATTGGTCAACTCCTGCTGCACGGTGTATACAGCCTTTGCACTGCGGGTGTTTTGTGCATGTAATGCACCCGAGATAGCGATGCACAGAATTAAAACAAGTGATCTGTTCATCATTGAAATATCTGCAGGTCAGGTAAAACTTCCATATCGCCGTTGTCGGAGATCGTTATGCTATACATCACCGCGGTCTCCGGCGGATCCGGAATGCCGTTCACTATGGCTGTGGAATCGAGCGAGTAGGTATACACAGTGTAATCACCCGGATATAAAAACTCAAACTCGTACTCGCCATTGTAATTGGTCTTGATGCGTGTGCCATAATTCACATCATCACCATACACCAGGTATACATAGGTGTCCGGGACATAGTATGACGATAACAGCACGGTGAACGTGCTATTGTAATGATGCGCGTACACCTTTCCGTAAATAGTGGATTCGCCGCCAATACCCGGCTCCTTGGAACAGGAGCCGAATACGGCCAGCAATATCGGGAATAGCAGAATTTTATGCATATAAGGGTTGAGGTTGGTCTAAGTGTACATGATGTGTGATCTCCAGTCCGGCGCGATGATCAGCCGTGATCACTGCAATGGTATGCGTCGCCGCCAGTCGATTCAGGATCTCCTGCACGCGTTCTGTCGCCGCAGGGTCCAGTCCCTGAAAGGGCTCATCGAGCAGTATCACGCGTTTATCAGTGAGCAGTCCGCGGGCAATTCGTAATAATTGACGTTCACCGCTGGACAGGTCCTTGCCTCCATCGGCGATGGGTTTATCCAGCGCTGCCGTATCATCCGCTGCGCAGTACCCGACTGCAGCCAGCATGGCCAGCACTTTGCGGCGCTTGCCGGCGGCACGACTATAACTCACCGCTTCAAAAACCGTTTTGCCGACCAGCGGCAATTCGGCAGAGATCCAGCTCACCTGTTTGCGTATGGTGAAGGCACTCAGTGTAGCATAGTCATGCAGATCCAATGTGATGTGACCGGAGGATGGACGATATAAGCCCGAGAGTAATTTGAATAAAGTGGTCTTGCCTGAGCCTTTTTCACCGGTGATCAGCGTAATGCCGTGTGCCGGAATGGTGCAGCTGAGTCCTGTGAACACCGGCTTGTCCGCATATTCAAAATGGATATCACGGATCTGCAGATGTCCCGAACTGATCACCACCTGCTGTTTGTCCAGCCATTCGCCGGGCTGCTGCAGCTGCTGGTCGATACGATGCCAGGAGATCGCACCCTGCCGACGAATGCTGCCGCTGCGTAAAATACTTTTGAGCACGGGCGACACCTGTATGCCGAGCATGATGCACACGATCAGCGTGCCCGGATCGGTGTGACCGCCGGGTGTTTTGCTTACGAAGTAAGCAGTTGCCATCATTCCACCCAGCAACAGATATGCGATGAGCGGATATACGGCAGCATGAAAAGCATTCCAGCGCTGATACCGAAGATTCGCAGCAAGTAAGGCATGCGAGCGCTTTTGCATTTTTTCTGTTTCAGGGTTGATGCGATTCAACAACTTGATGGTGTTGATCGCATACAGACGTTCTGTAATGAACGACAAATGGCGGGTACGCGCACGACGCTTCGCTGCATAAGCCGGCAGCATGCGCTGCTGGGTGATCACCGTAAGTCCGGTCAACACCGGAACAGCCAAAAGCATATACACTGCAATACGCGGATCCAACAAAAAGAATACCCCGGTCACCAGTATCAGAAAGGTGATGTCCGTGATCCTGCCGATGTATCCTTTGGTGATGAGCCGCTGAATCGATTGCATGTCTCCGGTGAATCGCGTCAGCATCCCCGCCGTGTTTCTTCCGCTTGCACCATAAGGCGCTGAAAGCTGCGTGCGGAAAATATCTTCCCGCAGGCGGGCAGTGATGTTTTCTGACAGGCTATTGGCGGAGTAACGGGCACCCCACTGCAAAAGAAAACGCAGGATCAGGATGCTGAAGAACAACACAAAGAAAGGTGTCATCCCGGCTATATGGCCGAACAGCGTATCAAAGAGACCGCTGCGGGCACTGCCGCCATCGAAAGCCAGCTGATAAAATTTTCCGATGCATAAAGGAATGGCTATTGACAGCGCATGACTGAACAACCCTAACCCGAATGCGCCCAACAGCATCCCTTTATGCCGGAAAATATGTTGATGTAACCCTTTCACCGATCAGGCTGCGTAGTGTAAACTGATGGAGGGTTTGTTAAATAAATGCACGTATGCACCGCTGGCCAGCTGGTCAATGTCCAGTGCAGGAATGTTGGTCTTAGCCTGCACTTCCTTGATCAGCAACGGACTCATCGTGAACCGGCCGCAGATCACTGCCGGAATGATACCGAATGATTCCAGCAGATGTAAACCATAGAATACACCCAGACTGTCGCCACAGGAGAATATCATACTGTGAATGGTTGACATGAAGGCTTTATCGCGAAGCAGAAAATCGGTTTCGCGCTCCAGCAGTCCGTCAGCGATCTCCATAACAATGTAGTCAGGCTGCTCTGCCTCCAGTTGATACAGGAGGGTCTGGTATACGTCCAGTATCTCTGTCTTGCTGCACATATAAGTGGAAGGGTAACCGCAATCCGTGAAGTCCAGTGTTACATCCGCACCGCAGTCGAATACGAAGTCTTTGTCTTTGGTAAAGCTGGTGCCGGTCAGTTTAATGAAGGCCACTTTCTTACCGGTGGTCTTCAAACCGCGTGCAGCAAAAGCGGCTGAGGTGGTCTTGCCGCTGTCCATAGAGGAACCTACGCTGAGTATCACCTTGGCGTTATTCGGCACATAACCGCGGAATGTCCTGCGCTCAGTGTGCAGGAATTTGGTATTGATGATATGTCCGTTCTCATTCACGGCATAACCGATCAGGCGGATACGTGTAGGCTCAATATCTTCCAGCGCGGCATTCTTGCTGGTCACCAGCCCGATCGCACCGCCGGCACCCAGGATGTCCAGGATCTCGGTGGGCTGTGTCGGCACGTAGCCCTCGAATTGTGAAGTGGCATAACGGTTGGCAAATGCTGCCATGATCACGTCGCCCTCAAAGATGGAAACGATGCGCTTGGTTTCTGACTGGATGGATTGGTGTTTGCCGATCTCCAGTATTTCAAACAGCGCTACTTCGCCATCTTGCGGAATGTGGGTCAGGTTGCGAGAGCTGTCGATCCGGTAAGAGCTGATCTCTTTGCAGATGATGGATTTTTTGATTCTCGTGTTCATACGGTCTACTTTTTATGGTGTTCAATTATTGTTTAATGATGATGTGGTCGCTGCCGCCGTCAGCGGTTTCTATGCTGAGCGTATACAACCCTGCCGGATAATTTTCCAGTGAGATGTATCCGCGGCCATTGATGAATGTGCCACTCTGCAGGAGTTGTCCCTGCATCCCGATCAAACGGAATTCTGCTGACGCATCCGTCATCAGTTCCACATGGATGCCGGTTGTTGCAGGTACCGGATATATCAGCGCATCTGCAACCACATCCGCTTGTGAAATAGCTGATGGTGTGGTGCCATACAGAATGGTAACGATGTCGCGCTGGGTGCCATCACCGGTGCTGCCGCCGGATGTGTATACGCCGTTCTCTCTGGCGATAAGGGTATTGGCAACATCATTACCGCTACCGGTACCCTGATAAGTTTCTGTTGTTGAAATGCTGCCTTCGGCAGAAACATACAGGGTTACATAATCGTAATCCAGTCCTCCAGCAGTGCCCAGATCGGTCTGTCCGCTTACTACGATCCCGGTGGTGGGATCAAAGGCTATATCGCTGGCGTCGTCATGCGCACCGCCATCATATACCGTATGCCATAGATAGTCGCAGGCGTCATTTATTTGCAGTATGGCAATATCACCATCAAGCGTGATCGCACTGGTGTCACTGTTAGCAGTGTAGGCGATATAATACTGATCATCGGCGTCGGCGGTCATATACTTTACTTCGTCATCGCCCTGCACGCCGGTATCGAATGTGGCTGTATGGAGCAGGCTGCCGTTAGATGCATAACTGAGCATCAGTACATCCGCATCGCCATTTACCGAAGTGGTAGTGCCCGAGATGAAAACAGATTCTTCGGCGTTCAGCACCATGGATACACCTTCGTCGTCGCCATGTCCGCCATCATATTTTTTCACCCATTGCTGCGCGCCGGAAGCATTGTATTTGATCACCACCGCGTCCATGTCTGTGCCGTTGAAGGTCTTACCGGTCACATACACGTTACCGGCTGCCGATACGATCATCTGTTTCGGGAAATCATCGCCATTGCCGGTGCCGTTGTAACGGCTCATCCACTGCTGAACGCCGGCATTGTTGAGGCGTATCACAACAATATCATCGTTCGAGGCTGCCGTGGCGTCCTGATCACTGCGCCCGCATATCGTGATGTCGCCGGTCCCGGAAACATGCATGCCGATAGCTTTGTCTGTTTCGTTCGCAGCAGCATCATTATACTGATACACCCATACTGAGTCGCCATTCTTGTTCAGCTTGCATACGAAAATATCATAACCGGTGCCGCTGTTCTTTACAAATCCGGCCGCGTAAATATTATGGTCATTGTCAACGGTCAGCGCCATGGCGTCATCCGTGCTCTGACGGGTGGAAGTGCCGTTGAAGGTGCGTGTCCACACCAGGTCGCCATCGGCACCCAGCTTCATCACAAGAAAATTTCTGTCGGCATCGAAAGCGGTGGTGTAACCGGCAAGCACGATGTTGTTCAGGCCGTCGCGAACCAGTGCGTGCATATTGTCGCCATTGTCACCCACGCCATTCCAGGTGCGCTTCCATTGTTCATCGCCTGCCGTGTTCAACTGAAAGAGAATGGTATTGCGGTCAGGAACGGATTCGGTATATCCGGAAACGTATATTTTCCCGGTGGCATCAACGGCCAGTGCATCGGTGATGACATTCCTGCCGGCATCATCAAGCAGGGTAGACCATGACAGCACCCCGGCGTTGGAATAGCGTAATACTACTGCGGCATTCTGTATGCCTGCACCGCTCTCCGTATCAGCATGACCTGAAACGGTAGCGTTGCCTGAAGCATCCACCCACAATCCGGAAGGAATATCATCGTTAGCCGCAGGCCCTTCGTACGATTGCACATATTGCTGAGTACCCGCGGAGTTGTATTTGATGGTGAGGATGTTGTAATTAAGGCTGACGGTAGATACATCGGCATCGCTGTGTCCGGTAACATAAACATTGCCGCTGTTATCGAGTGCGATGTGTGTGGCGCGATCGTCCTCCACATAATCGAAGATAGCCTGCCACTGCTCCGTGCCTGAACTATTGTAGCAAAGGGTGGCGTAATCGAAATTATCGCCGTTATTGCTGCGGCCGGTCACATAAATATTCCCGGAGCCGTCAATAGCCAGATCCGTTGCGCGGTCGTTATGTGTGCGGTCGAAATAACTGCGCCACATTTCATTGCCGCTAGTACTATTGTATTTGATGGTCAGGTAGTCATCGTCATTGCCGTTGTCGCTGCGTCCGGTAACCACCACGTGTCCGTCAGGCGCTATGGCTATCTCTGCCGGACGGTCCGTGCTGCCGCCAAATCCGTCTGAACGCTTGGCCCATTGCTGGATGCCGCTGCTGTTGTATTTTACAACTACATAGTCATCGTCATTCACCGGCGAATTATCCTTGTCGCTTTGCCCGGCGATATAAATATTACCGGCATTGTCAATGGCCAGCACATTGCTTTGATCTGACTCATTAGTTGAATAGTTATATACTGCAGACCATACCAGGGTGCCTGAAGGCGTATATTTCAATGTGATGAAATCGAACCCGGTGCCTGCACCCTTCTGATAACCGGTCAGTATAACATTACCGGCAGGATCCATCGCGATATCCAAAGCTTCATCCGGTCCTTCACCGGCACCGGCGAACTGACGGGTCCATATGGTATCGCCTGAAGCTGAATATTTGATCAGCAGGATGTCCTTGCTTACATCAGGGTTGATGGTATAGCCGGCGGTATACACATGGCCGTCGGTGGCGGTGGTCATGGTGTTCAGCACATCGCTGCGATCACCCTGCCCGTTGTAGCGGTTCGTCCATTGTGCCTGCACCAGACAGGACAGCGAAAGGAGACCGGAAAATGTAAAGATCTTGAGAGACATGTATCGGATTGTTCAGTTCCGGAACCAAAAGTATCCGGACCCTGAACCCCGCCCAAGGACAGAAAAGTGTCCTTTCCACGCCCGGGCAGGCAGGCAGGTGGAGGTATGCAGCACAGATAGGGGGCGCGTGAACCCGAAACGTAATGCAGGTAAGGCTTTTGGCCTGCGTGTTCCGGTGCCGGGGGAGACAGAAAAGCGGTGTTTTCACCGAAAGCGGGGTGAAAAATAGCTGTATAGACATAAAAATACCGGCGGACATCCTGTTGGGCATACAGGTGTCCGCCGGTAAAATGATTATGATCAGTTCGAGCGCTCGCCGAATTTGAAACCGATGGTCTCTCTTTCGGTGCCTTTATGCTCCAGATCGGTCTTGAAGGTTTGCACGTCTTCCAGCGCCACCGTCTTGATCATTTCAGGTGTGCGCTGTGCGGCAGGAATGCCTGCCATGCGAAGATTTTGCTGATGCACGATATCCACCACGATCTTGCGCATCGTGCGTGCATTGCCGAAATATTTATTGCGGTGCGAAACCAGTTGTTGAATGTAGTTCTTCAGATGTTCAGCTGCCGGCTCGCTCAGGAACAGGAATTCTTTCTGTAGCAGGTTCTCGGCGATGATGAACAATTCTTCCGCCTGGTAATCCTCGAAGTGCACGAATTTGTCGAATCGCGATTTTAATCCGGGATTCGACTCCAGGAAACGCGTCATATTTTCCGGATATCCGGCAACGATCACGATGAATTCACCGCGGTGGTCCTCCATGCGCTTCAGCAGCGTTTCGATCGCTTCCCTGCCAAAATCATTTTCTCCGCCCTGACTCAGCGCATAGGCCTCATCAATGAACAGGCCTCCGCCCATGGCCGACTCGATCATGGCATCCGCCTTGATGGCGGTCTGTCCTACATAACCGGCTACCATGCCTTCGCGGTCGGTCTCCACCAGGTGGCCGCGCTCGAGAATGCCCAGCGCTTTATAGATACGCACGAGTATGCGCGCCACCGTGGTTTTTCCGGTGCCGGGATTGCCGGTGAAAACAGTATGCATCGAGAACGATCGCTTGATGTCACGGCCGATCTCTTTATAATATCGAACGAGTTTAACGGTCTCCTCAATTTCATTTTTCACATTGCCCATGCCGGTCAGCGCCTTGAGCTCGGCCATGGCATCCTGCAGCAGGGCCTCGTCGATTGGCATCTCTATCTTGGATGCTGCGCCAATGCCAAATATCTCTTCCACATCCGGCAGGGTAATGGTGCTCAGGTCTTCGTTGGATAATTCCTCGGGCTTTTCTGAGCGCATCAATCGCAACGCCATATTCTGTTTAGCCTCCTCTACGATCGAATTCACAAAGCGCGCGTTGCCGAATCGGTTGTCGCGGTTGCGATACGCTTCCACCACTTTCATGTAGATCAGATTGCTCGCTTCCCCGGTAATTTGCACATGCCGGCGCTTACTGTCGTACTCGGCGATCTGCATCAGCTCATCCGGATTGTAATCAGGGAAATTGATCACCTGCGAAATGCGGGAGCTGAGCCCGGGATTGCTGTTCAGGAAATCGCGCATCTCCTTCGGGTAGCCCGCAAAAATAAAGGCGATATCGCCGGGGCCATCACTCATTTCCTTGATGAGCACCTCGATCACTTCCTTGCCGAAATCCTTTCCGTCATCACCACGATCACTCAGCGCATAGGCTTCATCAATGAATAATATACCGCCGCGTGCACGGTCGATCGCAGCCTTGGTCTTCGGTGCCGTTTGTCCGATGTATTCTGCCACCAGATCAACGCGGCCTACTTCCGTAACATCCGCGCGCTTTAACAAGCCCAGTGATTTATAGATCTTGCCCAGCATGCGCGCAACAGTGGTCTTTCCTGTTCCGGGATTACCGGTAAATACCATATTGAGGTTGATGCGCTGGGTTTCTTCAAACCCTTTTTCCTGCCGGATCTTCAGGAACTTCAGATAAGTGGTGAGTTCGTTGATCTCCTTCTTCACTGTAGAGAGGCCGATCAGCTCGTCAAGCTCCTTTTTCGCAGTTTCAAAAGTGGCTTCATCCGTTAGTGTCTCAGCTGCCTTGTGCACATCCTGCGCCACATCGCTGTCGGTGAGCCACACCTGCGCTCCGCTCAGCGGTACATCGGCAGTGCCCACCTCGAACGGTATCACGGCGATGATGTTGTCCATATACACCACTTCACAGGTGTATTTATCCGGATACCAGAATCCGGGGTTCTCAGCACCATAACCCACATCCATAACGATGTTCTTGCGGCTGTCGTTGATGTGTTCGAACCAGTAGCAATGCCCTTTTAATTGCCCTACGTCATTGTAGAAATAAAAATTCAGCTCAAGCGGAAAATATTTCTCCTGCGTGATCTTATTCGTAAGGTCCAGTTCAACGGAAATGTATTGTGCTGTGTCTTTATTGAATCCGGACAGATACACGCGCTGCTCGCGGGGTGTTGATCCTTTCGTGCTGTTAAACAACTTTACGGCATTGATGTCAAAATAGGGATTCACACCCGCCTGCACCATGCCGCTGCTGGTGATATAGAAATAATTGGTGCCCACCAATACATCATCGATCTTCACTTCCCATTTGTAAGTGCCTTTTTTCCACCAGCCCGGATTCGGTGTGCCCCAACCTTCGCGTATCATGATGATGTTCTGGTCGGTGGTAACGGTCAGGTCTTTGTCAATGCTGCACATCTCCTTGCCGCCATAATATTCTATGGCCTTGATGTTCACCTTGGCATTCCATTCTTCCTCGTCGAACAGGATATTGAACAGTTGCAATTCCACATTTACATAACACACTTCCAGCTCATCAAATACGATGCGGTAATTCTTCTGATTCCCGAAAAAATTCTCCAGGGAACCATATACCTTCATTTCCTTGAATTTGTAACGCTTTTTCTCTTCGTTCTTTTTGGACATGCGAAAGACATTTATAGGTTGGTAAAGGTAAATAATTGGTCGGTGTTTGGGCAACCCCCCGCGCCAAGCCCAAAGGGCGCCGAACATTCCCGGGTTTTTTGCCCGCTGCTGGATATGAACAAATCACCTGCGGGCTTGTTGAAAGCCTATGTTTACCAGAAATCTCCTCACACTGGCAGTCATCTGTTCAACCCTGATAGGCCTTCGCGCTCAAACGCCCACTGAATTCTTCGGACTTGCCCGCACCTATGATCCCACGCAGGCCGTTTACCTGGCAACCGTAGATCCTGTTACCGGTGTGGTCACCAATATCAGCACGTCCTCACTGTCGGAAATGATCAATCTCACCGGCGCAGCACTGAACCCCTATAACGAGTTGTTTCATTATGTAGCAGCCACCACCATGGTCAATGTTGACCTCAATACCGGTAACGTGGTGGATTCAGCATTTATGTTTGACCCGCTGGGCGACAGCTACTTTGATAATTTCCGTTTTAACAATTCAGATTCTGCGCTCTATGGACTGGCGCGTGCGATCGCTTACGACACCGTTACGATGACGTATACCAACGAGATGTTCCTGGCCACTGTTTCCACCGCCACCGGTGAGATCACCCGCATATCACCGACTTCGATAGGGGAGGGATTTGCACTGGCAGGAAGCGCCATCGATCCCCATCTGATGGTATTCTATTATTCTACCGGCACCGAACTGGTCGGCTTGGATATGTATACCGGCGGTGTGTATTCCATTGCACCCATTACATTGGATGCGGATGATCGATATTTCGATAATTTCACATACAGCTGCGCCGATACGAGTTTGTATGGATTGATCCGCACAAACTACTTTACCACTTATTACGACAGCCTCATCATGACGGAGATCGAGATACTCGACAGCACGGCCATCCACCTCGGTCGTATCGATCCGTCTACAGGTGTCGTAACACAGGTTTCTCCCGTGTCTATCGGTCAGGGCGGATATACGCTGAATGCCGGCTCCACCATCGATCCTGATCTGATGGTGTTCTATTACAATAATGGCATCGAACTCGTTGGCGTTTCGCTGATCACCGGACTGGTGGTGTCGCAGCAGGAGCTGACCAATACCGACGGTCAAATGTTTGAGTTGATGCGTATTCGCACCAATTGTATTGACGCTACACCCATGCGACTGGATCCACTGTTGTCTGTGCAGGAGACAGCGCCCGATGATGACTTCCGCGTATTCCCCAATCCCGTGATGCAAACCCTGTTTATCTCTGCCACAGAACAGATAAGATACGCCGCGTTGATGGACATCACCGGCAGGATCATACTGGAGGTGCAACCCGATGCGCAAACCGCTGCATTCGATATGGAAAACATGGAAAATGGGGTATACCTGTTGCGCTGCCTTACTGCTCAGGGTGAATATATCCGGCAGGTGGTGAAAACGCGTTGAAACTGTTGGTCGCAGGTTTATCCTCGACTGCCACGCTGAACGCATGCGTTGGTCGAACAGACAGGTGCTTTTCAGCGCGCAAGATGATCCGGTAGCCATCCGCTGATTCAATTAAGAGTGATACATTTACGGCTGTAAATCACCACTCCTTGAAATCTCTTTCGGCAACTCCGCTCCGTTTATGTCTGTGGTCAAGCCCGAGAAATGTTTCTACTGCTTTGATGTATGCATTCGCGCAACGTCCGGATACAACAGTGGTAGATGAACCGCTCTATGGTTTTTATCTCCGGGAAAGCGGAGCAGACCACCCCGGACGCGAGCTGGTGATGGCTTCCATGAATTGCAACGGACAGGAGGTGATCGATCAGGTGTTACTGGGTGCATATCCCACACCGGTAGTCTTCTTTAAACACATGACACATCATATGGTCAGCGGAATGCCGGATGATTTCATGCAGCACATGGTCAATATTTTCTTTATCCGCGACCCGCGGGCTATTTTGCGTTCTTATGCAAAGGTGATACAGACACCAACACTTGCAGATATCGGCCTGGAGCAGCAGTTGACGTATCTGCAGAAGGCACATGAACGCGGTTGCAAGTATGCTATTTTAGATGCCGGCGATCTGCTTCGGGCGCCGGGAGAAACGCTGCAACAACTGTGCGCTGAGATCGGTATCCCTTATTATCCGGAAATGCTGCAGTGGTCGCCGGGACCGCGCAAAGAAGATGGTGTATGGGCGCCATACTGGTATCATCAGGTGCATGCGAGTACCGGTTTTCAGGATCCGGGTCCACAACGGGAAGCATTACCGGATCACCTGTTGCCGCTGTATGAACAGGCTGCGCCACTGTACGCGCAATTGAAACATTGGAATAAATAAAGCAGGTCATGCAACAAACGTATAATCAAAAGAACGACAGCATTTTGGTCTTTATCAAAGACAGGCTCGTGCCAAGGGCTGAGGCGCGCATCAGTGTCTTCGACAGCGCTGTGCAGGGCGGCGATGCCGTATGGGAGGGATTGCGCGTTTACCACGGAAGAATTTTTTGTCTCGAAGAACATATTGAGCGTCTGCGGAATTCCGCCAAAATATTGGCATTTGCCGACATCCCCACAGCCGAATTCATCACGGATGCGATCGTACAAACATTGCGCGCGAATAACATGCACGATCAGGTACATATTCGTCTTACACTCACGCGCGGCGAGAAGATCACCTCCGGCATGGATCCCCGATTGAATCAAAGCGGCGCATGCCTGATCGTTTTGGCAGAATGGAAACCACCCGTATACGATGCACTCGATGGCATTCGATTGGTCACCGCGCAGATACGGCGCAACAGCCCTCAAACACTGGACAGTAAAATTCATCACAATAATCTGCTTAATAATATTCTGGCCAAGATCGAGGCGAATCATGCAGGTGCCGACGATGCGCTCATGCTCGACCTGCGCGGATTCGTGGCCGAAACAAATGCTACCAATGTGTTCATGGTGGTGCGAGATACCCTGCATACGCCGGCACCTGTTGCCTGTCTGCCCGGCATCACCAGAGCGCTGGTGATACGTTTGGCCGCTCAACTGCAAATTCCCTGTGTGGAAAGAGATATCTCACTCGCAGAAATGTATGTGGCCGATCAGGTGTTCACCACCGGCACCATGGGTGAACTCACACCGGTGCGCATGATCGATGGCCGTACGATCGAGAATCAGCATGATTCCACGGTGTTCGAACAACTGCTTCAGGCTTTCAGAGCGCATACGCAGGAAGCAGGATATCTGTTCGAGTGAACCTGACGATTAGGATCTTTTTGATGTACTTGTGACTAGCGGCGAGCATGCATGTTGAAACTGCTGAACGTCAGGCCGACAGATATTTCTCTATTTTTACTCCATGCAAAAGATCGCTCTTTCCGCACTGTCCACCCTGCCGCCTGCAGGTACGGATAAATCCGATCATGAAGAAATGACCCGGGCGCTCATAGAGGAACTCGGTGAGCTGCAGAATGTGCTGTTCGCGCAGGGGAAATACAGTCTGCTCGTGGTATTGCAGGGCATGGATGCCAGCGGCAAGGATGGGGTGATCCGCGAGGTGTTCAGCGGCGTGAACCCGATGGGATGCCGCGTTAAAGGATTCAAGAAGCCTACCGAAGAGGAGATGAAGCACGATTTTCTCTGGCGCGTGCACAAAGAAGTGCCGGAGAAAGGCATGATCCAGATCTTCAACCGCTCGCATTACGAGGATGTGGTCATCCAGAAAGTGCATCAGTGGGTGGATGCCGATACGATCCGCCGCCGCTACGACCATATCAATGCCTTTGAGCGCCTGCTGGCCGAGAATGGCACCCGGGTGCTCAAGTTCTACCTCCACATTTCCCAAAAAGAGCAGCACGAGCGTCTGCAGGAAAGGCTTTCGGACCGCCGCAAGATGTGGAAATACAACGCCAACGACCTCGAGGAATCCAAGCGCTGGCCCGACTACATGGAAGCCTATGAGGCCGCTTTTGCCCACTGCAGTGCCGATGTGCCCTGGCATATCATCCCCTCCGATAAGAACTGGTACAAGGAATACCTCATCGCCAAGACCATCGTCGAGACCCTCCGAAGCCTCGACCTGGCCTACCCCGAGCGCAAGGCCTGAGGCAACCTTTCAGGCCCGGGCCCCATCTTACCGGAACCAGCCACACACTTGCGAATCCCCCTGATATTGGTTACTTTTGAATTGTAATTTAGGGTTTTTACACCTTGTTGAAAGGTGCGACCATCTATGGTAACCGGTAGAGTGTATAGCATATTGACGTCTCTGATACTCCTTTTAGGGGGTGGGGGAATGACTATGGCGCAACCTATCAGTGATTTCACCTCCTCCGCCGAAAGCTGGGGTACGGTAGGAAAATGCCCCTCAGACTCATCCCCGGGAGCCACATGGTCGGCAACAGGCGGAAACCCCGGCGGCATGATCCATGAAACCGATGAGGCAACCGGCATCGTTTACTGGAATGGCTCCGGAGCGGAATGGAAGGCCGATCTTACCTCCTATTATGGGTGTAATTTTTCCTACGATCAGAAAACGAATAACACAAGTTTTGGAGTCAGTGAATATGACATTTTATTGATACGTGGAGATGACCATGTTTTATCCTATAACACTCCTTATACTCCGGGACTTACCTGGACCACCAACGTTATTCCGCTGACGGAAACAGGTTGGATCTATGAAGGTCTGTTCAACAGTGATGCCAACTGTCCGAATCTGGTAGGCACGGCCGCCACGGCGGCAGATATGTTGTCCTTTTTGGGCGACATAAAGCGCATTCGCATCAGGGCCGAGTTTGCCGGATTGGTGTATGAGACCAATTATCTGGATAATGTCGAGATCATTTGCACACCCATCGGCCTGTCTGCAGAATTTTCGCAATTCAATGCCTATGATATCGGCAACGGACGTGCACAGCTCGATTGGGTGACCGAATCAGAAACAGAGAACAAGTTCTTCCAGATCGAAAAGAGTCTGGATGGTCTGGGTTTTGATTCCATCGGTGTGGTTTACGGTCAGGGCACTTCAACGGATCAGAACGCCTACACTTTTACTGATCCGGGATTTAGCAAAGCGGCCTATTATCGGTTGAAGACCTTCAACTTTGAGAACGTGGTGCGCTACTCTGATATGATCTTCCTCGATCGCACGACGCCGGCAGTTTCTACGCTGCGTCTGGATCCGAATCCGGCCAGCACTTACGCCCAACTGCTCATCGGAGAGCCGGGCATGGTGTACCGCTGGGATATCCTCGACCTCTCAGGCAGGGTGATCACCGGTGCACAGATCGATGCGTATAACGGATGGTATTCGACCGGCCTCGACTTTACGGGCTGGAGCAGCGGCCTTTACATCATCAAGATCGCCACTGACCACGGACTCATCACCTCGCGCTTCCAGGTGGTCAATTGATATTTCACTGCATTCACTTCCTGCGTGCTCCAATACCGCCAACACCCCTCGCGGGCCGGGAGGCCCGGACAATATTTTTTGATTTTTTTTCTACGATAATGTCGCCCCTACGGGGCTGGAATTGTTCGCGCATCTGATTTTTTCTGCGATAATGTCGCCCCTGCGGGGCTGGAATTGTTCGCGCATCTGATTTTTTTCTATGATAATGTCGCCCCTGCGGGGCTGGAATTGTTTGTGCATCTGATTTTTTCGACGA
>DAIMYJ010000029.1:0-6447 GCA_036734545.1 Chitinophagales bacterium
GGTTTTATTGTGGATTCATTGTTGTTTGTTGTGGTATGATTGTGAGTGGTGAGTGGTGAGTGGTGAAAATGCATTTTTTATCCGGAGATATCAGGGGGTGGTCAGTTGTCTGCAACGCACAACCCCCAACCTGCAACATACAACTTTCAACCGGAACACCTCAAACCCTTCAGAACGAGCGGGTTATCTGAGGTATTCTTTTATCTCACCTGAAACTATGACTTAGGTCATTTCCGATTGTTTGACGGTTTATTTATATTGCGTTTTCTAATATTCATCATTCAAAACCAAAAGGAGGGCCATATGAAAACGTATAGCAGCGAGCATATCAAGAACGTAGTCCTAGTGGGGCATTCGGGTTCCGGGAAGACCACCCTGGCCGAATGCATGTTGTTTGAAGCCGGCGCCCTGACACGCAGGGGTTCGATCGCAGAACAGAATACGGTCTCTGACTATAACGACCTGGAGCATGAACGCGGAAATAGTGTATTCAGCACGCTGATGCATGCCGAATGGAAAGCCACCAAGATCAATATCATTGATACCCCGGGGATGGACGACTTCGCCGGCGAGATGATCGCAGCCTTTAAGGTGGCCGATACGGGCATTCTGGTGCTCAATGCCGCGCATGGCGTAGAAGTGGGCAGCGAGATCGTTTGGGAATACACCGATCACCTCAAAAAGCCCATGGTGCTGGTGATGAACCACCTCGATGAAGAAAAATCAGATTTCGAGAGTACGATGGAACAGGCGCGCGAGCGCTTCAGCAAGCACGTGACCATCGTGCAATATCCACTCAATCAGGGATTAGGCTTCAACGCCATCATTGATGTGCTCACGATGACCATGTATCGTTTCCCGGCCGACGGCGGCAAGCCGGAAAAATTGCCGATCCCGGAATCCGAAATGGCCAAAGCCCAGCAGTTGCACAACGAACTTATCGAGGCTATCGCGGAGAATGATGAGGGGTTGATGGAGAAATTCTTTGAAAAAGGCACACTGGAAGAAGACGAAGTGGTGACCGGCATGATGCTCTCCCTCCGCCATCATGATATCTTTCCGGTATTCTGCTGCTCAGCCAAGCATAATATGGGTAGCGGACGCATCATGGGCTTTATCGACAAGTGTTGCCCTTCAGCCGCCCACATGCCACCGGAAAAACTCACCAACGGCGCCGACCTCCCCTGCAATGCCGACAACCCGCCCGTAGCTTTTGTATTCAAGACCGTGAGCGAACCGCATCTCGGCGATATGAGCTTCTTTAAAGTGTGCAGCGGCAAGGTGACCACAGGTATGGATCTGGTGAACACCAGCACTGATAGTCCTGAGCGCATCACTCAATTATTCATACTCCAGGGTAAAAAACGGGAGAACGTGAACGAACTTATGGCCGGCGATATCGGTGCAACGGTAAAACTGAAAAAGACACACACCAATAATACGTTGGCCGTTAAAGGTCAGCAGGTGCAGATCGTCCCCATCCACTTCCCTGAGCCGAAGGTACACGCCGCGGTAGAGGTGAAGAACAAGGGCGACGAGGAAAAGATGGGCCTTGCCCTCCATCATATCCATGAGGAAGATCCTACCGTAGAGATCGACCACAACATGGAGTTGAAGCAAACCATCGTCAAAGCACAGGGTGAATTACACCTGCAGGTGTTGCGCTGGAAGATCGAACACAGCTACGGCGTGAAATTCGACTTCATCAAACCGCGCATTCCGTATCGTGAAACCATACAAAAGGCCGTGCGCGCCGATTACCGCCATAAAAAACAAAGTGGTGGTGCCGGACAGTTCGCTGAGGTACATATGCTGGTAGAGCCCTGGTATGAAGGTATGCCCGATCCTGCGGACCTCAACATCCGCGGACGCGAAGAACACCAACTGAAGTGGGGCGGAAAACTGGTATTCTACAATTGTATTGTCGGTGGCGCTATTGACACGCGTTTCCTGCCTTCCATCCTGAAGGGTGTGATGAGCAAAATGGAAAACGGCCCCTTGACCGGCAGTTATGTACGTGATGTGCGCGTAAGCGTATTCGATGGCAAAATGCACCCTGTCGACAGCAACGACATGGCCTTTAAACTGGCCGGCATGATGGCCTTCCGCAATGCCTTCCGCGAAGCAGATCCCAAAATACTGGAACCCATTTACGACCTCACCGTACTGGTGCCCGGCGATTATATGGGTGAAGTGATCGGCGACCTGCAAACACGCCGCGGTATCGTAATGGGTATGGATACCGACGGACATTATCAAAAGATCATGGCACGCGTTCCGCTGGCCGAACTGTTTGATTATTCCTCCAGCCTGCGTTCACTCACGCAGGGCCGCGGCAAATTCTCACGCGCTTTTGCCGAGTACGCTCCTGTGCCGTTCGAAGTGCAACAGGAATTGATGGCCGGCCACAAGGAGGAACTGGCAGAAGCCTGATGTAGTACATATTTATCAAAAAGCCTGTCGACATCGGCAGGCTTTTTTTATGGTAATCAGGAGATCAGTGGTTGCATACGAATCACTCCTCACCAAACAAGAACCGGCCGTTAACGAGGAGCGTCAACGACCGGTCACAAGCATCAAAACATACTACTATTTGGCCATCTTACCGGGTTGTCCTCAGGCTAAAGGGACCGCGGTAAATATTCTATGGGCAACTCACTGTGGAGTTGCTGATGTTCGCCTGATCATTCTTTCAATAAGGCAAAGATAAAGTGGTCACATGCCGCTGTTTGTGCGGAATGGCACACAAGGCTGTGACAAATATCAGCGAAGAAAAAATGAGCGGATGTACTGCTTATCGCTTGGCTTCCTGCTCGATGTATGCCTTCAGGTCCATTACCTGCTGATCGGTCATCCGTTCGGCAGTGTAATGCGGCATGTAAGGTTCGTGACCGGGATATCCGTAAAAACCGTGACGCACAGCTTTAAAGAGCCACCAGTAATCCTTGTCGAAATCCTTGTTGAATTTACGGAAGGTAAATACCGAGTTATCGAACACATTATCGGAGCAGCCATACGCTTTATGACAGGTTTGGCAGCTGAGGTTATAGATCGCCTTGCCGCGCGCCGGATCGCCTTTCGGCAGGTCACCACCTTTTTCATACGGAGGCTCTACGAATGTAGCCGGTGATTTCAATGCATACTTGCCGCGGATCTGTTCGATCAGATCAGCATGACGTGCAGGATCATTCTTATCCGTGTTCAGCGCTGCGATCTCGTCATCGGTCATGATATCCTGCAGGCGATAGCTGATGGAAATATAATATGCCAGGATCACGTCTTCCTCCCATTGTTCGAGCGGGCGACCTTTTGAACATTCCATGGCACACAATTGAATAGCTTCTCGAATATTATCCTTTGCAGGCTTCACGAGGTCGCCATACTTCTTATAGTAGTCATCATTATACCAGGTCTCTCTGTTCGTGGCACCATAGAAAGTGGTACCCTGCAGGAAAGGTAAATTCTTTTCGATGGCGTATGTCAGTCGCGCCTCCGGATCCATGACAGAAAGCACCGGATCTTCGATCACTGAATTATGGCAATTGGTGCACACATAATACAAGCTCACATATTTCGACTTTCCACCGGAGGGAGCATCCGTGTAACCATTTTCCACTATTTCCTTACCACGGCGAATATCCTCATCCGTGATCTTTTCGGGGAACCAGGAGGGTTTTGGATAGCCGAGGTCGTACAGCACCTCATGCACATAGGAATCTTTTGCATATGTTTTTGACTGGTCGGAATTCCTGAAATACGCAAATGACAAGGATATCAGAGCTGCGCATCCGGCCAGCAGGAGAAGATGGTGTTTACTGCTCATAGATGTTGAACGTTCTCAAAGGTAATCAGGTATCTGATAACCCTTCAGGACAATTAACTGACAATTTCGAAAAAAAATTTGGAAATCCGTTCAGCTCAATTATATATTTGCCTCATCAACCGAAAGGTTCTTTTACATCAGATCTTGATCGCTGCCGCTGAGGCAGCCCCATCATAAAGTTTTGTGTTTTCATGGGGATAGCAGAGGAATCGGAGTTCTTCCGTGCACTCTGCTTTTTTTTTGCCTGTGATCGACCCTTCTTCGCCCATCCGCAACCCGAGCCGGGTAGCACATATCTGCAATAAATGCACTATTCAGCCACAATCCATGCAAAAAAGTGATTGGCACGCCGTTTGCTATATGTGTAATTGTGTGTGTTTTCATGGGGATAGCAGGGTAAGCCGCAGTGGTTTATCCTGCTTTTTTTTTACCCCAATCCTGCTGCTGTTCCCGACACCTAAAAAAACACGAATTCCTTGCCGATGCTGGGTTTCAGCCGACCACAGCCGGCGGGATGAGCGGTAACGAGCGGGCATCCGGCTCCTCTCCGGAGGCTCAGGGAGCGAAAAGACGGGCATAGATTGCAAATTTTTCAAGATCCACACCTTTCCCAATGTGGGGAATTTCTTCACAGGAGTGGGGAATTTTTCCCCACCGTGTTCCCCATTCCCCACTTTTCAGCTAATTGACCCGGTTGTTCAAAATGTTAAAATCGGGATACACGCATCCACATACGCATTCATGGCACGAGCGCCTTATTTGTATCTTTGCGCATGACTGAAAAGATTCTGATCCTCGATTTCGGATCACAATACACGCAACTCATTGCACGCAGGATCAGGGAATTGAATGTTTACAGCGAGATCGTTCCCTGCACGAAGGTTCCGGAGATCACTCCTGACATCAAAGGCATCATACTGTCCGGCAGCCCGTTCTCGGTGTCGTCCCCCAACAAGCCGGCATTTGACATCAACAGCGTATTGAATAAGCGGCCCATTCTGGGCGTATGTTACGGCGCACAGCTGGTAGCCCAGCACTTTGGCGGCGTGGTGCAGCCCAGCTCCAAGCGCGAATACGGCAGGGCGTTCCTGCATATTCAGGACCGGGATTGCGCCCTGTTCTACGGTGTGGATGATGAAAGCCAGGTATGGATGAGCCATAGCGATACGGTGATGCATGTGCCCGAAGGCTTCCACGTTACCGCCAAAACCGCCAGTATCGATGTAGCAGCCTATGCTGCTGACGAGGGACGGTTCAGCCATCCGATGTATTGTATTCAGTTCCACCCGGAAGTGACGCATAGCGTGGAGGGCAAAAAGATGCTCGAGAACTTTGTGGTGGGCATCTGCGGATGCAGTCAGTCATGGACACCGGAATCATTCGTGGAAGAGACCATCGCCCACCTGCGCAATACCGTAGGCAATGAGCAGGTGGTGCTGGGATTAAGCGGCGGTGTGGATTCCAGCGTGGCCGCTATCCTGCTCAACAAAGCCATCGGAAAGAACCTCATCTCCATCTTTGTCAATAACGGCCTGCTGCGTAAGAACGAGTTCAGCAGTGTATTACATAGTTACCAGGATATGGGCCTCAACGTGATCGGTGTGGATGCAGAGGATGAATTCCTGGATGCGCTGGAAGGCGTGTCCGATCCGGAGAAGAAACGCAAGATCATCGGCAAGGTATTCATCGATGTGTTCGAACGCGAATCCAAAAAGCTCGAGAATGTAAAGTGGCTGGCACAGGGCACTATCTATCCGGATGTGATCGAATCGGTTTCGGTCCACGGCCCTTCAGCTACCATCAAATCGCATCATAATGTGGGCGGATTGCCGGAGAAGCTGCACCTGAAGGTGATAGAACCTCTGCGGTTCCTCTTTAAGGATGAGGTACGCCGTGTTGGTGAAACCCTGCAGCTGAAACACGAGATCCTCCATCGTCATCCATTCCCCGGTCCCGGTCTGGCCATACGCATCATTGACGCTGTATCACGCGAACGCGTGCGCATCGTACAGGAAGCAGATGCCATTTTTATCCAGCACCTCAAACAATCAGGCTGGTATGATCAGGTATGGCAGGCAGGCGCTATCCTGCTGCCGGTGCAAACGGTTGGCGTAATGGGTGATGAACGCACCTATGAGAACGTGATCGCTTTGCGCTGCGTGCATTCAACAGATGGCATGACCGCCGACTGGTCGCATCTCCCCCACGGATTACTCGCACAGATCTCCTCCGATATAATCAATCACGTAAAAGGGATCAACCGCGTAGTCTATGACATCAGTTCCAAACCACCGGCAACCATTGAGTGGGAATAAGTTCCATATGCTGATGACCTCGCTTCTGGCTTTGTTCACTGCCGGCTGTGGCCTGTTGGGTGCTTCCCGTGGCAACAGCGAACCGGTTTCCGGAAAACAGCAACCAACTGTGACCATTGACACTCCTGTAGTGGCGGTGACCGACACCACAAAAAAGTCGGTGATCGACTCGCTGCAGCTCTACCCACCCAAAAAGGGAAAAAGCTGGGAAAAGAAAGCGCGGTATTCGATGAGTCTTGTTTTGCCGTTCAGCACCGATGAGTCTGAACTGGAGAAACTGATGCTTGAAGAAAATATCACCGGCTATCA
>DAIMYJ010000029.1:6547-26550 GCA_036734545.1 Chitinophagales bacterium
CCCTTGAGTCCGAACCATCAGTTCACCGACAGCAACCGCTATTTCATGATGGCCAACCCGGAGGCATCCGTGCACATGCGTGCGATGTTGCAGCAGGTGCGTGCAGCACATCCTTCAGCGAATATCATTTGTGTGTATCGCAGCGATAAACCGGCTGAGGCCAAACTGGCCGGTGAATTCAAACACGCATTCAATATTGCCGCTGCAGGCAGCGCCATGCAGTTGAAAGAAGTATATAATTACACCGGCATCATTGAGGCATTGACAGATAATGATAATTATGTTTTCATCGCCTCATTCGATGAATTGTTCTCCAACGGACTCATCCGCGATCTGTCGAAAGCTTCGAGAGAAAAGCCCATCACTTTACTGGGACTGCAGCATACCCTGTCGTATGAATCCGTTTCCATAGATTACTACGAGAATTTGCACTTCACCTACCCTACTTCGTATTATATCGACCGATTGTCGCCGAAGGTGAAGAATTTCCAGGAAGGATTCAGCCGTCGTTTTGAAACACGCCCGTCAGATTTTGCGTGCCGCGGATATGATCTGGTATTGTATGCCGGCATGATGCTGCACACTTACGGCCCCGACCTGGCTGCGTCAGCGGGAAAGACCAATCCGGCAGAAGCCTTTATGTTATATCCGCTCCGCTTCTCTGCAGAGAAAGATGCCAATGGCCATGTGCAGTTCTATGAGAACAGCGCCATCACGACGCTGCGTTTCGACCAGTTCCGGTTTGAGGTGATGGGACGATGATCCGCTCAGGAATCATAGCCCAGGATGGACAGCATGCTGTCCACGTGTTGCTCGTCGGCAAAAATTTCGTAGGTCAGCTCTCCCTGTGCATCGTGGTTGATGAGGATATGTTTCGGTGACGGGATGAGGCAATGTTTGGTGCCGCCGTAACCGGAAATACTTTCCTGATATGCACCGGTATGAAAGAATCCCACATACAGCGGTTCCCCGTTATTGATCACGGGCAAATATAATTCGTTGGTATGCGCTTCAGAGTTGTAATAATCCATCTGATCGCAGGTGAGTCCGCCGATATTGATACGCTGCACTTCATTACCCCATTTATTCACCGGAAGCAAAATAAATTTGGAGTTGATACCCCATGAATCGGGCATGGTGGTCATGAGCGAGTTGTCGATCATATACCAGCGCTCGGAATCATTCTGTCGTTTTTCGCCCAGCACCTGAAAGATGAAGGCGCCGCTTTCGGCTACGGTGAAGCTGCCGAACTCGGTGTAGATGTTCGGACAATCCACTTTCTCTTCTTCGCAGGTCTGCTTGATCCGGTTGAGGATCTCCTCAGCCATATAGGGATAATCATACTCGAATCCCAGTGAGTTGCGATACGGCCATCCGCCGCCGATATTCAGACCATCGAGTTCAGGACATACACGCTTGAGATCGATGTATACCTTGAGTGATTTATTGAGTTCGTTCCAGTAATAGATATTATCCTTGATGCCGCTGTTGATGAAAAAGTGCAGCATGCGCAGACGGAACTTGGGATTATTCTTGATCTTGTTCAGATAGAAGTCGCGGATCTCGCTGTAGCGGATGCCGAGGCGGCTGGTATACAGCTGAAATTCCGGCTGTTCTTCAGAAGCGATGCGGATACCGATATCCACCGTATCGATGATGGTATCCTGATAGTCATCCAGTTCTTCCTTGTTATCCAACACCGGCGTGATATTGAAACCGAGGTTGGCGAGCTTGCTGATGCGTTGTGTATAGATATTCGTCTTATAACCGTTGCACACGATCAGCGTGTCTTTAGTGACCAGCTTGCGGAGATACAGCTTCTCTATGATATCAATATCATAAGCAGAAGATGTCTCAAGATGGATATCGTTCCTGAGGGCCTCAGCCATCACATGGAAGAAGTGTGAGCTCTTGGTGCAATAGCAGTAGTTGTAATTACCGGGGTAATTCAACTTTTTAATAGCATCATTGAAGTACTTTTTGGCGCGTTGTATGTTCTCCGATATCTTAGGCAGATACGTGATACGCATCGGCGTTTCATACTGGTCGATCAGCTGTTTCAGCGGTATTCCGTTAAAATACAGATAGTTGTTCTTTACTTCGAAACCCTCCTGCGGAAAGTAGAATGTTTGCTGGATAAGGTCAAGGTAAGTATTCTTCAATGTTCAGCGCGTTGTTTTAGTGGTTGAGGTGTCAGATTGAAAACCAGTACAAAAATAATAACTTTGCCTATTATGAGACGAGTAAAAGTGATCTCTGTGAACAGCGAACTGGGTGCCGGCTCCCGCGGGGCCGGTTTAGGCTTTGATGCGATACGGGTAGCGGCCTGGACCAAGGGCAGCCGCTACTTCAAAGAACACCCGCCGCTGATCATCCAGAGCAACAACGACGAAGTGCTCGATGACATCGAAACCGCCTATTCGGTGAAGATCCAGTTCATCGTGGAGATGTACAAGCGGATAGCCGAGGCCGTGATCGAGACCATGAAGAAGAAGGAGTTCCCCATCATCATCAGCGGCGACCACAGTAACGCCGGGGGAACCATCGCCGGATTGAAGATGGCCTATCCCAAAGACACGCTCGGCGTGATCTGGATAGATGCCCATGCCGACCTGCACAGCCCCTACACCACCCCTTCGGGCAACCTGCATGGTATGCCGCTGGCCACAGCTACAGCCCTGGACAACAAGGTATGCCAGATCAACCAGCCGGAGAAAAAGACCATCGAAGCCTGGGAAAAGCTGAAGAAACTCGGCGGCATCTCGCCGAAGATCACCTTCAAGGACCTGGTGTATATCGCGGGCCGCGACATGGAAAAGGCCGAGAAGTTCATCATCAAGAAGAACAATGTGCGCATCTACTCCGTGCAGAAGATGCGTGAAACAGGAATACAGTCGGTAGTGGATGACGCCATAAAGCGCCTCGGCCACTGCGACCGCATCTATGTATCGTTCGATGTCGATAGCATGGATGCCAACGTAAGCCGCGGCACCGGAACGCCGGTGAAGAGCGGTCTGTACGAAAGCGAAGCGTTCCAGCTGATGTCGGCACTCGCCAAGCAGGAAAAGGTATGTTGCATGGAGATCACTGAGGTGAACCCCACGCTCGACAACAAAAAGAACCTGATGGCGGAGATCGCGCTGGAGATCCTGGAACAGTTCACACATGAAGTAGAGAAAAGGTTATGAAAGACCTCGTGGAGCTGTTGCGGCAACAGGTTGCTGCCGTGGCTGCCGATGCATACGGGATCACCGTTCACGCAGCCGATATCAAGATCGACAAGACACCTCCCGAATTCACCGGTGAATACACGGTGGTGATCTTCCCATTCGTAAAAGCAAGTCGTAAAAGTCCGGAAGCCACCGGCACAGAGATCGGCGAAGCGCTGAAGAAAGTCATGCCGGAGCTGGAGTCGTTTAACGTGGTAAAAGGCTTTTTGAACATCCGGTTCAGCGACGCCGCTTGGCTTCAACAGTTAAGCGACATGCGCGTTGCTGAGCAATATGGAGAGCATCCTGTGACCGGTAAAAAGGTCGTGGTTGAATATTGCGGGCCCAATACCAACAAACCTCTCCATCTTGGCCACGTCAGAAATGTATTTCTCGGATACAGCGCCGCCAATATCCTGCAGGCTGCCGGTCACGAAGTACATAAGGTAAATATCCTCAACGATCGCGGCATCGCCATTTGCAAAAGCATGGTGGCCTATCTGCGGAGCGGCAACAACAGCACGCCGGCTTCCACAGGGATAAAGGGCGATCATTTCGTGGGTAATTTTTACGTGGAATACAGCAGGATCCTCGACCGCGAAGTCGCAGAACTGACGGCCGGTGGTATGGAAAAAGCACAGGCCGAGAAGCAGGCGCCCATTTATCTCGAAGCACAGGAGATGCTGCGCAAATGGGAAGCCGGTGATGCCGAAGTCATGCAGTTATGGAATACGATGAACGGATGGGTATACGCCGGATTTCAGCAGACGTACGACCGCATCGGTATCGATTTCGAGAAGGAATACAAGGAAAGCGAATTTTATCTGAAGGGCAAGGATCTGGTGCAGCGCGGACTAGATGACGGTATTTTTTTCCAGAAAGCGGACGGCAGTATCTGGGTTGACCTGACGGCTGACGGACTTGATGAAAAAGTTCTTTTGCGCGCCGACGGCACCAGTGTATATATCACGCAGGATATGGGTGTGGCGTGGCAAAGGTATCAGGATTTTAAAATGGATACCAGTGTATATGTGGTGGCCAATGAACAGGATTACCACTTCAAGGTATTGAAGCTGGTGATGCAAAAACTGCAATATCCTTTTGCCGACGGCATCTATCATATGAGTTACGGTATGGTGGATCTGCCAGAGGGAAAAATGAAAAGCCGCGAAGGCACAGTAGTGGATGCCGATGACCTCATCAGTGAAATGGTGGAAGAGGCGCATGCTTTCTTTGCCGCATCCGAAAAATCACTCGACCTGTCGGAAGCAGAGCGCACTGTGCTTGCTGAACAGATCGGCCTTTCGGCATTGAAATATTTCATCCTGAAAGTGGATCCGCGCAAGCGTATTCTATTCAATCCGAAAGAATCCATCGACCTGCACGGACACACGGGCCCGTTCATTCAGTATGCCTATGCACGAATTCGTTCCATCTTCCGCAAACTGGAGGAATCCGGCACTGCATGGACTGGCACTTTCAGTGATACGCTGACCGATGATGAACGCGCACTGATCGTATTGCTTACGCAATACCCCGGTGTGGTAAAGACCGCAGCCGATACCTATTCACCGGCTGAAGTAGCCAACTATCTCTACGCATTGGCCAAGAAATTCAATTCCTTCTATGCCGATCACAGTATCATGAAAGCAGAATCGGCAGATAAACTGCATCTGCGTGCTGCTTTAGCTGAACGCACAGCGTATGTTTTGAAACATGGCCTCCGCCTGCTGGGTATTCAGAGTCCTGAGCGGATGTAACCACCTAAGCTATAACAAAAAGAGGCTGCCACTACACAGTGACAGCCTCTTTTATATTCAGGATACGTAGTATCAATCACCACCATCAGCTTCCATAGCTGTAACGGCGTAATTACCGATGTTCGTTCCTACATCAAGACCTACTTCACAGTCGAAGCGGAAGTGGATACGACCATAGATACGAGACTCACTCGCTTCTTTTGCATAAGCATTGAATGTGCCGGCTTCAGCGGGGAAAGCAGAAGATAATACCGCCGCAGCAGCGCCGGAGAAACTGGAGTGACCGCTGGTATAGCTCGGGAAGTTGGGCAGACCCAGCAGCGTTTTGATATTTTCATTCGCCTGTGGCGGCCTCGGATAGAAATAATAGTATTTTGTATCCCAGCAGCTGATACCTGCATCCATCATGGCTGTATTCAGGTAAGCGAATGTGCGTGCAGACTGCAGCGGGTTCTGGCGATAGCTCACCATATATTCTGCGGCGATGCGGCCCCAGTGTCCGGGAGGCGCATAGGTGCCAAAACCGTCGCCCCAGAAATAGGCGATATTTTCCTGTTCTTTAGTTGCGTTCTCAGTAAGGTCGAGCAATTCAGCTTCAGCTTCCTGATATTCTGCAGAACCGATCGCCGGCGGCGGACCGGGACGCACTGCTTCTACGCCGGGGATCCACCAGGGAGTAACGTGACCGTATTTAGGTGTGATACCTACAGGACGCTGCGGTACTTCAAGATTTTCCCAGTGTGGCCACTGACCGGCCCACATAGCTGCAGCAGCATCTTCCATGGCCTGATAGGTAGGCTTATCTACCTGAGCGAATTTCATGCTGTCGTTGGCAGCGCGCGCTTTATATTGACGGGAAACAAATCCGCCGATCGCCTCACCGGCGAGCAGATCGCTTTCTACGTTCATGCCTGCCCATTTGCGGGAGTTGCGGCAATCAGCAGCAAGTGCATTGAGATAATCCACTTCGTTCGGGAAGAATGCCTTCAGCAATTCGCTGGACACCTCTGCGACGGTGGCATCTTCTGACGGCCATGAAGGCAGATCGTTAGCCGGATAAGCCGGAACGATGCTATTGTCTACATTGAACGGTGCAGGGCGGTTATACGTGTACTTCAGATTCCAGGTGGTAATGAGCGCATCGTACTGAGCAGCGCCGAGGTAGGCATACACACGCGCAGCATAGGTAGGATGGGCAAATGGAAAATACGGATACACATCAGGCGTTGCTGCGTTCGGAGCAGGATAATTGCCTTCAGCATCAGGTGATGGAGCCAGGTTGTATTTGGCTACCAGTTCCTGAGCGATCTCCTGCCAGCGGATAACCGTGTTGTTCCCCCAATAGTCGACAGCTTCCTGCTCATCGGCGCTCAGGGCGTTGTTATATCCTTTCACTTCATCGAGTTCGGCGATATACGCAGCATCCGTTACATCAACAGGTGCAGTAAGCGTGGTATCGGTAGCGGTAGCCAGCAGGATGGGATCCCATGTGCCGCCGTCCTCACTCAGGGTAGCGTAGGCGTAGGGTTCAAAACCTACATATTCAGGAAGATCCTCCTGACAGGATGCGATGAAAGCCACCATGGCGACCACCGGTATATATTTCAATAAGTTCAAATTCTTTTTCATGATCGTTGTTGCTTACGGGTTTTGGGATTTTGCTTCTGTGTTGTTTCCCCATATCGGGAATTGATACGATGCACCAACGGAAAAGACAGTTGCCTTGCCGATGTTGCTGCCGGCCAAAGTGTAAGCGGTGTTCACATGCAGCGCAAGACCTTTGGTGAGCAGATCGTAATAATCCAGGTTGATCCCTACGCGGGTAGCTTCAATATCATTGGAGGGAAACATACCGTCCTGTCTGCGGATATCAAAACCATCGAAGGTAGTCACGGCCATAAAGGCAGCTTCCGCCTGAAACTTTTTGTTGGGCGTGATATATCCTACTACGGCGTTATAATCGAAGGCATTGGGCATGTCCACTTCATCTGAATAATATCCCTGGGTGGAATAATAATAGGTGCGCTGCAGGAATGCACTGCCACGCAGGTGATACGCACCGTCAACACGGCCGTACAATCCCATGTCGGCATCATAATGCAGGATACCTCTGAAAATACCGTCCGGGCAACCGAGTCCGATCGGATAGGCAGCATCCGGAACATAGTCACTCATCGGCGTTGAATAACCGATGCTGGCCAGTGTTTTGAAAGTGCCTTTGCCGAGTGTGGTTTCATACAGCAATCCTTTCAGAAAAAAGGAGATGTCCTGAAATCCCTGCACATCGGCGATCACACCACCGCTGGGTGAATTCTTCATATAGGGCACCATCGCCAGAAAATTCACGCGATCGAGGATCCCTAACATAAAGCCTCCGGTGTAGGATTGCATGGTCATCGTACCGATGTTACCGTTCTCGCGGAGACTGTCGCCCTCCCAGTATTCATTCCAGGAGCCATGGCCATACGTGAAATCGAAACAGATCTCACCCGGCTTCATCATTACGGCATCCGATGGCGTTTGTGCGGATACCACGCCGATAGCCATACATAGTACGACCATCAGGTTGAGCTTCATCTTTGAGTAGTTCATTACAGAGTTTCTTGAGTTTTTCTAATTACCTGCCGGCAAATATAGACGGTCGAAATTGCGCAGCACCGTGCATTTACAGAACATTTACAGAGTTTGCACTTCTTTAAAAGTCGGCGCAACCGTGAATTGCAGTAAATGGGTGATCAGACTTTTCCATAGTTTGCTATTAGGGGGAAAATAGCCGTGTCACAGGCATCGGAACGTCCGCTGCTCGAACACAGTGCGACCCGGCGATCGGCGGCATTCAAACCCGCTCCGCATCCGCTTCCTGTCCAAACACGAACACGCGGCTGCTATGCGGCAGACCGGCGGTGGGCCCGGATCTGCAGACGGTGACATTGGTTACCCTTTCAGGTAATGAATATCATTTCATGCGGGGTGGCACAGGTCTAACTTAGCACCTGTCATTATTGAAATAACCATTCAAAATCCATGCTATGAGCAAGCAATATGTATATGCATTTGAGCAGGGCGACGGCAAGAATAAAAAGTTGCTGGGCGGTAAAGGCGCCAACCTGTGTGAGATGACCCAGATAGGCCTGAATGTGCCTCCGGGCTTCGTGATCAGCACTGAAGCCTGCCTCTCCTACCTCGACACTGCCGATAAACAATTACCGGACGGCCTGCTGGATCAGGTGCGGTCCAATATGACGCTGGTAGAACAAAAAACGGGCAAACGCTTCGGCGACCCCGTGAATCCGCTGTTGGTATCCGTGCGCTCCGGTTCGGCACTGTCCATGCCGGGGATGATGGACACCATCCTGAATCTGGGCCTGAATGCAGAAACGCTGCAGGGACTCATACAACAAACCGGCAATGAACGCTTCGGCTATGATGCCTACCGGCGCTTTATTCAATTATTCGGCAAGGTGGCACTGGGTGTGCCCGATGAAAAATTCGATGCCGTTTTTGAGGACATCAAACATAAAGCCGGCGTAAAAGCCGATATCGGCCTCAACACCGAAAATCTGAAAGAAGCCAGCGAACGTTTCCTCGAAGTGGTTTCCGATCACACCGGAAAGCCCTTCCCTACCGACGTATATACACAACTCGAGATCTCCATCAAAGCCGTGTTCAACAGCTGGATGGGTAAACGCGCCGTGGACTACCGCCGCGAATTCAAGATCACGCCCGACATGGCCAATGGTACTGCAGTGAATGTGGTGACCATGGTATTCGGCAACATGGGCAACGACAGTGCAACGGGTGTGGGCTTCACACGCGACCCCGGCACAGGCGAGAACGTGATGTTCGGAGAATACCTCATCAATGCGCAGGGCGAAGATGTGGTGGCCGGTATACGCACACCCAAAGCCGTGCATTTGTTGGCTGCCGAAATGCCGGAACAATACAAGCAACTCGAAGAACTGCGCCGCAAACTGGAACAACACTATCATGAGGTACAGGACTTTGAATACACGATAGAAAAAGGTGTGCTGTATTGCCTGCAAACGCGCAACGGCAAAATGAACACCACCGCCATGGTACGCACCAGCGTGGAAATGGCACGTGAAGGACTGATCGACAAACACACCGCATTGATGCGCATCAAACCGGCCATGCTGGAACAATTGCTGCATCCGCGCCTTGACAGTCTGCAGAAATATGAACCACTTGCACAGGGTCTCCCCGCTTCTCCGGGTGCAGCTTCCGGTCATGTGGTATTCGATGCCGACCGTGCTGAGATGCTCGGTCGCGGCGGTGAAAAAGTGATCCTTGTGCGCGAAGAGACCAAACCGGAAGACATCCACGGTTTCTTTGCCAGTCAGGGTATCCTCACCTCCCGCGGCGGCAAGACCAGTCACGCTGCCGTGGTGGCCCGCGGTATGGGAAAACCCTGCGTGGCCGGTGCCGAAGGCATTCAGGTGGATGTAAAACTGCGCCAGGCCGTGATCGGTGAAAAGGTGCTGCACGAAGGTGATTACATCACCATCGACGGCGGAACCGGTTTTGTCTATAAAGGCGAGATCCCTACTGTTGAACCAACGTTCAGCGATGAATTAAAAACCCTCCTCGGCTGGGCCGATGATGCAGCCAAACTGAAAGTATTCGCCAACGCCGATACTCCGGAAGCAGCGAAAAAAGCATTGCATTACGGCGCCATGGGCATCGGCCTCTGCCGCACCGAACGCATGTTCAATTCACCGGAACGTTTGCCTATCGTGGTGGAAATGATCCTCGCGAATACCACGACCGAAAGAGAGAAAGCCCTCGACAGGCTCAAGGAAATGCAGAAGCAGGATTTCAAAGACATCCTGCTCACCATGGCACCGCGACCGGTGACCATCCGCCTGCTCGACCCGCCAATACATGAATTCCTGCCAACGGATGATGTATTGCGCGATGAGATCCGCAATCTCCGCCATCTGAAGGAAACGGCTTCAGGTGTAGGTAATTTATTCAGCAGTCTGCGACTGCTGGGCGCTGATCCTGCGCTGGCGAATTTATCTTCGCCGCCATTCAATGATAAAGGCCTTGACCTCATCGACCAGGCAATTGCGAAAAAAGAACAGATGCTCCGCAAGGTGCGCGAGTTGTTCGAAGTGAACCCGATGCTCGGCCACCGCGGTGTGCGACTCGGACTCACCTATCCGGAGATCTACATGATGCAAATAGGCGCCATACTGGAGGCTGCCGCTGAATGCCAGAAGGCCAATATCAATGTGAAACCTGAGATCATGGTGCCGCAGGTCGCTTCTGCCAAAGAACTGGAGTATGTGAAAAAATATGTGGTGGAGTTGCAGGCGAAGATCGAAGCACAGTTCAACATCAAACTGAATTACAAATTCGGTACGATGATCGAAGTAGTGCGCGCCTGCATGGAAGCCGATGCTTTGGCCGAAGAAGCGGAATTCTTCAGCTTCGGAACGAATGACCTCACACAGGCAACATTCAGCTTCAGTCGCGAGGATGCAGAGAATAAATTCCTGCCGATGTATATCAACTCCGGTATCCTGAAAGACAATCCGTTCGAGATCCTGGATGAAAAAGGCGTTGGTAAACTCATGCGCTTTGCCGCAGGCGAAGGCCGTAAGACCAAACCCGATCTGAAGATCGGTATCTGCGGTGAGCACGGCGGACAGCCGGAAGCCATTTTGTTCTGTCATGCCCTGGGACTGAACTACGTAAGCTGTTCAGGTCCGCGTGTGCCTGTAGCAAGATTGGCTGCTGCGCAGGCAGGGTTGATGAGCAATTAACGCTTTGCTGTAGTGCAAATCAGCTATACGCAAGGATCGGCGGGCATATTAGAATAACCCGTCAAGATTAACGTGAGACATCCCGTGTGCAGTGACGGAAGTCATACCTTTTGTCCGCATACATATATACTTTTATTCAATACAATCTAAGTATATGCAAAAACTTGAACACTACCTCATACTTTCCGGTGCTTTTCTGGCCATGGGAAGTGTAGCGGATGCACAGGTGGTATATACCGACCTGGATCCTGATCTCTATACGGATGGCGACCTGCAGGCCCTGGATGTGGATGCCGACGGGATCGATGATTTCGCCTTTTACATGTATTTCTATACCAGTTGGTTTGACGTTCAATACTCAATGGTATACATGCAGGTGCTGCATTCAAATGCCGCTATCGCCAATACACCCTATATCATGTGGATCCCACCGACCGGTGCTATCGCCATGGATTACGGCGATGAGATCGGCCCTACCGTGAACTTTGATATGCCTCCCGGCGAAGAGTCCGCCATTCTGGCTGCTCTGCAATCCTACAATCCGGGTTTTTCCTGCTCTTCCACTTCGTTTTCACCAAACGACAACCTGTTCTTCGGATTCCCCGGAACAGAAAATGGATTTGTGGGTATACGCACCGGCGTGCCGGGTGATTATCACTACGGCTGGATACGCTTATCCGTGCCATACCATGTTGTATGCACGGTGCCTCTGGGACAGTCCTTCGAATTGATAGCACATGATTTCGCATTGAACATGACCGCTAATGACCCGATCCTGGCAGGAGAAGGAATTCCGGCGGATTGTCCGCCACCGGTACCGATGACCCCATTGATCGGCACCACTGCAGCCAAGATCATGTGGGAGCCTGTAGCTGATGCCGACGGATATTTCGTTCAATACCGCGAGGTGGGCGCTGCTGTCTGGAATGAAAAATCCATACCTGCGATCAAGACAGCCAAACTGATCAAATTCCTGGAATGCAATACTGCCTATGAATGGCAGGTGAGTTCAATATGCGATGGAGGCACAACGATATCCGACCCATGCCCTGTGCAATCATTTACCACTGCAGTATGCAGAATGGATAACGCTGATGCAGAGACCAACGAGATCACCATCTACCCGAATCCTGTTGCGGATATACTCCATATTGCAACACTGGAGGACATCTTCAGTATACAGGTAACCACACTGAGCGGTCAGTCGGCCGACGCGATCGTTGAGTTGAATAGTGATGTGATCACTGTAGACATGCACAACCTGACAGAGGGACTCTATCTCGTCAGGATGGAGACACCAAATGGGACCACGGTCAAAAAGATCAGTAAAACCCATTGATAGGTTATAATGCAAGAGGCGGTTTCAACATGAAACCGCCTCTTACTGTGTTTATACTTTAGAGTAACGCACCGATCACCAGATCTTTGCCCGCTGATCAGCGGTGAGATACATCTTATCGCCTTCTTTCACACCCCAGGCTTCATACCATTCGGGCATGTTCACCACGGTGCCGTTCACGCGCCACTCGCCGGGGCTGTGCACATTGGTGAGCAGTTGTGTGCGCATGGCATCCTCGCGGTAGCTGCCGGCCCAGATACGGCCGAAACCGAGGAAGAAACGCTGCTGCGGGGTATAGCCATCGATCGACTTTGCTGCTTTGAATTCTTCAGTCATTTTAAAGGCTTCATACGCAATGGTTAAACCACCGAAATCGGCAATGTTCTCGCCCAGCGTAAGCTGACCGTTGATACACAGGCTGTCGAGCGGACAGTAGCTATTGAATTGCGTAACCACCACATTGGCACGCTCAACGAATTTCGCATTATCCTGCTCGGTCCACCAGATGTTCAGGTTGCCGTGTGCATCATACATACGTCCCTGATCATCGAAACCATGCGTGATCTCATGACCGATCACCACACCGATACCGCCGTAATTCAGGGCATCGTCGGCTTTGGCATCGAAGAACGGCGGCTGGAGGATAGCGGCCGGGAATACGATCTCATTGTTCGACGGATTGTAGTAGGCATTCACCGTTTGCGGTGTCATCCCCCACTCTGATTTATCCACCGGTTTACCGATCTTGTTGAAATTGCGCTGTGCTTCAAACTCGGCAGCACGCATCACATTCAGGATATAGGCATCACGGTTGATCTCCAGTGCAGAATAGTCGCGCCACTTGTCGGGGTAACCGATCTTCACGGTGAAGGTGCTGAGTTTGGTCAGCGCCTGCTGCTTCGTGCTGTCCGTCATCCACTCTAAGCCCTTGATGCGCTCACCCATGGCGGTCTTGATATTCGCCACCATCTCATCGGCGCGCTTTTTCGCTTCCGGGCTGAACGCTACTTTCACGTACTCTTCACCCAGCGCTTCACCGAGGCAGAAATCAGCGGTTTCTACCACACGCTTCCAGCGCGGCTTCAATTGTTCGATGCCGTTCAGTTTTTTACCGTGGAAATCAAAATGCTCATTCACGAAGGCACTGCTCAGATAATCAGAAGCGCCATCCACAAAATGATAGGTGAGATAGGTCTTCCAGTCATCCATGGACACAGAACGCATCATACCGTTCAGCGCCTTGAAGAAATCGGGCTGTGCTACGTTGATACCGGTCTTGAATTCCGGCGTCTTCAATTCGGCATAGTACAGGTTCCAGTTCATGTTCGGTGTCATCTTCTGGAAATCGGACACCGGCATTTTATGATAGATCTTGTTCGGATCACGCATATCGGTGTTCTTCATGCTGGCATTGGCCATTTGCATTTCCATCTGCATGATGGTATTGGCATTCTTGGTTGCCGTTGCTTCATCCACACCGATCAGCATGAATACATTTTTTATGTGAGCGACATAGTCTGCGCGGATCTGTTTGCTCTTGGCATCTTCCAGCAGATAATAATCGCGGTCAGGCAGACCGAGGCCGCCCTGCCACATGTTCATGATCACATCAGCGCTGTTCTTATCATCCTGCCCTACCCAGTTCACGAACATGGCGAAGGTGTAGGTGCGGTGCATCTGCGCTACGGTGCGCATCAGGTCATCACCGGACTTGATGGTGTTGATCTTTTCGAGCCAGGGTTTGATCGGCTCATACCCGGCCTTTTCAATGGCCACGGTATCCATACCGGTGATCCAGAAATCACCGACTTTCTGCGTGTTGGTGCCCTTGGCAGCTTTGGCAGAGGCCGCAGCTTCCATAGCCTGGCGCAGGGTGCTCAAACTGTTGTCGTTCAACATATAGAAAGCGCCGTACTTGGCCTTGTCGGCCGGAATGGGATGAGCGGCGATCCATTTGTTGTTCACGAAAGCAAAAAAGTCATCCCCCGGACGCACGGTGCTGTCCACGGAATTCGGGTCAAATGCCTGATAAGCATCTTCCTCAGCGGTCTGCGTGCTCTTACACGCCCCGAGGGCCAATGCTACGGCTGCGAGGAGCCATAATGCAGTTTTCTTCATATCTAGGTTAGTTGTGGCCGCAAAGATACAGGAATGACTCCCACCATGGCAGCAGGCGGGGTTAAAGCAGGTTAAGGCTTGTTAAAAGGGTAAGAAATCGGGGGAAAAAGGCGGTGCAACCGGCATGCCCACCACACGGTATTGAGAATGTATCCGGCATGCCCTAACTTTGCATCATGCTTGAACACCTGCGCAGGTCAACCGTGTTGTCCATGCTGGCACTGTTTGCCTTTGCTACCGTACTCGGCGGCAAGGAAATGGTGCACTACGCGTTCATGCATCAGGAAACGGAGGCACATACCGATGCGCATCTGCAGGAATGCTGCGAACCTGATCATCGCCTCCCCCACTTTCATGCCGACCAATACTGCTTCCTCTGCGATATCGACGTTTCCGTTGTGTTGCACACTGAGCAATATGCATTGGCCGGCACCACTTATGCCTGCATTCATCTGCACACTTCTGACAAGGCCGCCGTCTTTCAGCCGGCAATGCTGGCCTGCCATGACCTGAGAGGCCCGCCCACCGCCTAATCTGCTCAAGGAAACTTTTTTGCATCCGCCACAGGCTGAAATGGCCTGTACGCGCGTGCCTCATTTGTCATTGAAGTTATGCGTCTGATAGTATTGCTTGTATGTATTTGGATCCCATTCGTTGCGATCGCCCAGCGACCGCCCTGCGATATTGTGTTCAGCGGTCGCGTGGTGGACGTAGAGCATGAAGACCCGCTGTCGTTCGCCACAGTGGTGATCGACTCTGCGCAGATCGTGGCTGTTTGCGATGAAAATGGACGCTTCTCTGTTGCGGGTGTATGCCCGGGCACCCATACCGTGTTCATCACACACGTGGGTTGCGATCCGGCATACTTTCGCGTTGAACTCACGGAGAACACTTTCCGTGAATTCCGACTCGACCACACCCTCGAAGACCTCGGCCATATTGAAGTGCACGGTTCCGCAACATTATCCAGAGGCACGATGACGCAAACCACCATCGAGGGCGCCGACATCGACCGTATCACCGGCAAATCGCTCGGCAATGCACTGAAAGATGTGAATGGCCTCAATGCCCTGCAAACCGGCACCAGTATCTCGAAACCGGTGATCCACGGACTGCACAGCAATCGTATTCTGATCATGAATAACGGTGTGCGTCAGGAAGGTCAGCAGTGGGGCAATGAACACGGTCCGGAGATCGATCCGTTCGTTGCGGAATCCTTCACGGTGATAAAAGGCGCTTCTGCAGTAAAATACGGCAGCGATGCCCTCGGTGGTGTGATACTGGTGGACCCGGCACCCCTGCCCGACACCAACGGATTGCGCGGCACCCTCCATACGGTGGGATTCAGCAATACGCGCGGGGGCGCCATCGCCGGCATGATAGAACAGATGCATCCCAGGTTGCCCTATTTCAGCTACCGCCTGCAGGGTTCCGTGATGCGCGAAGGCAATACACAAACACCGGATTATTATCTCGCCAATACCGCCAACGGTACACGCAGCTTTTCAACTACCGCAGGCTGGCATAAGCAGGACTGGAGAACGGAAGTGTACTACAGCAGATATGACGCTACTGTCGGCATTTTCTCCGGTTCGCATATCGGCAACCTCACGGATCTGGAAAATGCGTTTGCCAGCGACACGCCATTGGTGCATCAGGATTTCACGTATACCATCGGCCGACCGTACCAAAAGATCACACATCATCTGATCAAGGGTTTGCTGGATCATCACAGCGAAAAATTCGGCAACATGTTATTGACCGTTGCCTATCAGGATGATTACCGCAGTGAGTATGACGCCGACGCCCCGCTGAACGACAGTCTCGCCGCGCTGGATCTGCCCTCTCTCTATTTTGAACTGGGCACATTGACCGTCGATGGCGAATATCAACGGCATCCGGGAAAAAAATTCAACGGTATCATCGGCTTTAACGGTATGAATCAGCAGAATGTCACCCGTTACAGCACCTTCATTCCGAACTTCCGGAGCTATTCGGGCGGAGTATATGCTATTGAGCGTTACCGTTCCGGAGGCTGGATGGTTGAGGTGGGGGGAAGATATGATTATCGGTGGATGCGTATTTTCCGGTATGTCGATGAGCAACTGGACACGCCAGAACATGTATTCGGGAATCTGTCCGCATCCGCAGGACTCCAATATTTTAATGGACAGCATACGCAATACAATGTAAATCTCAGCACCGCGTGGCGGGCTCCTACGGTAAGTGAATTGTATAGCGAAGGACTGCACCACGGCGCCGCCTCACTTGAGTACGGCAATGACAGTCTCAAAGCAGAGCGCAGTTATCAGGCCGTGTTCAGTCTGGAGCACAACAGCGATAAATGGTTCATTGACTTTGGCGTGTATAACAATTACATGCGCGATTTCATTTACCTCCAGCCTACCCTGCCTGCTGAACTGACGATACGCGGCGCCTTCCCTGTTTTCCATTACCGACAGACCGATGCGAATTTACTCGGCACTGATCTTCAGGTGCGCTATCGCCTGATCGATCCGCTGGAGATCGAATGCAAAACGTCGCTGCTCCGTGCACGCGATCTGGTGCGCGACACCTGGATCGTGATGATGCCCGCAGATAGGGTGAGCGCATCCGTCCGCTATGCTTTTGGCGATGCAAAAAATGTTTCCAACGTCCACGCCTCCATGGAATGGACACACGTTTTCAAACAAACCCGCGTTGAAGCCCTCGAAGACTATGTTCCGCCACCGGCAGCTTACTCGCTGCTGGGCGCTATGGTGGAGGGTGACTGGCGCGCGGGTAAGACCCTGATCCACTGGGGTGTGGAGGGTGATAATCTCCTCAACACCCCCTATCGCGATTACCTCAACAGATTTCGGTATTTCGCTGATGACATGGGCATGAATATCACACTCAGATTAAAGATCCCATTATTTACAAACGATTAAAATTGATTACACGATGAAAAAAGTACATGTATTATCAACAGTGTTGCTTACCGTAATGGTATTATCCACCTTCACATCCTGCAAAGACGAAGAGGTGCCTGAACCGACGAATGAAGAGGAATTGATCACCACCCTTACGCTAACATTCGAAGACGATATGACCGGCACCACGTCAACCTTTACCTTCCGCGATGTGGATGGTCCGGGTGGAGCCGCGCCTTCCACGTTTGATACCATCCGACTGGATGCCGGCAGTATGTATCATGTGCATGTAACGCTGCTCAACGAAAGCGTTTCACCTGCCGAGGATATTACTGTGGAGGTAGAAGAAGAAGGTGATGAGCACCAGGTATTCTATACCGTTGCAGGCGCCGATATCACGTTCACGTATGAAGATGCAGATGCCAATGGTGATCCTATCGGACTGCATACGATGGCAACCTCCGGAGCAGCAGGTTCAGGCAGTGTGACCATTACACTGAAACATCAGCCCGGAACTAAGGACGGGAACATCACCACCGGTGAAACAGATGTAGAGGTTTCGTTCGTTACGGAAATAAACTGATCACCCTTTTCAATAAAGCGCATTGCACAAGGTAATTGTGCAATGCGCTTTTTATTTACATTTCATCGGTGATGGTTGGGATCAGCAAGGTCGATGGTATCGGGATCCAGCACTTTACCCTGCACGATGGTGTAGGCGATCTTGCGGGTATTGCGTATGTCTTCAAAAGGGTTTGCTTCCAGCACGACCAGGTTGGCGATCTTCTGCGCTTTCACTGAACCATACTGTGCTGTTATACCAAAATACTCTGCGGGATGATAGGTGGCCATGCGGATGATATCCTTGTTGGGAATGCCAAGTGTGGCAAACAATCCCATTTCATCGTGCAGCGACATACCCGGCAGCAACCACGGATTCGGAAAATCAGTGCCGATCAACAAGGGTACACCGGCCGCATACGCCGCTTTTACGATCTGCTTATAATACTCAAAGTTCTGTTCAAGGTCGGCATAGGTAGGTTCAGGCAATTGTCTGAATTGCTCCATATACGGTTTCCAATAATCGACAATATCAGACGGCAACCAACTAAATGCCGTATCACTTGCATGGTTCGAGAGCGGATGCGACACTACATCATGGATCACCAGTGTAGGACACCAATAGGTGTTGTGTTTCTGCAGCACCTCAAAAGCCGCGTCGCAGGTACCGGCATGCTCGCGGAGTGCCTGCTGATAACCGGGATTCAACAGGGACTTGAACCAGTGGTCAAAATACAGGGAATCCTCAATGGCGTGACTCAGACAAAGTTCCGGAATGCCGAACATGTGTTCGATACTTCTCTGCCCGGCTGCTGCCGCTTCATTGGCAGAAACCGCAACAGGCACATGGCCGCACACCGGTATTTGCACTTCCCTGGCTTTTTGCATGAGGCCGAGATACGCCTCCTTTGGAATGGCATCATACACTTTGATAAAATCCACTTTGTCATCCAGACACCGCTGCACGATGCTGTCAACTTCCGATACGTCGGTCAGTGAATAATAAATACTGAAGGCCGGATCCGGACCATCTACGATCATACCTGCGCCATAGATCAGCGGACCGTTCTTGAGTCCGGCGCGAATACTGTCCCGCACCGGGAACAACATGGCAGGCGGCGTGAACATATTCCGTATACCGGTAACACCGAATTTCAGATACCAATCGAGAAAGTGCTTATCCCACCAGCTGTGCACATGCATATCCCAAAATCCCGGGAGAACATATTTGCCGGAGCAGTCTACAACAGTGTAACCGGCAGGTGTATCATTTGTCGGCTGAGTGATCTTTTCGATCTCAGCGCCTGAAATGTACACATCAGCCGGGCCGGAGATGGTTCCCTGCACATTATCGATCACCTGGACCTTGCGCAGGATGGTTTGCTGGGCGAAGGCCGGCATCGCGGCGATACACAGCAGAATCAAAAGTGTACGAGTAGTGTGTTGCATATGATGGAGTTTGTGTTACAGATCGATCTTGTCGCCGAGGCGCGGGATATCGATATTCGCATAACCGGCTTCAAACAAATGTCCCCTGAATCCCAGCAGCGCTTCCTTGTCGCCATGCACCAGTGCGATCTGGCGCAGCTTATTCTTATCCATCGAACGCAGGAAGGCGATCAACTCCCGATAATCCCCATGGGCAGAGAAACTGCTCATGAGTTCAATATTGGCGTTCACGGATTTGTATTCGCCGAATAAACGGATCGTCTTTGCACCTGCACGGAGTTGTCCGCCGGGTGTATTCTCTGCACAATAGCCCACGATGAGAATGGTATTCCGCGGATCCTCGATCGCATTGAACACATGGTGCTTCACACGGCCGGCATTGATCATCCCGGAGGCGCTGATCACGATGCACCCGCGCTTATTGTTGATCATCCTGGATTCATTCACCGTGCGCGTATATTTCAGGCGCTCGAACCCGAAGGGATTCTCATCCAGTGTCATGTACTGCAGCATATCCTGATCAAAGCATTCGGGATGCATCTCAAATACACGCGTGGCGTTGATGGCCAGTGGTGAATCGACATAAACTGGAATATCAGGCAAGCGTCGCTCTCGCACCAGCTGATCGAGCATGTATACGATCTCCTGGGTGCGGCCAACGCTAAATGCCGGTATAATGAGTTTGCCCTTTTGCTCAACACAGGTCTTCTCAATAATGCGCAGGAAATGCTCCTTCTCCTGCGGTGCTTCCTCATGCAGGCGATCACCATAGGTGGATTCACAGATGAGGAAATCACAGGCATCCATCGGCACCGGGTCGCGGAGTATCGGGCGGTTGGGGCGGCCGATATCGGCTGTGAATCCCA
>DAIMYJ010000029.1:26650-32976 GCA_036734545.1 Chitinophagales bacterium
TGAATATGGGCGCTGTCGAGCAACATGATCGCAGCCAGATCGCGCGTGGCATGCGTGGAGTAGATCTTTCCGCGAAATCCTTCCTTCACCAGATAGGGCAATCGACCGCAATGATCAATATGCGCATGGGATAAGATCACCACATCGATCTCGGATGGCCGAAATAAGAACCGTTCATTGAAACGGGCATATTCAGGCTCATTGCCCTGATATAATCCGCAATCCATTAAGATCTTCGTGCCGTCATCGAGCGTCAATAAATGACTGCTGCCTGTCACTGTGCCTGCTGCGCCGCAAAATTGAAGGTTCATGTAGGTTATTGGTTGTGCGTTGAATGTTAAATGTTGTGTGTTGGAAGTTGTGGGTTTCGATTAGTGGTATATTTTCGATCGGGTTCCGTTGGCGGCTTTGAATGCTGTTTGGTTTTGTGTTTCCTGTCTATCAACTGCAATTGCCATCGACAATCTAACACTCATCTCTCATTCCTCATCCTCTCATATTCCGCCATCATCTTTTCCCGCACCTGTTGTTTCAATTTCGGGATATCCGCATCGGTCAGACCTGTCACCTCTATGGGGTCAAGATAATGAATATCGATTATTCCGGGTCGCATGAGCGGTCGTTTGTTGGGCATCAGCGCATCTGTGTTCAGATAGATCATGGGCATGATGGGTGTCTGCGTTTGTATCGCAATGGTAAAGGCACCGTCCTTAAAATCGATCATCGTTTGATCGACCGTTTTATTGCGCGTGCCCTCAGGGAACAGGAAAATACTGTCGCCTTCACTGATATACCGTTTCAGTTTTTCCACGCTGGCACGGCGATCCTGCGGACTGCTGCGGTCGACATATACCGACATCACGGCGAATATCTGGCCCATCACCGGTACTTTCAGAAGTTCTTTCTTGGCCAGGTAGCGCACGCGGCCGCTGCAGGATATGGCTGCCACCGGCGCATCGAGATTTGAACGATGGTTGGCGATGATCACATACGGTTGCCGGCGTTTGATCTTCGGGTTCCGGTGGAAGCGATAGATGATGCCGCAAAACACCATCAGCCCCAGAGCGATGAACCTGCACATCCACAACATCGGCAACAGCGCTTTATCTTTCCACAACGACAGGATCATGACCACCGGAAAGCTGATCAGCAGTAATACCAAGAATACCACAGCTGTATACAAGGTATACAGGCCCTTCAGCAGATCGGTCACCGTGCGCATGACACTAAGGTATGGAATGTGCAAGAAATCCGTTTAGGGAACAGGTGTGCACAGGATGTTGTTGACTCACCACGGTAACCCGTATTTTTATCCCGTGTACGCCATCGTAGATATCGAGACCACAGGTACCAATGCCGGCTATCACGGCATCACTGAAGTGGCCATCTATGTGCACGACGGTGAGCGTGTGGTAGACACCTGGCAGTCGCTGATCAATCCCGAATCAGAGATACCGCCATTCATCCAGCAGATGACAGGCATTACCAACGAAATGGTGGCACAGGCACCGGTGTTTGAAGACGTGGCCGCCGAGATCTACTCCCTGCTGCAACCCCATATTTTCGTAGCCCATAACGCCGGATTTGATTACGGCTTCCTGAAGGCACACCTCGCCTTTTGCGGATATGATCTGCATGTGAAGAAACTTTGCACCGTACGCCTGAGCCGCAAGATATTCCCCGGCCTGCGCAGCTATTCCCTGGGCCGCTTGTGCGAAAGCCTGGGTATCGATATCCGCGACAGGCACAGGGCCAGCGGTGATGCGGAGGCAACGGCAGAGTTATTTCGAAAGATCCTGCTGCATGACACCGGCGGCCATATCGCCACAGCCCTGAAGCGCGGCACGAAAGAACAACACCTCCCGCCACATCTCGACAAAGCCATGCTGGAGCAATTGCCCAACGCCTGTGGTGTGTATTATTTTCATGATGCGAATGGCAAGGTGATCTACGTGGGTAAGGCAAAGAGTATCAAAAGCCGGGTGTATGGCCATTTCACCTATGCCGATAATGATGGCAAGGAAAATGCGTTACGCGATGCAGTGCATGACATCACCTATACCCTCACCGGCAATGAGCTGATCGCACTGCTGCTGGAGAGTGAAGAGATCAAGCGTAAATTCCCGCGGTTCAACAACGCACAAAAAAAATGGGATCGCAATTTCTGCATCTTCACCTATACCGACCAAAAAGGATACCGGCATCTGGCGATCGAACGTTTTTCCCAGAAGAAAGAAGTCCTCAAGGTGTTCCCGGATTTTCTCAGCGCACGCAGTTTCCTGAATGAAAAACTGCACACGTTCACACTATGCGGAAAGTTCTGCCACCTGCAAACACCCCGCCACGCTTGCTACAACCATTCATTGGGCTTTTGCAAGGGCGCCTGCATTGGTGAGGAGTCTGTGGAAGACTATAATACTCGCGTATCAGAGGCCATCGGTTCCTTTCAGGAGGAGGAGCACTCGTTCTTCATTTTTGGCAAAGGACGGACCGAAGGCGAGCAGAGCGTGATACTGGTGGAGAAAGGACATTACCTGGGTTTCGGGTTCTTCGACCCTGAACATACGCCTGAGGACCCCGAAATGATCCGGGAGGCCATCAAATGGCGACCCGACACCCCCGATGTGCAGCGTATCCTGACCGGCTGGCTGGCCAGACAGTCGGAACACCGACACTATCGCATCGTAAAAACAGGGCTTTTATGATGTCACAAAAGCGCACATTACAATCCATTTTTTTTCCATAAAGCAGTTACCTTTACCGGATCGTAAAAGGATACGCATTTGTTATGGGATTGATCATCGAAAAAGGACACGGAACAGCGGCAGACGCGCACATTTACCTGATCAGGCAAACTGAAGACCTCGATCATCCGGTATTGGCAGCGCATAAGGAGGTCCTCACCCGTAAACTGTCGACCCCGGACAACGGCGCTGCACAATTTTACACGAATGCCGGCCTGGTGGTTGCCGTGATCGCCAAACCGGCAGCCGAAGACGCCAAAACGGGCGACCTTCTGGAGGAAATGCGCGCAAAAGGCGGTCACATTTCCAAACGATTGAATGCAGAAAAATGCACCTCCGCCACCCTCGCACGCGTGTCCGGCTCGATAAACCGCGATGAACTGATGGCCTTTGCCGAAGGTATGGCCCTGGCCGGGTATCAATTCCTGAAATACAAATCCGATAAAAAGGCCAACACCCTGACCAGGGTTGTGGTGGATGACACCGGCATAGACTCAATTGAACTGGATGAACTGAATATTGTTATCCGCGCCAACCATATGGCCCGCGATCTCGGCAACGAACCTGTTACCGGTCTTAACGCCCTGCAATTGGCAGAGCATATCGTCGCCGTAGGAACAGAAGCCGGCTTCGAGACAGAGATCCTGCATAAGCAGCAGATACAATCCTTACGCATGGGCGGATTGCTCGGCGTGAATGCAGGCAGTTCGGTACCGCCCACATTTTCGATCATGACCTATCGGCCGGAAGGCGCCACCAATGATCAGCCGATCGTGCTCATCGGCAAAGGAGTAACGTATGATACCGGTGGCTACAGCCTGAAGACAGGCGGAAGCATGCCCGGGATGAAAATGGATATGAGCGGCGCCGCAGCGGTCATCGGCACGCTGTACGCCGTTGCCATGAACAGGCTACCCGTATATTGCATAGGTATCATTCCCGCCACCGACAACCGCATCAGTTCAGATGCCCTGGTGCCGGATGATGTGATCACCATGCACGATGGCACCACAGTTGAAGTGCTCAATACCGATGCAGAAGGCCGCCTGATACTGGCCGACGCCCTCAGCTACGCTAAGAAATTCGCCCCCGCGCTGGTCATCGACCTCGCCACCCTCACCGGCGCTGCAGCCGCTATTACCGGCACCCTCGGCAGTGCCATGATGGGCACCGACAGGCAATATCGCTCACTGCTGATCGAAAGCGGCGACCATGCCTTTGAAAGGGTGTGGGAAATACCTTACTGGAAAGAGTACGCCGACATGTTAAAAAGCGATGTTGCCGACCTGAAGAACATCGGCGGAGCGGTAGGCGGAAGTGCTACGGCCGGTAAATTCCTCGAACATTTTACAGATTATCCTTGGCTGCATCTGGATATTGCAGGGCCTGCCATCCTGAAAGATGAAGAGGCCTACAAGCAGAAAGGTGCCAGCGGAGTTGGCGTGCGTCTGTTGTACCGATTCCTGAAGTCTGTCAGCGCAGGACAATAAGAGAACCTTATTGATCATCCTCTTCCGTAGGCGCTAACTGTCCTTTTTTCTTAAAGGGGTTTTGTTTCTTATCCTTATTGTTCAGGATATTCAGTAATAAACCGCCTTCGGTATAGATCTTGTTATTGTGTGTCGCGTCAGGCTGGAAATAGATCTGTGTAAGCAAGTTGATCTCGAATCCCACCCTGCGTGAAAAGAAATAGGATACCCCCGGGCCGAAGGTGAAACTGGAATGATCCACGATGGTCTTGGCATCGCCAAAAGTGGTAGCCCTGTCAAGGCCGAACTCCACCGTCCCCAGAACGAACATGTGTTCATTCACCGGATGATAATATTTGAGCAGCGGGGTGAATTTGATAGCAGACAGAACATCTGTGTCCATCTCAAATATGTAATTGGTATTGAAGCCGGTCAACAATTTATCCGTTACAAAATAACCGAAACGCGGTGTTACCTGTATGCGGTAACCGTAGAAGTCGCCTTTATCGGAGACCGAGAGTGAGCCGCCGCCGCCCACACGGTAAGTGCCCTTGCCGGTGGGGTAACGCTGGGCTTTCAGGGCTGCCGGCAGCAGAAGCATTAAAAGGATGATACAATAGCGCATGTTTTCATTGTTTGGGGATCCTAAAATACTGAAATTTCATGACCGCGCGCGGATATATCCGCTCAGCACTTCGATCGCCACATGATTATCGCCCCCGATGGGCACGATGATATCGGCGAAACGTTTGCTGGGTTCAATGAACTCTTCATGCATAGGACGTACAGTTTTCAGATAACGATGCATCACCTGCTCGATGGTGCGCCCGCGTTCCTCCATGTCGCGCTTTACCACGCGCATGAAGCGATGATCGGCATCTGCATCGATAAATATCTTGAGCGACATCAGATCGCGGATGCGCGGCTGGGTGAGCACCAGAATGCCTTCTATGATCAGCACCTTGTTAGGATGTACGGTAACGGTCTCATCGCTGCGCAGACAATTGAGCATGCTGTACACCGGCTGCTCCACAGAACGGCCTGCCTGCAAGTCGCGGATATGTTGTTCAAGCAGTTCCCATTCGATGGCATCCGGATGATCGAAATTCATCTGTTTGCGCTTTTCTTCCGGCATCTGCGGATTATGCCGGTAGTAGGCATCCTGCATGAGCAGTGACACCGCGTTGGGTCCCAGCGTGTTTACCAGATTGCGCACGAAGGTAGATTTTCCAGAACCGGACCCGCCGGCGATCCCTATGACGAACATATGCTTATACTTGTGCATGTGCCGTCATTATCGCCTGCACACGCGGATTCATGATCTTAAAAAATAAGGGTGGTATGAGCGCCATGATGATCATCCCCGGATAACCCGCAGGCAACTGTGGCGCTTCATCCTGATGTCGCAATATCTGATATTTTCTGCTGGACAGGTAATGATGGTCACTGTGGCGTGTCAGCTCATACAACACCACACGTCCCAGCACATGATCAGAATTCCATGAATGCCAGGGCATCACCCGCTCGTAGAGTCCGGTATCCCTGCGGGTGCGCACCAACCCATAATGCTCGATGTACTGCACCGACTCCAGCAGTAAAAATCCCATGACAGCAGCCCCCAGAAAAAATGCGATACCGGCCCAGCCGAATAGAAGACCGATGACCGTGATCAGCACCGCCTCACCAAGGAACAGCATGAGCAGGGTATTATGGATCGAAACAAACCCTTTGCCGGCAGCACGCAATTCCTGTCGTTGTATTTCCCAGGCTGAAATGAGGGTGCCGGTGATGGTGCGCAGATAGAATCGATAAATGGGCTCATTCAACCGTGCGGTGGACGGGTCATCGGGCGTGGAAACCCGCTTGTGGTGGCCTTTGTTGTGTTCAATAAAAAAATGCGCATACAGCGAGCTCGACAGGAGCAGCACCGCCATTACCTGTTCATACTTTTTCATGCGATGACCCAGCTCATGGGCCACGTTGATGCCTATCACCCCGCAATTGATACCCATTGCGGTAAGCATTCCGGCCTTTTCCCACCACAACAGTCCAGGCTGCGCCATCTGATGCAGGTACCACCACAGGGTAAGGTATTGCAGTGGCACATGTAAAT
>DAIMYJ010000030.1:0-13907 GCA_036734545.1 Chitinophagales bacterium
CCGTCCTCGGGCAACTGAAACCCGATCAGGTGCTGTTGCAGGGTGATGAGATACTCGCCGTGCGCACATCCGAACGCTACTTCTCCGGCATGGCGCTCACTGAGCATGCCCGGCAGTTCACCGCCGTTCAATCCCCGGTGAGCCCGCTGATCATCTCCCGGCCCTGGCACATCTTTCAACATAATGACGCTGTGCTGCGTCGCGATTTTGAGCGCATCACGGCACACCGTCCAAGTCAGCCCCTTTCAGCATCGAACACGATCATCGGCCATAACATCTTTGTGGAGGAAGGTGCGCGTGTGGAAGCCGCTATCCTGAATGCCTCCACCGGACCCATCTACATCGGCCGCGATGCCGAGATCATGGAAGGCAGTATGATCCGCGGCCCGTTTGCCCTCTGCGATCATGCAACAGTGAAAATGGGCGCGAAGGTCTACGGACCAACCACTATCGGACCGGGCTGCAAGGTGGGCGGAGAGGTCAACAATACCGTATTCCAGGCCAACGCGAACAAAGCACACGACGGATTTGTGGGCAACAGCGTCATCGGCGAATGGTGCAATCTCGGTGCCGACAGCAACTGCTCCAACCTGAAGAACAATTACGCACCGGTGAAACTGTGGGATTATCAAACACAAAAATTCATTCCTACCGGATTGCAGTTTTGCGGTCTGATCATGGGTGATCACAGCAAATGTGGCATCAACACCATGTTCAATACCGGCACCGTGGTAGGCGTGCATGCCAATATCTTCGGTGATGGTTTTCCGCGCAATTTCATCCCCTCCTTCAGCTGGGGTGGCGCCGGTGGATTTGTAACGTATAAACTCAAGGATGCCTTCGAGACCACCACTACGGTGATGGCGCGCAGGAACCTGGAACTGAACCTCACAGACCGAAAAATATTGATCACCATTTACGAATTGAGTGAGAAGTATCGCAAAGGGCAGCTCATATTCCTGCACAAATGATCAGCGATTTTCTATTCGATCAGGATACCTTAACTTCAATATACCTTAACCGCATTCAGAACAGATGTCAAGAAGAAAGATCATAGCCGGAAACTGGAAGATGTATAAAAATCAAACCGAGGCGATAGCACTCACAGCGGGTATCGCCGAGCATATCCAAAACCATCCCCCAAAGGCAGAGGTTTGGATCGCGCCTCCGTTCCTGTATATCGCCAAACTGATCAGTCAGTTCGGAAATACGGGCATTGTTTTTGGCGCACAGGATTGCAGTGTGCAGGATGAAGGCGCCTACACCGGCGAAATATCCGCACGTATGCTGGAAGCCGTGCATGCCGGTTTTGTGATCGTGGGCCACAGTGAGCGCAGGGCGTATCACGGAGAGACGGACACGCTGATCGCACATAAGATAGAAGCCGTGCTGCGCAACGGGCTGATCGCTGTTTATTGCTGCGGAGAAACACTGCAGGAAAGGGAATCCGGTGCACATCTCGCCGTGGTGCAGCGTCAGGTGCAGGAAGCGCTGTTTGGTCTTCCTGAGAGCGCTCTGCGGAATATCGTGATCGCCTATGAACCGGTATGGGCAATCGGCACCGGTGTTACCGCATCACCACAACAGGCTCAGGAAATGCATGCCTATATCCGCTCTCTGGTGCAACAACAGTATGGCGCTGCAGCTGCATCGGCCATGCGGATATTGTATGGCGGCAGTGTAAAACCGGGGAATGCCGCTGAGTTGTTCGGTCAGCCCGATATCGATGGCGGACTTGTTGGCGGAGCCAGCCTGGTAGCGACAGATTTCAGCGCCATCATCTCCGCCGCCTGATACCATGGAATATCTCTCGTATCATATCACTGCATCTGATGAGCAAACAGCAGAGATCCTGATGGCTCTGCTGGCTGAAAAAGGATTCGACACCTTTGAGCACAACGATAACCAGCTTACCGCCTATATCACAGAAGAACTGTTTCTGGAAGGAGCCATCGATCAATTCCTCGGCGACCTGCAGCAGCGTTTTGTATTCACCTATTCCATGGAGCGCATGGAACAGAAGAACTGGAACGCTGAATGGGAGCAGAACTTCCAGCCGATCCGCATCGGCGACAACTGTATGATACGCGCGCCTTTCCATCCCGCCGATCCCGAAGTGGATTACGACCTGCTGATAGAACCGCGCATGAGTTTCGGTACCGGACACCACGAGACCACCTGGCTGATGGCGAATGAGATGCTGCACATGCCCATGCGCGATAAACGCGTATGCGATGCGGGCACGGGAACGGGCATCCTGGCCATCCTGGCTGCCAAACTGGGCGCACGGGATGTATTTGCCATGGACATTGAAGAATGGGCTTACCGCAACGCGCTTGATAACATCACGCTCAACGGCATTTTTGAGGGCATAGAAGTGGAACAGGGCGGACTCGAATTGATGGAAGGCCGACAGTTCGACATCATTCTGGCCAATATCAATAAACACATCCTGCTCCAGCATATACCGCTGTTCTTCCGCACGCTGCAACCCGGCGGCTACCTGATCCTCAGCGGGATATTCACACGCGATCTGCGGGATATCGAGCAGGAAGCCTCGCGCTATTATTTCCAGCTGATTTCCACACAGGAACGCAATGAATGGGTGTGCGCGGTATTCCAGAACGTCTAGTGCACAGGGCTTTAGCCAATTAAATACTGTTAACAGTATACTTGCCAACATCCACAGGCGTTTCGGCTTGTGCAGGTCTTGCGTCTGTACCCTAAATTAACGGCATGAAATACGGTTATCTCCTCCTGTTGGCCCTATTGCTGAACCTGCGGGCACAGGCTCAAATGACTTCCTTTTCCTCCGACCCGGTCGCTTTCATGAAGGAACTGGACGATTTCATGAAAATGAATAATAATGAGGTCGGCAAAGACAGCTACAACCGCTTTGCGAAGGAAGTAGAGGCTTCGAACATCACTGCCGAGCAACTGGACATGGTGATCAACCTCAGCAACAAAATGCTGGAGCGCAAAATGAAGCCGACCCCGCAATTCGTAGCCGTGCTCGACGCTACCGTGGCATTCTCCAAATCGAGCCAGATGCCGGAACGCTACAGCGAGTGGATGGACATCACGAATTCCATCATCGACAATTCCAAAAAAGGCAGCAATGTAACCTTCAACCGCTTCCTCGAATTCTCTGCCGCCTTCTTTGAAAAAAGTGCATTGAACGATACGCCTACAAAAACATGGTGCTATGGTGCTTTCGATTACCAGTTCAAATTGAATGGAGAAGTGCCGGAAGTGCATTTTCCCTCCACACAGATCTATGCTTACACCAAAGGAGATACGATCAGCATCAGCGAGACCGGTGGCGTGTATTATCCGCTGGAAAAAGAATGGAGAGGCAAGGGCGGATACGTTACCTGGGCCCGCGCGGGTTTGGACAGCACGCTGGCCCACGCCAAACTCGGGAAATATGTTGTGAACACCGAATCCAATGAATACATCGCCGATTCGGCCACGCTGAATTTCGGCGGATTGTTCGGCAAGCCACTCATCGGCAAACTCAACGATAAGCTGATCACTAATAACGAACCGGAGAAAAGTGATTATCCGCAGTTCCGCTCTTATGATGTCAATCTGTCGGTGAAAGATATCGTGACGAATGTCGACTACAAAGGCGGCTTTTTGTTGAAGGGCCGTCAGATCATCGGCAGCGGTAATGATTCTATTTCTGCTGAGATGCGATTTCGAGAACCCAAGGGTAAACTCGCCATGATCGCCCGTTCACAAACCTTTCTCATAGAGCCGGAAACTTCCATCTACAGCAAGGATGCGGAAGTTATCGTGCGTGTAGCCAAAGAAGATTCCATCTATCATCACGATGTATCCATCCGCTATGATGCCATCATGGGTAATATCAATGTGGTGCGTCAGGATGAAGGTTTCTCCAGCCTGATGTTTTACAGCTCCTACCATAAGATCGACGCCAAGGTCGACAATATGAGCTTTGCACTGGGCGATAGTATCATTAAAATGCGGAACATCACCGGTGCAGGAAACAAGATGAGCTGGTTTGAAAGTCAGGACCTGTTCAGCATCAAACTGTTCGACCGCGTGCGCGGAGTGGCCACCTATCAACCGCTGGTGAAGATCAAGCGCTACTGCGAGACCTACAAAACACGGGTGATCCCTACCCTTGCGCTAGCCAAAGAACTCAATCCGTCGCTTACCGTGGATGGCGTGCAGAGCTTATTACTGCAGCTGGTGGAAGAAGGTTTCATTTTCTATGACAAGGAAAAAGAACTTGTGTATGTGAAGGATAAAACCTTCAACTACGTGCTCGCATCAGCTATGAAGAAGGATTACGACATCATCAATATACCCTCGCTCACCAAAGACGCGAATGCCGAGCTCAACCTGAATAATTACGACCTGACCATCAACGGTATCAACCAGTTCTATCTGAGCGATTCTCAGTTCGTACTGATCTATCCGGCCAATGACCAGATCATCATGAAAAAGAACCGCGATATGTTGTTTGATGGCACCATCGTTTCTGGTAATATCGACTTTAAAGGGAATAATTTCTTCTTCAGCTATGATACTTTCAGTATCAAGATGAACAAGGTGGATTCCATGATCCTCTATGTGGAATCTACAGAGATCGATGACCTGGGCAATCCGCTGTATCTGCCGGTGAACACCAATATCAGCGTTTCCTCCGGCCGATTGCAGATCGACAAGACCGACAACAAGTCGAGCATGAAACGCTACCCGGAATATTCCATTTTCACCACCTACGACTATTCCGTTGCCGATTACGACAAGCCTACGATCTTCAATAATGTGTACGACAAGGAGGCGTTCTATTTTAAACTCGACCCCTTTACACTGGAAAGCAGCGACTCGCTGGATTACCGGGAGGTAAAATTTGATGGGACGATGATATCGGCGGGTATCTTCCCGGATTTTCGAGAGGCGCTCAAGCTACAGGAAGACCGTTCGCTCGGATTCAAGACCATTACGCCTGCCGGCGGATTTCCTACTTATGGTAAGATGGGGAAATATACCGGCAATCTGTTCCTCAGTAACCAGGGATTCCGCGGTACCGGCACCATCGACTTTATGGCTTCTAAGTCAGAATCGAAGGATATCATCTTCTTCCCGGATTCGACACTGGCCAAAGTGGATGATTTTCTGGTAGCCAAGACCGAAAGCGGCGTGCAGTTCCCTGCAGTGACCAACACCGGTGTTACCACACGTTGGCTGCCTTATGAAGATAAAATGATCGTGCAGCAGGGCACCAAACCCTTCGATATGTTCGAAAGCCAGTCGACTCTGCAGGGAACAGCCATCGTTACATCCAAAGGATTGCGTGGCGACGGTACTATGTTCTGGGGAGAGGTGAAACTGCGTTCCAATCAGTTCACTTATCTTGCCAATAATGCCAAGGCCGACACCTCCTCCGTATCCATCGGTCAGGTAACACCCGATCTGGTGGCCCTGAAACTGGATAACGTGAATACCGATATCGATTTCAAAAAACGCATCGGACACTTCAAGGCCAATTCGGATACCATCATGACGGAGTTGCCTTACAACGAATACAAAACAGACATGAACCAGTTTGACTGGATCATGGATGAACGGGTGGTAAATTTCAAATCCGATAAAGAGTTCTCCAACTTCTATTCCACTAACGGATCACAGGATAGTCTGGTATTCCAGGCCAAGGCCGGTAAATTCGACCTCAACACCTACCTCTTAAAAGCAGAAGGTGTTCCCATGATCAAGATCGCCGATGTGCATGTTATCCCTGACAGCGGAAAGGTGCAGATCGAGAAGGGTGCCAAGATGGGCACACTCTATTATGCGAAGGTGCTGGGCGACACGATCGATTTCCATCATCAGCTGGATAATTGTATCGTGAATATCACCGGTCGTCTGGCCATGAGCGGCACCGGCAACTACACATATACCTCACCGCAGGGACTCAAGCAGAATATCCCGATTGAAAACATGAATATCTATAAGATCGTAGATACCATCATGGGAGAAACGGTGCACCACATGCTCGCCAAGGGATATGTACAGGACAGCGCCAATTTCCTGCTCGAGAACAAAGTACATTTCAAAGGGCCTGTCGAATTATACAGCCATGAAAAACTTCTCCGTTATCGCGGCTATGTGAAGCTGGATGTACTGGATACGGCCAATATCCGCACCAGCTGGTTCCGCATTGATTCGCGCATTGACCCGAAGAATCCGGTCTTCAACCTGAATGATGCCGTAACTGAGCGCGATGATAGCGTGTATGCCGGTATCTTCCGATTTAATGATACGGCAGCCTTGTATACCAATATCATGGGTAAAAAGTCGAGCATTGCCGACTACATGATATTCTCTGCCCGCGGCAAGGGCTATTACAACGAGACGGACCAGACCTTCTACTTCGGCAACCTCGATAAACTGGACGATCCTACCGCTACGGGTTCTATCATGAAATACAATGATAAGACCGGTGCACTATTCTGTGAGGGACGTTTGCGTATGGGACTGAAAACAGACATGTGCGATACCCGCGCCTATGGCACGATCATCAAACGTCCGAACAATGCGAATTACCGGATGGAATCAACCGTTACCCTGTCTATCCCCCTTCCGGAAGAACTCATGAACAAACTGGGTGAAATGCTGCTCACTTCGAACTCCGATGCCGGCGCGGCTCCCATTGACTATAATGTGGAAACCCTGCTGAACTCAGCGATCACCGACCTGTTCGATGAAAAATCATACAACAGGATCATGAGCGATATCACGACCAAAGGTTATGCATCACGTCCTAAGGACAGTCCTGTGACGGTTTTCGTTTCCGGCCTGAAACTGGTATGGGATCCTTCCACCAGAAGTTTCCATAGCACCAGTGCTGATTCGAAACTGGTATGGTTCGGCGACAAGAGCTTTAACCAGCAGATCAAATGCTACGCTGAATTTGGCAAGCGCAGCGGCGGCGACTATTTCACGCTGTATTTCCTTACGCCCAGCGAGGACTTTGTCTACATTCATTATCGCCGTAATCAGCTGAAGCTGTACACCTCACGCGATGACCTGAATGGCGAGATCTTCAGCTATGACAACAATAAGCGCGTGATCGAAACAGAAAAGGGAAATATGGTCTTCAGCCTGGAGGGCAAAAATGCCGTCAATCAATTCGTGCAGGACATGCAGTACTTTGAAGGCCTGAAGGATAACAAATAATTAAACAGCAGACTGCTTCATAAAGGCGATGCCGGAATTCCGTGCGTCGCCTTTATTGTTTGCGCACGGCGCGCACATGATTGATCAGTCCGTTCGTGCCACCATCATGTGCATGCACATCCTGTTGCCCCATGATCTCCGGCAGGATCACGGCCGCAAGTTTCTTGCCGAGTTCTACACCCCACTGATCAAAGCTGAACACATTCCACAGTATGCCCTGGAAGAATATCTTGTGCTCGTACATCGCGATGAGCATACCAAGGTTGTAAGGCGTAAGTTGATCCATCACCAGCGTGGTAGTCGGACGATCCCCCTCAAATACGCGGAACGGGGTATGCCATTCCACCTCCTCAGGTGTCATCCCCCTACCCAGTAATTCAGTGCGCACCGCATCGGCACTTTTGCCCGTCATCAGGGCTTCTGTTTGTGCGAGACAATTACTGAGCAGCATCTCATGATGATCAGGAAGCGCATGCAGCGGTTTGGCTGCGACGATGAAATCGGCAGGAATGATCTCCGTGCCCTGATGCATCAGCTGAAAAAAGGCATGCTGCCCATTGGTTCCCGGTTCACCCCATACGACAGGACCGGTGGGATGTTGCACGCGCGTTCCATCGCGATGCACACTCTTGCCGTTGCTTTCCATGTCGGCTTGCTGCAAATAGGCCGTGAACCGATGCAGATACTGATCATAAGGGATCACCGCGTGGGTGTGATATCCGAAGAAGTGTCCGTACCAAACACCCAGCATGGCCATCTGCATGGGAATATTACGCTCGAAAGGTTCGTGTTCCGTTAAGCGGTCAACGGCATGTGCACCCCGCAGCAGATCTTCAAAGTGCGAGTATCCAACCGCCAGACAGATCGATAGACCGATCGCCGACCACAATGAGTAGCGTCCACCCACCCAATCCCAGAAGGCGAACATATTTTCCGGATGGATACCGAATGCTTCCACTTCTTTCTGCGCTGTGGAGAGAGCGATAAAATGCTTTGCCACAGCAGCATCCTGCCCGAGCGCCTCAACCAGCCATGCTCTCGCGCTGCGGGCGTTGGCCATGGTTTCCTGTGTGGTGAAGGTTTTGGAGGCGATGAGGAATAAAGTGGTCTCCGGATCCAGTCGCTTCAGGGTTTCCGTTATATGACTGCCATCCACATTCGACACAAAATGCACACGCAGTCCCGGCACGTGATAATGCTTTAACGCCTCACACACCATCACCGGCCCCAGATCGGAACCTCCGATACCGATATTCACAACATCCGTAAATCGTTTGCCGGTATAACCTGTAAGCACTCCGCTGATCACGTCTGTGCTGAACCTGCGCATTTTAACGAGCACGGCCTGTACGTCAGGCATCACATTCTTTCCGTCAACCATCACGGGACTGCCGGAAAAATTGCGCAGCGCAGTATGCAATACCGCTCTCTTTTCCGTTTGATTCAGGATATCACCCTGTAGCATACGGCGGAACCAGGCCGACAACTGCATCTCTTCCGCCAATTGCTGCATGGCCTGAAATACCCGCGCATCCATTTTGTTCTTGGAAGGGTCGAACAACCAAGCTTCCCATTGAATGCGATAGTGTTCAAAACGCTGCGGATCACGGGCAAACAGATCCCTGATCGGTGTATCCTGTATAGATGCAAAAGCGCTATGCATTTCTGCATAGGCTTGTGTTTGTGTAAAGGTGTTCGTCTTTTCCATAAGTATCATACAACATCACGCATATGCCAGTCGATCAAACCTTCCATCGGTGTTTGTAAAAATTTACCGGCACGCAGGCCATTGGCCGCCAGGTATTCACTGATCTTATCCTGCAAACGATAAGCAATACTGCCGATCATATGCACTGTCGTATTCGGTTGCACGGTAAACCGGCGGATATTAATATCGATATAGCTTTTTACGCCTTCCAATAGAAGCGCCTGAACATAACCATCGTCGGCATGCTCCCAGGCAAACGGTGCGAGACTGCCCAGGTAAGCCGCCGGGGCTGCCGAACGATATACCGCCTGCAGAACGACAGCGCGTTCCAGCGGAAACTTCTGTTCAAAAGATACACGCAGATGTTCAGGCATTACACCATAAAAATAATCGCGCAATAATCGCTTACCGATCCAGGTACCGCTGCCTTCATCACCCAATATATAGCCGAGACTAAAATCCAGTCCGGATATCTGCACCCCGTCGAAAAAACAACTGTTGGCGCCTGTGCCGAGAATACCGATGATGCAGGGTTCATGGCCCGTGCGGACCGCATATACGGCGCCTGTCATGTCGCTATGTACGTGTATAGTTGCGTGGGTGTAAAAAGAACCCAGCACTGTTTCCATACGGCGGATATTCTCCGCGCCCGTACAACCGGCGCCGTAAAAATATACCGTGTTGACATCCTGCATATGGCGCATGAGAAAGGTTTGTGCACTCAGCGTGTGCAACAATTCCTGCTCCGCAGTGGTATTGGGATTCATACCTGCCGAAGAAAACCGGATCACGGACTGATCATTGGTGATCAGTGCCCAGTCTGTTTTGGTAGAACCGCTATCCGCGATCAAAATCATCGGTGGTCGTTACTTGCGTCTGAAAAGTACTTTGTCAATGCGGGTCGCGTCCATATCCATCACCTCGAATTCATACTGTTTCCAGTCGACACGCTCCCCTTCCTTCGGGATCCGCTCGAGCTGGTGCAGGAGAAATCCGGCCAGTGTATTGTATTCCACCTCATCGAGCATAGCGAACTCTTCTTCCATCTCAAAATAATTGAGGAAGTCATAGAATGGCAATGCCGCATCAATGAGAAAGGATCCATCTTCACGCTCTATGATGGAATAATCCGGCAGGTTGAGCTCATCGAACTCTCCCACCAGCGCTTCGAGAATGTCGTTTATTGTTACCAGTCCCTGTGCCGACCCATACTCATCCACCACCAGAGCATAGTGGATCTTTGATTCTTTGAATTTAGCCAGCACATCATAGGCCGTATTGTTCTCCGGCAGGAACAGCACAGGCCTGATCAGTTCGCGCAATCCGGTGATCTCCTGTTTGGTGCGGGCGATAAACAGGTCTTTGATATACACGATACCGAGCACCTTATCAAATTCACCGTCACATACCGGATAGATACTGTGTACCTCGCTTTGTATATCCTCGTATACACGTTCGATGGGTTCGCTCACATCCAGCCAGATGATGTCGTTGCGATGTGTCATCAGGCTGGCGATGCGACGATCACCCAGATGAAACACACGCTCCACGATATCCTGTTCTATTTCTTCGATGGCACCGGTTTGGGTGCCCTCCTGAATGATGGCCTTGATCTCTTCCTCGGTCACCTGCTCATCAGATGATCCTTTGATCTGCAGCACACGCAACAGCAGGTCGCTGGCCTTGGTAAGGAACCATACAAAAGGTTTTGTGAGCGCGGATAAGAAAAGCATCGGCCCGGCCATCGTCTTAGCGATAGGCTCCGGAAAACGCATACCGATGCGTTTGGGCACCAGCTCACCTACGATCAGTGAAACAGCCGTGATCAGGATCACCACGATCACCAGGGCAATGGATTCTGCATATTCCTGAATGGCAGGGACGGAGATCTTAGTGATCTCGAAAGCGATCGTATCCTTGATGGCAGCGCCGGAAAAAATACCGGTAAGAATGCTGATCAGGGTGATCCCGATCTGCACGGTGCTCAGAAACTTCGTCGGCTCGTTATGCAGAGCCAATGCCCGCTTGGCGCGGATATCGCCGCGCTTGGCTGCACTTTCCAGTCGGATCTTCCGCACACTCACCATCGCTATCTCACCCATGGCCAGCAGTCCGTTGAATACGATCAGTAGCAGAATGATAAGGATCTCACTAAACATATTGCGGATAAAGATAGGAATTGTTCAGTGCATCGAATTCACCGAACGAGTGGACAGTAAACAAGTGGAAGCTTATTGCTTGATCAATTTGCCACGCATCGGTTCGCCTGCGCCGGTGATCTGCACGATGTAGGTGCCGGGTGTGTAAGTGCTGATGTCCAGCACGAGTTCATTGATCCCGGAGCGCACATCCCAGGCCTGCTGATGCACAGGTGTGCCATCCATACCAAAAATGATCAGGTCTGCTGAAGCGATCACATCACTGGTATAGCGAACGCTTACCTCTGTGAGCGCCGGCACCGGTGAGATACGCAGCTCCTGACCCGGCTGGCGGGTGAGACTGATGGTATGGGTGTAGGCAGAAACGCCTGAGAAATCAATGGTTTGCAGTCGGTAATATGTGGTATTGGCTATCGGATCGCTGTCCAGGAAGCCATACTGACGCATCTGCGTAGTGGTTCCTGCACCATCCACCGTGCCGATCTGTTTGAAATTCACCGCATCTGCACTGCTTTCCACAACGAAATAGTCGTTATTGGTCTCATTGTCGGTCACCCAGTGCAGCATATTGCCTGCTGACTGCGCCTGTCCGGAGAAATCCAGCAGCTCGAGGGGCAGGATCACGCCGGTGCCGTCAACGATGCCGTGCACACGGAATACGGAGAAACTGGTGAGGTCCAGGATCGTAAAGAGGTTCGGGCACGTCATGTATCCCGGCGTGAGGAAGGGTGCCGGTGAGGCCACGGCGGCATTGTTGGGGATGCCATCCTTGGCTGTCCACTTCAATTCTCCGAGCCAGGTAGCGCTGTAGAACGGACATTCGGCCTGCAGCACAGGTCCGGGCTCTACGGTAATATCGTAATCAAAGGGGCCGGGTACACTGGAGAGTGCAACCCATTCCACGCTATACTGACAGTTCGTAACCAACTGGTCCAGAATGCCGTCGGCCGGCGACCAGGGGTTGGCCAAAATGGTAGTTCCTGTCGTGGGATCAGGGTCTGTGCCCACATCGCAATACATCACTGTGCCCATCAGATTGATGGAACCCGGCTGCACATAGGTGAGGATATTGGAGGTGGGTGCACCGGTAAAGTTTATGAAGAAAGGCTCTTCACCGTCAAGTGTGGTCGATTGCACGCCAATAGGGAAATAGTAGCTTCCCGTGCCGGTGATGGCCCTTCGCAGACGGCCTTCCACATAATTATCGCTGCCGGCGGTAGCATAACCGATGATACAGGCGGTGGAAGTGTTGCGGGTGAATAACTCATACGGATACAAAGACCCGTTATTGCCATGAGAGGCGATATCTGTGCGGATGATGCCGAAGGTCTCAAAATTGACCGTTCCGGCTGGATTTACGTTGGCATTGGTCTGCAGTGAAACGGTTTGTCCCGCTGCCGTTTTATCGATCCTCAGGTTATAGAACTGGTTGATGTTACCCACCGTGCCGTTCATGGTGCCACGCACCACCTGATTGCTGCTGCCGGTGAACCGCTCAATACCGTTGGATTCATATGAACCGCCGACACCGGGATAGTTCTCCCAGTCGCCCGTCAGTTCTATCTCGCCAAGGTCATTGTATAATTCACCTCCGTTATTGCTGATATAACCGTTCACATACAGCGCCGGCTCTCCCACCAGGGTACCATCGACATACACCTCTTTGTTTGTGCCGTTACCGGCAATATACAGCTGTGCCTGCGCGGAGAACACCGCACAACCAAACAACAGATATGTCAATCCCCAGCGTATCAAGATCAGTTATGGAAGTTCTTTACAAGGGTTTCCAATAATAAGAGTCGTTCGTTTATAGATTCCTCAGCCATCTGTTTCACCTCGGGTGACAGCAGCACATCCTGCCGAATCTTACCAAGTGCCTGCTCATAGCCCAGGCGGATGGTCTCGTGATTATCCACGATCTGTTTTTCGATGGTCTTGAGGTCTGTATTGAGTTCAGTGATATAAATGGCCTGGTTCTCGGCGGTCACCCACAATTGTGTGAGCAATTCACCCAGTGAGAAGCCGCCCTTTTGCTCCCACGCCTCACGGCCTTCGATGGTCGGTAAGTGCCGGTATTGTTCCACGAAATCCGCCATCTCGTGTATGGAATAGCGCCTGTAATCATCACGGCCTTTCAGGTCTTCCGGACGTATGGTGCCATCGTAGTATTCATCAAAAACAAAATCGGAGATCAGCGTATTGTCGTCGTATACACCCAGGGCTGTTAAGGTACCGGGGCCATTGAAATCGGCGCCGTAAAAGAGGATCGGGCTGCCTACAACTACGCCGTAATCAAATTTCAGATAGGAATCCGTACCGGCAGTGACCATTGGTGGAGGACCGATCACCCGAAGTTGTGGAAGGTCATCGGTAAAGTAGGTTGTCGGATCTGCGCAAAGGCTGGCAGCAGCGATGTCTGAATAATATCCCACGGCCGAATTGTAGCCGACATTCATATCGCCGGTTACCGTGCAACCTGCACCCCATCCGGAGTTATCATAGCAAACTTCGATCACTATATTATCAGTACCATTCCATACGAAGGCCGGTGTCAGTGTGAAATCGTTAGCACCAATGACCGGTGTGTAGCTTGCAGTGGTATATACCGTGGTCAGGCCGGCCACGTAACCGGATAAAGTGGTCAGTGCCGTAGAAGCCATTTTAATGGTCAGGTTGGTCATGCTGTATGCCCCCGGCGTAACCACGTTGAATCCTATGGAATTGATATTACCTGCGCAAACACCCGCTGCAGTTAACTGGCTGGCTTTATACAGCAGTTGCGTGCGGTCATCCATCCACCAGGTGCCAAAGGGATTCTCTTCAAAGTT
>DAIMYJ010000030.1:14007-28356 GCA_036734545.1 Chitinophagales bacterium
GCAGTTGCGTGCGGTCATCCATCCACCAGGTGCCAAAGGGATTCTCTTCAAAGTTCGGATTGAAATATCCGGTGGAGGGTGTGGTATACTCATTGCTACCCACCGTGGCCGGAGAGGTACATACTTCCAATAATGCGGTATAATCACCGTAACCTACGGTGTTATCGTTCTCCAGTTTGATCCAGGTGCCTGCGCCGGTGCGGCCTTCATGATAACCCGCACCGGTATTCCATTGTATGGTACCGGGTATAGGGGTCACTGCTGCTGCAGGTTGACGAATGATCATGGCCCCATTCACATCCAGTCGCTCCTGCGGCGTATTGATACCGATGCCGGTATTACCCTGACCGAATACCCATGCGGGCACCATCGCGCACAAAACTGCCAGGGCGCGTAAGCAACTGTGTTGGGTTTGGTTACGGCGCATGTTCGATCTCCTCCAGGCGTTGGTTCAATAATGCTATTTTGGCCTCCCGCTCATCTGCCGACAGTCCGGCATCATTGCGGGTGCGCTCGATCTCTGCCTCGTAGGCTTCCGCTAATAAAGCCTCGGGACCGGTCAAAATATGTTCTGCCGTCAGGGTTCGCTCATGCAGCTCCTTCAGATAGAGTGCATGCGTTTCCATCGTGACCCATAACTGGGTGGCCAGTTCCCCTGTTGAAAAGCGCTTCTTCTCCCATTCTGCCCGCCCTTTGATGGTCGGAAGATGCCTGTGCTCGCGCATAAAGGCCTCCATCTCATCCATAGACCGGTAGGTATAAGCAGCATGCTGCTCAAGGTCACCAGGACGCATACGGCCATCAAAATACTGGTCGAAAACGTAGTCGCTGATCAAAATATTCTCATCATAAATGCCTTCTGCGGTAACAGTACCGGGACCATGGTGCACATACGGTGCAGGCATTACAGGATTGCCTATTACGACGCCTTCTTCAAACAGGAGGTAATCAGAAACTCCCGTAACAGGACCATTGGCATTTCCGGTAAAGAAGATCACCGGACGGCGGGCCAGCACAGTGGTTGCTGCCAGTCCGCAACCGGCAGAAAAATTCACAGCTGCAGAGCGGGTGGCATTATAAGCGAGAGACGCTTGAACATCCACACCAGAATTAAAAGAGTTGGATGCATTATCATAACATATCTCAACAAGGATATTGGAATATCCATCCCAATAGAACCCTGAGGGATAAGCACCGGTAGTCAGCGAGATATAGTTAGGGCCGGGACCCAGTGTAACGGCACCCGGACCAAAATAAGTGGTCATGCCTGTTTCCCATACGGTTCCTACAAGCGAGGTGGTGGTGGTCATTTTCATCTTTACCTGCAAGGAGTTCAGGGTTGCAGGGGCGCCGAGGGCGGACACCTGAAAACCGATCTGGGTGATATAACCCGCACACAAACCGCCGGCAACAATATCGCTACCATAATAGAGATATTGTCCCCGTTTATCCTGGAAAGCAGTGCCAAAAGGCGTATCATGCTGGTCTACACTTACTCCGGTTACAAGTCCGGCAGCCGTAGTGAGTATGGTTCCACACACCAAGGAAGTATAGTCACCGTCCTCTTCATACAGGTTGTCATTCTCCAACCGTATCCAGGAGCCGGCTGACACGCGTCCGTCGTGCTTGCCATCCGCGCTGTTCCAGCGTATAGTGCCCGCAACAGGCGTTACCGCTGCCGCATCACCGCGGATGATCAGGGCACCGTTGATGTCTACCTTCTCGCCGGGTGTATCCGTGCCGAATCCCACCTGACCCTGCGCATACATACCCTGCACCGCCAGCATAAGCAGGCCGCACAACCAGAGTCGATATGTTCGGGTGAAACTCATTTCTGTTCCAGTTGAATGGTTTTCACTTTTAAGGCATCGAGCCGCTTGCGAAGCTCAATGATATACAGAGCCTGTGTTTCAGAGGTTTCCCATAGGTAGCTGCTGAGCTCACCCACCGAGAACTTACCATTCTGTTCCCAGTCGCTACGCCCCTTGATCGTAGGGAGATGGCGATGCTCCTCCATGAATTGGATCATCTCTTCCAGATCCGCCATCTTATAATCCGCATGCAAGGCCAGGTCCTCCTCGGATACACGGCCATCGAAATAGGCATCGAATACGTAATCACTCAGAAGGGTATTATCATCGTAAAGCGCCTGGGCAGTGACCGTGCCCGGACCATGGCTCAAATAAGGCGCAGGAAGAGCAGGTGTTCCAACAACCCAGGGTTGTACTGAGTATATATAACTGGTTGTGGTGGGCGTAGGGCCGGTAGTGGTGCCGGTGATGATCACGTTGGGACGAACTGGAGATACAAGAGTTCCGGTTACCAATCCACACCCACTAGAAAGTGCAAGTGTTGCATTATAGTTGCGGTTACGGTTAACGATCCCTAGGTTGTTAATATTTACCGAGGAATTTGTTCCGGCAGCTGCGCCATTATCAAAGCACACCTCTATCATTAGGTTACTTGTGCCATCCCAATAAAAAGGCGTCCCAAATGTAAAAGTATTTACCCCTGCAGCAATTGTAATATTAGAGGGCCCATAAACAGTTGTAAGGCCAGTCTCGTAAGTAGTTCCTGTCAAAGCTGTTAAGGGTGTGTTTTTCAGTTTAACAGTCCAGTTATTAATGTTTGGAGTGCCAAGAGTCAAGACATTAAAGCCGATTGCAGTTATATTTCCGGCGCAAAAGCCTACAGAAGTTAACTCTGATGCGAAATATAAATATTGCTTTTTCGCATCTGAAAATTGTGTGCTAAATGGTGTATCATATGCACCGACACTGGTTGAAACACCCCCTCCAACGGTTGTGCTCAGAGAAAGAGCGCAGTTGATCGTATAATAATCCCCGGTAAGCAGCGACATGTCGTTCTCCAGCCTCCGCCACTCTCCCGCACTGGTGCGTCCGTCATGCATGCCGTCGGCTGCATTCCAGCGGATGGTTCCGGCTACCGGTGGGACTGTGGTGGCATCACCGCGCACGATCACGGCTCCATTCACATCCAGCTTTTCAGCCGGAGTGGTGGTTCCCACACCTACATAACCCTGTGCATACACATTTAAGTGTGTACACAGAAATAGTCCGGAATAGAGTAAACCTGAGTAAATAAGCCGCATAGGCACAGAATCGCATGACAAACTTAGAATTCTGTGCTCCCGAAATCAAATCTTATCTGCACTTTTTATGCACATATTCTTACACATACCAAATTGTGCAGCCTCAAGGCCTGGAATATGAAAAATTTTTAACTGTGTCCACAAAACGTCTGACGTTGTCCAGCGGGGTGTCGGGATACACGCCGTGCCCCAGATTGGCGATATGATGACGGCCGAACGCGCGCAGCATGTGGAGGGTTTCCTGCTCTACCACCGAGCCCTCTGCGAACAACACACAGGGGTCCAGATTGCCCTGCAGCGCCTTGCGGTCGCCGATCAGGGCCCGCGACTCGGCGATATCCATGTTCCAGTCGAGGCCTATCACCTGACAGTTGACCTCTGCAAGGGCTTTCCGGGCAAAAAAGGCACCTTTCGGGAAAACGGTCTTCGGCACCTCCTGAATGGCATCACAGATACGGCTTATGTAAGGCATAGAGAACACGGCATATTGCTGCGGCGACAAGATCCCAGCCCAGGAGTCGAACAACTGCACGATATGCACCCCTGCCCGCACCTGGGCCTGCAGATAGGCGATAGTGGAATCGGTGATCATGCCCAGCAGTCGATGCGAGGCCTCCGGATGGCGATACAGAAAGGTCCTGGCCTTGCTGAAGGTCTTGGAGCCCTTTCCTTCCACCATATAGGCAAAGATGGTCCACGGCGCCCCTGCAAAACCGATGAGCGGGATACTACCGTTGAGTTCGCGGTTAATGAGCCGGATACCTTCCGTTACAAAGGCCAGCGAGGCCGCCGGATCGGCAATATGGAGCCTGTCGATATCTTCCGGCGTGTCTATGGTCTGCTCGAACCACGGCCCTTTCGATTCTACCATCTGGTACGGCAATCCCATAGCCTCCGGGATCACCAGAATATCGCTGAACAGGATGGCGGCATCCACGCCGAGTGCCCGCACCGGCTGCAGCGTTACCTCGCACACCAGCTCCGGGTTCTCCACCAGATTCTTGAATCCCTGCACTTTCTCCCGCAGCGCGCGGTATTCCGGCAATATCCTACCCGCCTGACGCATCAACCACACAGGTGGACGCTCCACCTGCTCCATCGCTGCCACGCGCAGCAGCAGATCATTCTGTAATCCCATGCCGCAAATTTACGGCTACAATCGCGAAGCCCGCTGTTAATAAGTCGATACTGACGCGCACATGACACAGGCTAATTTCGCAGCGTATGGAAAATGCGACGGCCAATAACGACATCCAGTTCTCCGGAGTGAGCATCTATCAGGGCAAAAGCCTCGTGCTCAGCGATGTGGGTTTCTCCATCCCGCACGGCGAATTCGTCTACCTGATCGGCAAAACGGGCACCGGTAAGAGCAGTCTGCTCAAGACCATCTACGGCGACCTGCCGCTGCGTTCGGGTCAGGCTACCGTGGCCGGCTTCGATCTGTCACGCATTACCTGGAAGACCGTTCCTTTCCTCCGTCGCAAACTGGGCATCATCTTTCAGGATTTTCAGTTGCTGATGGACCGCACCGTAGAAGAAAATTTGGAATTCGTATTGCGTGCCACCGGCACCTTAGACCGCTCACTCATCAAATTGAAAAGTGATGAAGCCTTGAAACGCGTAGGCCTGCAATCGAAAGGATTCAAAATGCCGTTTGAGCTTTCCGGCGGTGAACAGCAGCGCGTGGTGATCGCACGGGCCATCATCAACGATCCGGTGGCCATTATTGCCGATGAACCTACCGGTAACCTGGATCCCGAAACTTCAGATGATATCATGCAATTACTGCGTTTCCTCAACAAGGAATATCACACCACCATTTTGATGGCTACGCATAACTACAATATCCTTGAAAAATTCCCGGCACGCATTTTAAAAACTGTCGGCGGTAAACTCATTACCGAACAGGTGCCTGCATAAGTGCCCGTATCTGATCAGCCGCGTGTGCATCCGAGAACATCGCCGCGATGGGCTTTCTGAATTGGAGATCTTCTTCCGTGAAGGGAATATGCATATAGGTGGCCAATGCCTCTATCGCTTCTTCCGGTGTGTGGATGAGCAAACAATACGGTTCAAGCCCGGTGCCCTCCACCATCTGCCGAGTGACCAGGCAGTGGCGGCCGTTGAACAGCGCATTCAGTAATTTTAATTTGATACCGGTTTGCTGAAAAGCCGGCAGAAAATGTATCTGCGCATCACGGATCAATTGCTGCAGGCGTTCATGCGAGGGGTCTGCTTCTATGCGGATGTGCGGCAGTCCCTTTATCGCAGCATACAACTGCGGATCCGGAGCCGCGCCGGCGATCACCAGTGGAACATGTATCTTACTGAATACCTCTTTGATGAGGAACATCGCTGCCTCCACATTCTCATTCACACTCAAATTACCATGATACAAAACAAAATCGCCCTTCCCTACCCTGCCGCTCACCTGCTCATGACCATGGAAAGCCGGCACATACACCGTTTGCGGAAATCTTTTTTTGAAATGATCGGTCTCTGCAGGGGATATACAACAAAGGGCATCTGCGTGTTCAAGTACCTGTTCATAGCGTCGTAACCGCGCAGATTCGATAGTAAAATACCATCGTCTGAAAAAATGCTGCTCACGTGCGGCCAGATCTCCATAATACTGCGCCTCATCATTATGCATGCGCACCATTTTCACTCTATACTGCAAGGCAGGATCGGTAAGCAGGTGACAATCATGCAGTCCTTCGAACAGGATGGGATGCGCATCTTCCAGCAACCGCGCACGCAGCGCACGTGATGCACGCGTGGCAACGATGAACGGTGTGCGGGTGAACAGGGCCGTCCACATCGCCTTGCGCGGATAATAATGCACCGATGCGCACCATTGCTCCAACTCCGCTGCTTCCGGCCGCCCATATTGAAAACAATGTAAATGGATCTGCACGCCCGCACGCGCCAGCGCCGTGATCTTGTGATACACGTCTATCACGCCACCGTAATCCGGCGGATACGGCACATTGAAAGCAATGATATGGAGATGCTGCTTATCCAATTTGTCGATATATGGCGATCAGCTTTTCTTCTTCCCGCTGCCAGTTCAATTCCTGTTTGGCGGATTGTGTATGCTGAACGCATGCGGCATACAGTTCCTTATCACGCAACAGTGAATTTAATGCTGTACTCAGTGTCTGCGGCTCAAGATCATTCACCAGCACCGCCACGTGATACAGTTCGTTCAATCTTTTGTATTCCGGAAAATGCATCGTCACCTGAGGGATGCCGGCATGTATGTAGTCAAAGAATTTATTGGAAAGTGAAAAATAATAACTCAGTCCGAGTTGCTCCACCAGATTCACGCCGATCAATGCTGCATCGGTGATATGTTTCAGTTCAGCCGGTTTCACATAACCCAGAAAACGGATACGATCGGCATGCGGCATGGAGGCTGCGAGTGCGCGCAACGATTCGGAAAGATCGCCTTCACCGGCTATCCATAATTCAGCATCCACATCGCGCATGGCCGCAAACAACTGCTCCAGCCCCCTGCCCTTGTTGAGGGCGCCCTGGTATAAGATATATCCCTGCGACGGAACGGATGCATGCGCCCTGAGCACGGGCACATTGCGGATGACATGATATGTTTGGCGATGACGCGCAGCAAGTGCTTCCGCAATGGCCTCACTCACGGTATAATTATACCGCACATGCCGCAACAACATACGCTCCAGTGTCACCCACGCCCTGCGCACCAGCGGACGGTCAACGATCTCCGGTAACTCGGTGAAATATTCGTGCGCATCATACACCACCGGTTTGCGTTTCAGTCGTGCCACCATGAACACCGGCAGCAGCGTGTCGAGATCGATACCGTTATAGATATCGTACCGGCGGAACAACAAATACCAGAACAAGCGGAAATTATATTCGAGATAGAACAACTTCCCTTTTGTGAACAGCAGCGACAGTCTTTTCTGTGCATACGGTTTTTGCTCGAGCGGAACGGAGCGTGTTTTTTCAAATCCGATCAGCGTAACAAAATATCCTGCCTTCACCAATGCTGTGCAGATACGATCCATGCGCTGGTCGTAGGTGAGGTCGTTGGTGACGGTACAGACTATATGCTTCACGCTTTCCAGATAAGGATATTATCATCCGTGTGCAACACCTGGCGCGAATCGGTGAGGAAGTGCAATACTTCGAGAATCTTTTCACTGCGTGCCGGCAAGGTATCGTGCATCAGGGTCTCAGGTGTGATGGTTCCGGATGTCAATCGCTCTTTGATCCAGTCAAAAATACGACGGAACTCGGTATCGCTGATACCCATGCGGTGTTTTTCCACGCAGATATCACACACGCCGCATGGCTCGGTGGTCTCACCGAAATATTCCAGGAGTAGCTGGGAGCGGCAGCGCACATGGTTGTACACATAGTCCTGCATGGCCTCTGCCCGCTGCAGGGCGCGTTCGCGGAGCATCTGCATCAGCGCCAGGTCCAGCGGCAACTGCTCGGCAGCCATACGCGGCTGCAGAAAGGTGACCTGCGGTTTTTTACGCAAGGGTGCATAGTGGATGATCTCCAGTTTATGCAGATAATGCAACACCTCCGTGAGTTTGTCCTCCGGCATCGAGGCATGATACGCCAGCGACGACTCTTTCACCGCAACAGGTTCATCGAACACACCGGTGGCCGTGCGCAAAATGATCTTGATCACGGGCTCCATGGTCTTGTGTTCCACCTGAAAGCGATAGAGTGTCTCCTTATCTACCGGTATATGTATAGTGGAGGGTTTATAAAACGCTTCACTCAGATAAATGCATCCCTGTTGCTCCAACACGCGCAGGGCATTGCGTGTTTCGAGTGCAGGCAGCGCGAAATTCTTGCACAGTGTTGCGATATCCAGGTCATAGCTTTCTTCCTTTCCCGCGCCGATAGCAACCTGACAATAATTGCACAGATGGTGATACACCGTGCGCACGAACGCCGGCTCGGGATGTTGCTTCTGGACGTTTTCGTTCAGCATGCGTACATCTGCCGCGTCGAACAACAATCCGGCGAAGGATCGCTTTCCGTCGCGACCAGCACGGCCTGCCTCCTGATAATACGCTTCCGGCGCATCCGGCAGATCCAGATGCACGACCACGCGCACATCCGGTTTGTCGATGCCCATGCCGAACGCATTCGTGCATACCATCACCCGCAACCTGTCCTGCACCCATTGATCCTGACGATTATTGCGCACTTCAGGATCGAGACCGGCGTGATAAAATCCGGCAGAGATATGATGCCGCAGTAAAAATTCTGCCACCTCTTTGGTACGGCGACGATTGCGCACATAGATCACGGCGCTGCCCGGCACATTGCGCAATATTTCCAGCAGCTTATCTTCCTTGTTCTCCTGTTCACGCACGATGAGGCCGAGGTTAGGACGCACAAAACTGCCCTTGACCATGTGCGGCGTGCTGAACCGAAGCCTGTCCATGATGTCTTTACAAACCTGCGGTGTGGCAGAAGCAGTAAGCGCCAGCACAGGCACTTTCGGATGGTGTTCGCGCAGTTCGGCGATCTGCAGGTAAGGCGGACGAAAATCATATCCCCACTGCGAGATACAATGCGCTTCGTCCACCGCGATCAGATTGACCTGCATGCGTTTGAAGCGTTCTCGGAATAAACTGGTTTGCACGCGCTCCGGCGACACATACAGGAATTTTACCTTGCCCTGCACCGCCTGCTCCAGCGCCATATCCACCTCGCGTTTCGTCATCCCGCTATATATCGCATGTGCGGGGATCTTGCGGCGCAGCAAATGGGATACCTGGTCTTTCATCAAGGCGATGAGCGGTGAGATCACCATACAAACCCCTTCCTCCGCCAGTGCGGGCACCTGAAAGCAAATGGATTTTCCGCCGCCGGTGGGCAGGAGCGCCAGCGTATCTTTCTTTTCCAGCACGGCCTGAATGATCGCCTCCTGTGCGGGACGGAAAGTATCATAGCCCCAATACTGTTTCAGTATGGATCGAATGTCGTGCATGCCCTTGTTTTGCGCTTACCCGTTGAAACCGGTGAAGGCAAATTTATCTTTAAAATCGGCAAGTTCTTCCAGCAGGCTGCGCTCCCGGATCTGAATATGGTCCCAAAGCGCCGATGCCGTGCTTACCCGTATGCTGCCGAGCATCAGATGCTGGTTGATGAATATGCGGTCGCAGCCGGGATACAAAGCACACACCGCCTCCGCAATATCATTCACCGCGAGATTCTTGGTCACGAGATTATAGGTGCCGGGCGTGACCGTGCTGAATGGTATCTGTGCAAGTGCTTCTGCGGCATTATCGATGTGAATGAACGCACGCGTTTGCGCACCGGTGCCATGGATGGATATCTTGTTCTCAAAATTCGCCTGGAACATGAAATTATTGATCACGGCGTCGAAACGCATCGAAGGACTGTAACCGTACACATTACCGCTGCGGATGATGTACGACTTCGTGGTGTCAGGTATGCGTTTGATGTGTTCCTCACCGCGCATCTTCGAAATGCCGTAATAGGTATGCGGATTCGGAATGGTGGCTTCTGTCGCTTCATCCGTAACGCGGTCGTAAACGGATGCGCTGGACAGATAAATGAAATGCTGCACCTGCGCGTTCTCCACTACTTCCACCACCTCACTGGTTCCCCAGTGATTGATCTGCTCAAAAAAATGCGGATCCTGATTGGCGAATGGCGTAAGCACTTTGGCGGCGAGATGGTATACCACATCCACACCCTTCATCGCCATACGCAATTTTCGCGCATCGAGAATATCGCCTTTCATCAGGCGCATTTTCCCTGCACCGAAACGTTCACCGAAAAAGATGATCTCGTTGTGCCTGCTGAGGTTGTCATACAATACGATCTCATGCACTGCAGGATTGGCAGCAAGGCGCTGTGCGAGGGCATAGCCGATATATCCGGCGCCGCCGGTGATCAGTACTTTCATTTTTTGATGAGTTCTGTGTGTAATCCGCACTCGGTCTTCGACATGCCGTACCAGCGCGCCTGTCGTTCATCCGATAATATCTCGGCGCTGAGCTTGCGCGTGCACGGTTCGCAGCCGATACTCATATAGCCTTTGGCATCCAGCGGATGGTGAGGTATCTGATGCGTGCGAATATAGTCGTAGATCATTTTGCCTGTCCACTCCAGCATCGGATGATACCGCATAGCCCGTCGCGCGGTAGCGGCCTCACGCGTGAAGGTGGCACGATTGGCATTCTGATCGGCACGCACACCGTTGATCCACACATCATAAGTATCCAGCATGGGCTCGAGCGGTTGAATCTTGTTCAGATAACAACAGTAATCCGGATCACTGGTATACAGGAAACGGCCAGTGTCATCCACCTGCATGCTTTTGGGTGTGGCAGCGCGGAGGTCGATGGTATTGAGACCGAATAAACGGGTGATCTGATTTTTATACTGGATCGTTTCCGGAAAATGGAAACCGGTGTTCAGAAAGAATACGGGTATGGACGGGTCGGTCTGCGCAATAATATGCAGCATCACCGTGCTGTGTGTTTGGAACGAGGAGGAGGTGAATAACCGCAAACTGTTGGACTGGTATTTCCTGATCTCATCCTGTATGCGGGCAACGATATCCATGTGCAGTTCCAATGCTAAATGAACGGTAAAAAGTTCCGCCTGTGTGTCAGGCGATGCTCATGGCCATCAGATCGGCGATGTGCAGCACCTTCACGGGCATCTGCTGCTTCTCTACGTAAGCCTGCAAATGCATCAGACAGGAATAGTCGGTGGATACGATGTACTCGGCACCGGTGCTCAGTGCATCAGCCACTTTACTGTCGGCCATCCCGGTGGAAATAGGCTCAAATTTCACCGCAAACGTGCCGCCGAATCCGCAGCAGGTCTCCGGATATTGCATCTCCACCAGCTCCAGCCCTTCGATATGCGAAAGCAGTTTGCGCGGCGCTTCCTTGATCTTACATTCACGCAATGCACCGCAGGCATCGTGGTAGGTGACCTTCGACGGGAACTTTCCGCCGAAATCTTCCACCTTCAGCACATCCACCAGGAACTCGGTGAACTCGTACAGATTCTTCTTCAGGTTCTTGTGATAATTATGAACCGGCGTGTTCGCATACAGCTCGCCGTAGAAATTGCGCACGAAGCCCACACAGGACCCTGAAGGCCCTACCACATAGCGGTCGGAATTCGCAAAATCAGCGAGGAATTTCTTACCCACATCCTCCATCTCCTTCCAGTATCCCGCATTAAATGCCGGCTGGCCGCAACAGGTCTGGTTGGGATTGTAATGCACCCGGCAACCGGCTTTTTCAAGCACCTTGACCATGTTGAAACCCGTTTCCGGAAACATCTGGTCAATGAAGCAGGGTATGAAGAGGTCGACTTCGGTCATAGGCGCAAATGTAGCAAACCGGGGCTAATTGGATGCACAGTCCATGTGCACAAGTGCAGGCATCAATCCACGGTCAGGTTCTCACGTGCACTGATGGGCGTACCGCGGATGGTGTATTCACTCAGCGCATTGCTGTTCATGGTCACCACGATCTCATAAGTGCCCGGATCCTTGAGCTCGAGATGATACCATTCGCTGTATACCCGGGCCACCTTCTCCCCGTTCACGAACAGATTCAGGGTGCCCTCCCCCATCACATGGTCAGTATTCACCTTTTCAGGGGCGAATTCAAAGTTGGTAAGGTTGAAGTGAATGTTATAACCGGAGCGCGCATCAGGCGTGATGTCCATCCATACACTCGGGATATCGGATTTGGGATATCCGGCGAGCTCTACCTGTCCCATCTGGAACTCAGGCTTTTTGGACATGAACTCGAGCTTCTTCTCGTATTTGGAATTGGCCAGATTGGTATATACCAGCGTGATCAGGGTGAACAGTGCGATAAAATTCACCGCTGTAAAGCCCATACGCAGGAAGACATTGGCAAAGCGCTGACGCAGGCGGATGTAGAAGCTTCCCGGGCCTTCGAGCAGGAACACGATAAGTGCACCGTGGATCAGCGTGTGACCGATGATCTCGGTTTTACCGAACACGGAAGAGGTGATGAAGAACACGATCGTGATGATGATCGCCAGCGGCCGCTGCAGCAGACATACCAGCAGCAGGAAGCCGAGGCCAAACTCTACAAAGCCCACCGACTTGAGGAAGAAGTCGAAATTCAACCCCATCGCCAGGTTCGGGTGCTCGCGGATCAGGAAGAGGCTCCAGTTGGGATACACGAATTTTTCCAGGGCCACCCAGCACAGGGAGAAGCCCACGGTAACGTATAACACCACCAGACCGGCATCCTTATAACGACCGTCGCGGAAGGTAGCCATCATCAGGAAGGTACCCACGCCGGCAAACATCAAATAATCCAGCATGTGGAAGGGATGCAGGGTGATATTTCCCACCATCCAGATCACCACCATGCCCAAACCACCCAGCCATACGGTGCGCGGTATCAACATGAAAAAGGCCAGCACGAACTGAAACCAGCCCACCCATTGGTATTTGTCGGGTATCGGTATCGTAGGCACGATCATGGCGTTGCTCTGCCAGGAAAGAATGAGCACCATCGCCGCCGCAAAGCGCAGAACGATCACGGCATACGACTTCCGCGAATCCAGCCAGCTGTCGGCACGGATATACCACTTCGTTTTGGAAATGCGCTGATCGAGCCACACGCCTAAAAGCACGGTGACCAGCGAAATACCGAACAGCATATAGAAATACCGGCCTTCGAGCACTTCACCCAGCCGCAGAGGCCTGTCGGCATAGCTGCCGTCGGTAAACCACTTCACATGCGCCTCCGCCTCCGGCATATTGAACAGCAGGCATAGCAGCAATACAAAACCGATCCTCACCGCGTGTGATCCACTCCTCATAGTTACAATTTGGGGTCGTTACAAAACTAAAGTATGTTCATGGGGTGCCGACCGAACAATTGTAAAAGTAGTGTTAACGCCGGGCAGGCTTCTCATTTTCCGGTTTGCTGCGCTGCAGGATCATGATTCACTCAATTATCGGTGCGGTTCACACGGTCATAGCCCAATTTCACGCAAGGTGGGTTGCCACAGCCCGATGCAGGCATGAACTTCATTACCGAAAACCCGAACACACACCATGCAAACCTCACTGCTCACCCTCGTGGCCTGCTGCCTGCTCTCTGCTGCACAGGCCCAACAACCGAACATCATCTTCTTTCTCGTCGATGATCTGAACGATTACATTGGCGTACTCGGCGGACATCCACAGGTGGAGACACCACACATCGACGCTCTGTCTGCGCAGGGTGTTACATTCATCAACGCCTACACCAATGCCCCCGGCTGCGCACCCAGCAGAACCAGTCTGTTATCCGGAAAGACTCCCTCCTACACCGGTGTGCTGAGCAACGACGATTATCAAAATCCGTTCAGGGAAAACTTCTCCGAGGCGACGGGCAATGCCACGGTGTTTACCATCCCTGAGGTGCTCAAAGACTCAGGCAACTATTACACCTATGGCCTCGGTAAGTTCTTTCACACTCCAACCGAGAACGATTATGACAAGGTTGGGGTAGCATGCTCTAAAACCAAGTCGTGGAACCGCATGCACGCCATTCAGGAAACCACGGCATTCGCCGATGAAACGGAAGCTTATGTTTTTGCACCGGGCCTGGACTTCGGCAAGATACCTGATGACCTTGAAAGTGATATGGCCGATCAGCGGGTGGCCGATTCGGCCGTGGCATTTATTCACGGGTTCGCCAACCATACCGTGAACACCTGCGAGCGTCCTTTCTTCCTCGGCGTGGGTATACGCAAGCCGCATTCTGACCGGTTAATACCTGAGCATTATTTTCCTTCCTATTATGCAGACAACCTGCTGGTTGACAGCCTGCCCATTATCTACAATCATCCTGCAGACGCTACACCATTTAACGGCCTCGTGATGCCGCCGCAGCCCGATCCCATGTTCAATGATTACTTTGCACTGCCCGAAGGCGGTGTTGGCCGCTATCTCGCAGATCAGACAGATGTATATGAACTGCTCACCGGCTACGTCGATGACCTGCCCTATCTACCGGTGATCGATCCTGCCCTCACCGACGAAGAACGCATAGCCATTCTCGAGGAGACCATGCGCGCAAATTATGTGGCTTCATACATCGCCGCTGTGCAGTTTATGGATTCCATCGTCGGCCGGATCATGGGTGCCCTGCAGGAACATCCCGACCTCGCTGCCAATACCGTGGTCATCTTCACCAGCG
>DAIMYJ010000030.1:28456-32232 GCA_036734545.1 Chitinophagales bacterium
TTTATTCCAACAACAACGAATGCCTGTTGTCTTACGATGACGTGGCCAAGATGCGATGTTTGTTGATGCAAGCCGATGGCACACTCATTGAAGGTGCGGCACTCGAAAATTACACCTTCACCTGGACCAACAACCTCACTGCAGATGTCTATACCGGCACAGAATTCGGCTTCCCGCTGGAAAGTATTGATCATGTGGATTTTACCGTTGCCGATGACCTCATCTTCTACCTCACGGTAACTGAAACGGCAACCGGTCATCCGGTGGCTTTCCGCATTCGCGAATTCCAACTGCATCCCGAAAGCGTTCCCGAGATCGATTATTCGGTATCATCGAACGGACTGCAACTCGATATTCAGGATGTAACGCTCAACGGCACCGCACACACCATAACCTGGAATTTCGGCGACGGCATTTCCGTAGTGCAGACAGATCCCGGTCCGCACACGTATACGGCAGAAGGATCGTACACTATCACCACCACCATGCAGTATGGCAATAAATGCACCGTCACACAATCTCAGGTGGTGAATGTTGATTCAACTGTATTTCGACTGCATCAACAAGCTTCCGAGCTCCGCGTATTTCCCAATCCCGCACATGACCAGGTGACCCTTGAGCTGCCGTCGGAAGACGAGCCTGTAAAAGCAACGCTGTATAACATACAGGGCGCATCGCTGTGCACATGGACCATCGCCGCGCGCGATACGCAGCCTACGCTCACATTACCTGATCTGCCCGCAGGCACCTATTTGTTACGCGTAACAGGTGATCACATGCATGCATCGGAGGTATTGGTGATACAATAATTGCATCAGTAATTGCTGTGGGGGAATGACCCGCTGCCGGGCGCGGTATCCTGCTCCGGATCCACGCCGGTGCTTAACCCTGCGCATACATGCACATAAAAAAATGTTTACCTTTGGGTAAAATGTGCTTATGAAACGTTTATACATCCTCCTCGCCTGCTGTGTATGGCTGATCAGTACACAGGAAATTTCCGCGCAGGGCATTTGTAATCCCGCCGGCAACATTATTATCTATTCCAATTATGATGGCGGTAACATGACCATCAATATCGATGAGAATATACCGGATATCCGAATTGGTATCTGCACATATGAATCTATCGATGTCAATATCACCGGCACCTATGCAGGCAATGTAACACAGGTTTTATACGCCGGCTACAACAGCGGCGGTGGCACCTCCGTTACCGGCGTGGATGCAGGTATCGTGGACATACTCATGTATCCCCCTGTGACCCTTATTGATCCCGATGGATATCCGTTCATGGTCTGCGCTTACGTATGCGATTCCACTTTCGTACCCGGCGGCTGTAATACCGTAGATCAGGCCATAGATTATTTTGTCACCGAACTTCCCGGAACTATTCGCTATTCCTATTTCCAGTATGGCGTATATACAGGCACCTATGATATCAGCGACGGTGGCAACTGCTGTTTCGGCGCCGCCTGCACCACCGAAATTGATGCAGGTCAGGGTGCCGGTATATGCGCAGGCGACAGCACCCTGCTCGAAGTAACGGGTGCACTCACCTACACGTGGTCACCGGCCGCAGGATTGGACGACACTGAAGCCGCCAGCACCTATGCACATCCGGATATCACCACCACATACATCGTAATCGGCACGGATGCCGACGGATGTGTGGGCATAGACTCTGTAACGGTAACGGTATTGCCCTTGCCGGAACCCGATATCGACATCACCGGCACCACGCTGAGCACCGGCGGCGGTGTGAGTTATCAATGGTATCTCGATGGTGAACCCATTCCGGGTGCCACCGCAGAAACATATACCGTAACAGAGAACGGATTATATACCGTTGAAGTAACGAATGCCGTCGGCTGCACAGGCGTGAGCAACGGCGTGAACATGGTTGTGAATGCCATTCGCGACCTGGTACAGATACCGCTGCAGTTATCGCCGAATCCGGCGGTCGACAGGGTTACGCTCATCGCTCCCGTACTCGCTGGATCAGGAACATTGTTCATCACAGATGCGTTGGGTCGGCAATTGATGTCGACACCCTGCACAGGTGGCAGCATACCACTGGACCTGAGTAATTATACAGCAGGCATGTATCATGTTACCCTGCGCGGAGAACATTATATCGGCACAACGGAACTGGTGATCACAAAGTGATCAGGAAAGCGCGGCGATACACGCTTCGCGAATGGACCATAATTGTTCGGGTGTGTAATGCAACTGCACTTCCTGGGCCCATCGGGCAATAGCATTCTTGTGTAATTGCTCCTTGCGCCGAAGAAGATCATGCGTGTCGCGCAGCACATGTTCTTCGATAAGGTCAGGCACGAACGGAAGCGAGAAACGTGCGCTGGTATGATCTGCGATCTGATCACCGATGCGCAGATAACAATGCGCCTCCGGTATTTCCTGCAGACCAAATGATCGCAACACCTCACCTACACCGGGTGTATTGCCGGCATGCATACGATAAACACCGATGCACAACTGCATATGTTCAGCAAAGCCATTGGCTGTGGCCAGTGCATACAGGAACATATGTTTAGTGCTGCAGGTACCGCACGATTCAGTAAGCGGAGCGAGTATGGATTGGCGATCGGTATTCCGACGGTAAGGCAGTGCGGCGATCAGGCTGGCCGCGTCGGCGAAAGTGCGGCATCCGCGGTCTACACAGGCGCGTGTGAGCGCATCATCGGCATGCAGGATCAAAGAAGACGTATTCATTCCTCAGCAACGAACGCCAGACGTGAGCCATCGGGGGATAAGGCCAGGCGGAAAATATTCTTTCCATTCACCATGGGCACATCAAATGCTTTCGTCCAGCCTAATGCGGGGTGTTCGGGGTCCAGTATCCAATCGTATTGATAAACAACACTGCCGCGGGCCATGAGTAATTTGCCTTCGGGGGTCCATACAAAATCTTCATACCCTGCCGGCACGTTCGTGATCAGTTCACGCTTTTTCGCTTTTACGTCCATGCGATATATCTGCCACTCGGCATCACCTCCTTTCACCAGGTAACTGATGTTGGTTGTTCCCGGTATCTGTTTGATACAACGTCCGATATTTACATCCACCGTCACCTCGCGCTGTTTTTTCAAATCAGTGATCACCAGGGATGGGATTTCAGTCACTTTAAATAAGGCCACGTATTTATTGTCAACGATGGCATAATAGCCAACGCTGTCGACCTTATTCAAAAACGGTTTCTCCTGCGTGTTTTGCAGTCCCATCACCCATATCCGCTGTGTTGAATCCGGTTCCACACGCACCACGGTCATGGCATCACCATTGGCGGTTACCATCGGTGAATATTCGGATGTTGGGGTATTACTTACCTGTCGCGTGGCGACAGTAGCGATGTCATATTCAAATATATCTGCCTGATCCAGTGAGCGGATGGACGTGTAATAGATCTTGCTGCCGTCAGCAGAAAAGGACGGTTGGTTATCGTAACCCGGCTTCGAGGAAATATTCCGCACGCCGGTAAGCGAGGCGATGCCGTCTGTCCAGCTCAGATTACCACTATACACCTCAACGGCAGGTATTTGCGCCTGCAGCGCAAGCCCCGCGCAGCACAACACCAAGAAGATCCCTTTGTACATCCTTATTCTTTTAAGCAAATCTAAAAGAATCCTGCTTATTCGGGGCTGTAGCTATTTACTAGTACCGTTAGCATTCTATTTCAAATTGGCACGACTCTTTACTCGGTACTGCCCTTCGATATGTCCTTTCCACCTTTTGATGGCAAAAGGTGGAGCCAA
>DAIMYJ010000031.1:0-24148 GCA_036734545.1 Chitinophagales bacterium
TTACCGGGGTAGCGTTGTGAGGTATCCTTCTTTGTGCAGGGATTGAACAGAAATCAAATAAACTAAAAAGGCGACCTTGAGGGTCGCCTTTTTAGTTATTGATCGGAGATCAATTATTTGGTAACTACAATTGAGTAGTTAAGGGTGTGCTGTTCATTGTTCAGGCTTACCTGATACAGACCTGCCGGAATGTTATCCAGCGCGATCAATTCAGCATGGCTGTCGCCATTTACCTGAATATTACGAGTATGCACGATCTGGCCGGTAGCTGACAATACATTCAGCGTGAAAGCATTGTTGGCATAACCGTTCACATTAATGGTGAAGGTACCATTGTTCGGATTCGGATAGAGAGAAACCATACCGGATTCTTCACCCATGCGGCCCAGTGTTGTCCAGTAGTACCATGGAGAAGGAGCAGAGATGTCACCTACTTCATCATAACATACGGTCTTCACACGGAAGGCATAAGTAGTGAGCGGATCGAGTTTGTCGGTCAGGTCATAGCTGTTAGTAAGTGACTTGCGTTTTGCGATCACACCGGTAAAAGTGTTCTGCAGTACAAAGCGATACTGATCAGCGCCGTCCACTGCATCCCAGTGACAAACCGCATCATTATCAGTGATACCATCTACGTACTGGCCACCCGGAGTCATACAAATAAAGAAATCGAGACAGCTCAGGTAAGCTATGATGTTAGCACGCAGGTTTGAAGCGTTCGGATCCGGATCGTGCCAGTTATCGGTGGTCATACCACCGAACATCACCATACCGTCACCCCAGGCTTTCTCAGCCAGAACGATATTATCCAGAGCAAATGCATCAGCCATCAGGTTGGTGAGGCCGGTACCGGTTACGCGGGCGTGACCGAAAGAGGTACCGGAGTAATCAAGACCTGCAGGCATGAAAGGACCGTTGAAGATCGGATGTGTGGCATCCAGTGAAGTTGCGTTGCTGGTATAATAAGCATACACCAGTGAGGTTCCACCAAAGCCAAAGCTCATGCCGTCACCTTCGTTCGGAGCAGCGTTGAGCAGCAGTTTACCGCCTGAAGCCACCCAGTTCTCGATGGTGGTCATGTTGGCAGTCAGGAAGTTCTCCAATTCGATGGCAAAACCATCAGAACCTTCGAGGAATACGAAGCAGTTCTCAGAATTGAATACTGCCAGCGGATCTACAGTTTCGAAGAACGCGCGGTTCCAACCCACACCTTCAGCGCCAAATACAGCGGTCATGGCTGTTGTGTTGGAAGTGCTGAACCAAGGTTCACCACCGGTCACGTTAGAATAAATGTAGAAAGCGCCGGTACCGGTAACAGGACCAAGATTACATACAGTTTCGGTGTAATCGTCATTGTCCGGATATTCGTCACCATCCAAGGTTGTATAGGCCATGATGTCGTAGCAAACATCTGCTGTGAAATCATACGTAGTGGCGAAAGTATGGCTCGCAGTTGAGTAGGCATCGATGACACCTGCATATACTTCCGTAACGGCAGCACCACCATCCACGCTGTAGCTCACAGAGAAACCGCTGATCGGCTCTGAGCCCATGTTTTGGATGGTAACAGTAACGCTTTCAACACCCAGATCAACAGCTGCAACCGGGCTGGTTACATCCACTACACCTGCATCAATAGCAGCACCACCCATGATGTTCACGGTGTAATCTTCTGTTTCACCGTAAGTAGCTGAAGTACAAGGATCCAGTGGAGTTGCTAATCCGGAAGGATAGATACAACGAACACGCATGCGTGTTTCACCGCCCATCACACCGATGGGAACTGAAAAGGTAATAGTACCGGATGCACCGCCAAAAAGGCTGGCATTACCTAACACTTCAGTGGTTTCAAATACAAAATCGTGATCATAATCGATCCATGCAGTGTAGGTTTGAGACCATGTCGGGTTGTTGTTGAGGGTCATGGTGTAGGACATGCCCACGGTAAGATCTGTAGACAGGAAAGTGTAATCTGAATATCCCACTCCTGTGATCGCACCGCCGGATGCGGTGTTGGCGATAGCTCCTACGCTAACACCATCAATGTAATCACCTGCTGTGGTTCCGGTGGTATACACCGGTGTGCAGTACTGCGCAAATCCTGCCGATGCTGAGATCAGCAGAATGGTCATAACGGAAAGGATCCGTCGGGTCAAGTTGAAGTTTATCATAAGCGTGAAATTGGTTATAAAAAGAATTAAAAAACGAGGGCAGTATGCTTGCACACTGCCCTCAATATCCTTATTTCTGGATCACAACCGGATAAGTCAGTTGTGTGGTCGCATTGTTCAGATTCACAAAATACATTCCTGAAGGAACATCGAGCGATACTGTCTCGGTATACTGAGCACCTGCAGTAGTGATGACCCTGCTGATCAGCAGATTGCCGGTTGCATCGAACACCTGCATGGTAATATCCGTATCATCCATACCATTCAACTGCAGTGTAAATGTGCCTGCGTTCGGATTCGGGAACATGGTTACATTAGCCTCTGTCTGGCCCAGTCGTCCCAGAGTGGTGAAGAAATACCACTCAGACGGGTCAGAGATCTCACCGAGATCATCATAACAAACCGTTTTCACCCTGAATGCATAGGTGGTGAGCGGCTGTAACTTGTCGGTGATCTCCACCATATTGGTATAATAACCCTTGGTTCTGGTTAAACCTGTAACCGTATTTTGCAGGGTTACGCGATACTGGTCGGCACCCGGAACGGAATCCCAGTGCAACACGGCATCATTCTCGGTGATACCATCCACAAACAAACCGGTGGGCACCGGACAGATATCTTCGAGGCCGATCGGCATCCAGCTGTGACATTCTTCGAATGCATCCCATACTTCGGAGTTGCGACCGGGAACCCAGTCGGCAACCGTACCATTGTAATTCAGACCCATCGTGGCCGCACCGCCATCAGAGTTCCATTCAGTTACAACGATACGTACTTCTCCGGTTGCTTCATAGCACTGCAATTGCATAGTGGTATTGAATGTTCCTGCAGGTCCGGGATAATGGGGAACGCCCACGAAGTTCACAACAAACACCTGATCTCCGGGAGCACCGGTGGTATAATAGTTGATCTCACCATCTACACAGTTATTCGGATCAAGGTCTTCCTGACCCAGAAAAACTGTATTTAAATAAGTAGCGTTCGGTAATACCTGGCCTGTGCAACAACCGCTCGGTAATCCGTTCTGGAAGGTTACAAAACCATTTGAACTGATATACGCGGTATTGTGGTCAACACCATAGAAAGGAAAATCAAATCCAATAGATATCGGGTCGCTCAGATCATCATCGAACAAACACACTACCGTACCTTCTGTCGGCATCGGTGCATAATCACAGGTTGTGTATTCATAACCATAGAAGCAGCTACCGTTATCGATCTCAGCACCGGGGTCGTAGTTGATAGCAGTGGGATCGGTACAGCCTTCATCCGGCAGACCGTCAGGTAAAAATGAGATACATTCTTCAAAGGCATCCCATACCTGGCTGTTGCGACCTGTAACGATATCGGCTTCTGTGCCATTATGGTTCAGGCCCATCGTAGCCAGACCGCCATCGCTGTTCCACTCGGTGGTTACGATGCGGATCTCGTCGGTGCCTTCATATAACTGCACCTGCACTGTAACAGGGAAAGTACCCTCAGGTCCGGGATAGTGCGGAACATCCACAAAGCTCATTACGAATATCTGGCTGCCCGGAGCGCCGGTAGTGTAGTAAGTGATATCACCATCCACACAGGAATTCGGGTCAAGGTCTTCCTGACCGAAGAAAATGCTATTGGTATACGTGGCATTGGGTAATACCTGACCAGTACAACAGGCGCTTCCGAGGCCGGCGGTAAAGGATAGATATCCGTTGGAGCTCACATAACACTCAGTGAAAGGTGTCTCATAAAAATTAAAGGTAAAGCCCAAAGGCACTGCACCACTCACAGCATCGTCACCCAAACACAGAACGGTTCCCTCTGTGGCCAGAGGTGCGTAATCGCAGGTTGACTGAATATAGGATTGCGCATGTGCTGCCATTCCGAGACTGCACGTGGCGGCTAAAAGTGTGACTCTGGAGAGGTTTCTTACAGAGTAGAGTTGTTTCATATCACATGGTTTAGGTTACAAGTATACAGTATCTGTCCTAATTTGACAATGATATGACGTTAAAGGTTGCCCGGACCATACTTCCACGGTTCGGTCATTGTCTTTGTCCGTCGATATATACCGCCTCCGGCCTTGGGGCATTTTCAGATCTAAGTATTTGAAAATCAGCCACTTTGCCAACGGTTATTGACCCGATATTGTGCTGAGTACCGGAAGCCACCGCACTCCCCATCGTGTAGGCATACTGTGCTTCACTGAGTGTAATGGCCTGACCGGGACCGATCGGTTCACCGTTCTCCGGGGTTCGGTCCATGGCACTGCGGATATTAACCGCCGGATCGATCGTTCGAACTACAGGCGCATCGGTGGATAACGCGAGGTTGATGCCTTCGTCGAGCACTTTTCTACATGGGTAAAGTTGTTCGAGTCGCTCTTTTTCCAGAGCGTCCCTAAAATTTTTGCCGAGCTCACGGATAAATATCGGCTGCATCACAGCGCTCACACCCAGGGACCGCATCATGGCAAGATGATCATCTGAAGGCAGGCCTAGATGTTCAATTCGGTGACGGATACCGCTGCCTATTTCCTGATACACCCTAACCACCAGGTCAATGGCCGCATCACCGATGGCATGCGTGGCGATCATCAATCCTGCTTCCTGCGATTCGCGTGCCCATTGCAAAAAGTTATCATGCGTAAGGCGCAATACACCGGTTTCATTTCCGTGCAGGTAGGGTTTATATACTGCTGCTGTTCTTCCGCTCAATCCGCCATCAGCAAAAAACTTAACGGTACTCACCTTCAGAAAATCTGCATCATAGCGCTCAGGGTTCGGATATACTTTATTGGCGCCATCGGGCACCCGGATGGGAACCGCATGCACCCTCACCTTTAATTCACCGTTGCGCTCCATATCCCTGTATACCTGCAGGAGGTCGCGGTCTACTGCGGGGTCCGTAGCTGAGGTGATCCCTAATCGGATAAAGCTTTCCTGCGCTGCGTTCACCATCATGCGTAATTCAGCGGCACTGTATTTCGGGATCTTACTCAGGATAAGACCGATGGCTGTTTCAGTGAAATGTCCGGCCAGTGAGCCATCGGGAAGATATTTGATCTCTCCGCCCTGTGGTGCAGGTGTATGTGGTTGCACCTGTGCAGCGTTCAAGGCAACGCTATTCACGATGATCTGATGTGCGCATGTTCTGGTCACCACCACCGGACGATCGCTGATCACTTTGTCGAGGTCCAGCTTATTTGGCATGCGCTGATCCGGAAAATCCGCTTCGTTGAAACCGCGCGCCTGTATCCAGGACATTTCGGGATGTGCGCGACTGTAGTCCAGCAATTTTTCTTGCATCTCCTCCATGCTGCGCACACCGCGGAGGTCAAGCATATGGGTGAGCAGATTCCCTACTTTCCAGATATGGATGTGGGCATCATGATAGCCGGGCAATACGAAAGCGCCCTGCAGGTCGATGCGTTCCTCAGCATCAGCATCAGTCAGGTCATCACCTACTGCCGTGAACCTGCCGCTCTCTACCATAAATGCCGCAGCCTGCGGATAGCGCTTGTCCTGTGTTAACACACGTGCATTATAAAATAGCTTTCTTGACATCCGGAATAATTTCTATTCATGAATTCAACGCATCCGCTTTTCGACAGCACGGGCGATCGCTGCCTCCAATACGTCCAGCCCTTCCTGTAATTGTGCATCCGTCATCACTACCGGCGGCAGCAGGCGAATACCATTGGAAAATAATCCTGCACGTATCATAAGCAGTCCATGCGCCACTGCATCGCGAATGATCTCCAGAGTGATATCCGGATCCGGTTCTTTGGTGGATCTGTCTTTTACAAATTCCACCAGGCGCATGGCACCTAAACCGCGCACATCACCGATCACGGGATAGCGTTCCTTCCATTGCGCGAGACGATCGGCGATAAGAACGCCCACCTGATGCACGCGCTGTAAAAAATCGGTACTGCTGATGATCTTCATTGCCTCAATAGCGGCCACGCAGGCGATGGGATTTCCACCGTAGGTCCCCCCTACTCCGCCCAGATGCGGTGCATCCATCAATGAAGCTTTTCCGGTTACTGCACTGATAGGCATTCCGGCGCCGATGGACTTGGCCATGCAGATCATATCGGGTACTACGCCGCTGTGTTCACAGGCAAATACTTTTCCGGTGCGACCGGCACCGCACTGGATCTCATCGAAGATGAGCACGATACCGTGTTGATCGGCCACCGCGCGTAAATGTTGCAGGAATGGCACAGGTATCGGAATAAATCCTGCCTCACCCTGCACAGGTTCAATGATGATGGCGGCAACACTCTCCGGATCGATCTGTGCGATGAGGGCCGTATTGAACTGCTGAATACAATGTTGTATATATTCCGCATCGGTGAATTGATCCGGTTTGCGGTACATGTTGGGTGCGGGGAGGCGCACGATATCACTCACGAACGGCCCGAATCCTTTTTTGAACAGTGCGTATTTACTGGTCAGCGACAAGGTCAGTAATGTTCTGCCATGGTAACCGCCCTCAAAACAGATCACTGCGCTGCGTTTAGTGGCGTAGCGGGCGATATTCACGGCATTCTCAACGGCCTCGCTGCCGCTGTTGGCGAGGATGGTCTTTTTCGGGAAATCGCCGGGTGTGAGGGCATTGAGCAATTCTGCCAGTTCCACATAAGGTTCGGGTGTAGCTACCAATGAACATACGTGAATATATTTTTCAAGCTGCTCCTGCATGGCCTGGACCACCTGCGGATGTCGGTGTCCGATATTCATCATGCCGATACCACCGGCAAAGTCGAGCAATGTGTTGCCATCGGCATCCACGGCTACACCGCCTTCGGCAGAAACGATCACCACGTCTGTTGATTTGGCAAGTCCTGCAGGCATGCTGTTCTTGCGGCGTTCAATGATCTCGAGTGAACGTGGTCCGGGCAGCGCTGTTCTTAATTGTATGGTTCCCATGATCTGTACATTTTATAAAGGCATAACGATAACTGCGCCTGCATTCCCGCAGGTGGGATCGTTCAAATAATCTTCCATTAAGCCAATGATCTTAAATCCCACTTTTTCCTGCACGGAGACCGTGGGATCAAAAATACGATGTGCTTTAACAGCCTCGTAATATTCCCTGACAGACATTGTATCCGCGTAGGCATGGTATCCGTTGAGCATGCCTACGGTAAGTTGCCCTTTGCATCCGAGTGCATGGGCGATCTGCTGGCGTATACGATAAAAGGCTTTGGCTACACCTCTGCCGCGGTAATCGGGATGCACGCTCACATCTATCCCGTATAACCATTCACCATCGGGCACATGAGCGGTGAGCCAGCCTCCGGCCACCGTTTCCATGAAGGTATGGTGATGTGGATGCTCAATGTCGTAATTATATCGCATGGTGGTAGTACCTCCGATCACGCGATCGCCGTCGCAGGCTACAAGCTGGCCTTCGGGAAATATCTCGAGGTGTCTGAGGTAATGTTCCTTATGCAATATTTCAGCTTCAGACAATGTCGGGAATACGATATACTGCAACGCCTCCAGCTGTGCGGCATCCTCAGGACGAGTATGTCTGATCAAAATAGTATGGCTGATGATCTCCTGTGTGAACGACATAGTTAAAATCTACATTACAAATCCAAGTATCAGATAAATGAGGCAGGAAAGCGTGAATGAGATCAATGCGTAGGGCAACTGTGTGATCGCATGTGCATAATTATTACATTCCGTTCCCTGCGATGCCAGAATGGTGGCATCAGAAAAGAAGCAGGCATGGGCACCAAAGGCCCCGGCGCTGACCACTGCCCCGATGCAGAGCCAGATGTTCACATCCAGTGCACCTGCCAGCGGCACCACCAGCGGTATGGCGATGGCATAGAGGCCCCAGCTGTTGCCTGTGGCGAAGGCAATAGCACCGAGTGTCAGGAATATCACGAGCGGTAGAAATCCGGCCGCTACCCTACCCTCTACGGAATCGATCACATATTGCGTCAATCCCATCTGATCGCCCAGATTCTTCAATACATAACTCAATACTAACAGTACCAGCGCATAGATCATGCTTTTCATGCCTTCGATGGCCGAATGCGAGAGCACTTTCATCGGTGCGATCTTACGGATCGCATAATATGCCATGGTAAAAACCAAAGCGATAATGATCCCTTTCAGGGCATCCAGGTCCATGATCACCGTAGCGCTGATCAGCACGATCAAGGGCAGCAGGAGGAACCAGATACTGCTTTTCTTTTCCGGGTCGAAAGCCGCATCATCCACTTCAAACTCCTCAGAATCATCCGGGATCACCTGTCCCGTGCCCTCTGCACGGAGCACAGCTGAGCGCATACGGCCGAGCAGCGGCAATACGCCGATGATGGTCAGCGGCACTAATGCGAACTGAATATATCCATAGGATATATAGGGAATGATATTAAGGTAAGCGCTGATGCCTTCGCCTGCCGGCACAACACCGGCGTCTTCCACCAGTTTACCGATAAAGATGACCCAGGTGCTGATCGGCACGATCACACACACCGGCACCGCTGTTGAACTGACCACATACGCCAAAAACTCCCGCGGAATGCGGTAATGGTCAGTCACCTTCTTCATTGTTGTACCGGTAGTCAGGGCGTTGAGGTAGTCATCCACGAACAGGAACGTACCGAACATCCAGGTTGCCAGGAGGGACTGTTTTCGGGTGCGCACGCGTTTGAGCAATGTATCACCAAATGCCGCCACGCCACCGCTGCGGATCATCAGGTTGATCAGTGCACCGTACAGGCAACACACCATGATGACCCAAACCATGAGTTCATCCTGCAATACCATGTAAAACGAATCGATGGTCGCATTGAAGAAATTCTCTTCAGAGCGCACATCGATGATCACATACCCGGCCACAATACCAATGATGAGTGGCTCCAGCGACAACCGTGTGATCAGCGCGAGGGCGATCACGATCAGCGGCGGAAGCAGCGAAAGCCAGCCATAGTAGAATTCAGGTGTGTTCATGTGTTCGTGTGTTTCCGCCGCGGCGGATGATTGGGTGGTGGTGTTACTTATTAATAAGTTGTGATCAAGTTCTCTTCCTGAATTGTCTTCATTGATCTTTCATTGCTCATCCCTCATTCATAAATGCGATGCATATCCTAGTGACGATCAAAGGTCTCCTATGCTGATCAGTTTCTTTTCCATGTATTCCAATAATCCTTCTTGTCCGCTTTCGTGTCCCAGGCCGCTTTGTTTCCAGCCGCCGAATGGAGCCTCCGTGCCGTGTGGCGCCCATTCATTGATACCTACCATGCCGAACTCCAGCGCTTCGCTGAGGTGCACGGCATCGCGCAGGTTGTTGGTCCATATATAGGCCGCGAGTCCATATGGTGTATCATTGGCCATGGCGATCACTTCATCGATCGAATGAAAGGGAATCAGTGGCAGCACGGGTCCGAATATTTCCTGCTTATAGAAGCTTGACTCTTTTTTCTGCACCTCCACAACAGTGGGTTGCACAAAATATCCGGGTTCAGCTGATGCGCCGCCGTAGAGAATGGAGTTGCCTTCCTGCGTTGCCAGACTGATGATATCCAGCACCTGTTTTTGCTGCTGTCGATTGATAAGCGGACCGATACGTGTCTCAGTTTCCAGACCGTTGCCCAAGGTCAGTTCAGCCGTGTACTGTACAATCAGTTTTTTAAAGGCCTCAAAAATATCCGCATGCACATAAAAACGCTGGGGCGCGATACATACCTGTCCGCAATTCCGGAATCGTCCCGACACTGCAGTTTTCGCCACACGCTCAAGGTCAACATCCGGCATAATGATCACCGGAGCATTGCCGCCTAATTCCAGCGCCAGTTTTTTATTGGTTATGGAGGCACCTTCCATGAGTATTTTACCCACTCGTGTGCTGCCGGTAAAGCTGATCTTTTTCACTTCCGGCGATTCGAGCATGATCCTGCCGATGGCAGATGCATCGCCATGCACGAGGTTGATGACGCCCGCAGGTATACCCGCCTTCACCAATGCATCCACCAGCAACATGCCGGATAATGGAGTGTATTCACTTACTTTAGCCACCACCGTGCATCCGGCACCGAGTGCAGCTGCCCAGGCGCGGGCAGGATTGTAAGCCGGAAAATTCCAGGCGGTGATCACACCGATCACCCCCATCGGTTGCCAGATCACCTGCATCCGTTTATCCGTTCGGGAGGATGGGATCACTTTGCCATAGGCGCGTTTTCCTTCTTCGGCATACCAGTCAAATAAATTCGCTGCAACATTCCATTCACCTTTCGCCTCTGCCATCGGTTTACCGCTCTCCTGCACCATGATGCGAGAAAATTCGGTGATGTTGGTACGGATATATTCAGCCGTGCGGCGCAATACGTCGGCACGTGTCCATGGCGACATGCGGCTCCAGGCAGGAAAAGCTTTTTTTGCAGCGGCAATGGCGTCATGTGTGGAACGTCCGTCATCGAAGGGTACGGTGGTGATGACCTCCTGCGTAGCGGGGTTTATTACCTCCCATGCACCGTTATTCGCCGCATCGCGGTAACTGCCGTCTATAAACATCCTGAATTCCATGATACGCGATCTTTTGCGGTGAATTTATGTGGTGAGTTCAGTGAGCGCTGATTCTATGATGTCCAATCCCTTGTGGAGATCAGCGTCGGTGATGACCAATGGTGCCAGGTTGCGGATGACATTGCCGTTCACACCGGCACTGATCACCACCAGACCTTTTTCATAGCAGCGCTGTACGACTTTTTTGCACAGATCGGCGTCCGGTTTATGTACATCCCCATTGATGGATAATTCAAATGCCATCATGGCACCCAAACCTCTAACTCCGGAAATATGCTCCGGAAATTTCTGCTGCCATTGCAGGAATCGCTCCTTCAATATATTCCCCACGTGCCGTCCTTTGGCATTGATATCGATCTGCTGCATGTATTCGATCGTTGCCGTCACTGCCACCATACTCAGCGGATTGCCGAGATAGGTGCCGCCGATCGTGCCGGGTTTTGCCGCATCCATGATATGTGCTTTTCCCATCACGGCGCCCACCGGCATCCCACTGCCCATACTTTTCGCCCAGGTGCTGATATCCGGTATCACATCATAATGATGAAAGGCCGCCCAGGCACCGGTGCGGCCGAAGCCGGTTTGCACTTCATCCAATATCAGCAGGATACCATATCGGTCACAAACTGCGCGGAGGCGCTGCAGATAATGTTTCGGCACCACATGAAATCCGCCCTCCCCCTGCACCGGCTCCAGAATAATGGCAGCTACCTGATCGGCAGCAATATGGGTATGAAAAAAATGTTCGAGCTGATCGATATGCATCTCTGAGAATGCCTCCTCCGAAAGATCACCGGAATAATAAGACCACGCCGGGAAATCGATACGATACACTTCCGGAGCAAAAGGTCCGAAGCCCATTTTATAGCCGACCTTACTGGTCAGTGTAGCAGCCATCATGGTACGGCCATGAAAGGCCTGTGTGTAGGCAATGACCGCCTGCCTGCCGGTGGCCATGCGTGCAAACTTGATGGCATTCTCCACGGCTTCTGCGCCACTGTTGGTGAACATGATCTTGGTATGTTCACCATGCGGCAGAATGTCGATCATTTTCTGAGCGGCTTCCAGATATTGCTCATAAATAGAAACATTGAAACAACTATGAATGAACTTACCCGCCTGTTCGCGAATGGCGGCCACGACAGGTTCCGGACAATGACCGGCATTGATCACGCCGATACCGCCGGCAAAATCGATCAGACGGCGACCATCTGCATCTGTGATGATGGCTCCTTCGGCGTGTTGTACACTGGAAGGATTAAAAATACCCAGTGCATTCGGCACCAGTTTTTTGCGTTTACTATATAGATCTTCAGTAACTGTCATAAGGGAAAATGTTTCCGATCAATGTTTAATATATACTGTCTTGATATTCGTAAATTCTTTCAAACCGTAATGCGACAACTCTCTGCCATATCCGCTTTTTTTGATGCCACCAAAAGGCAGTCGCGGATCCGATTTTACCATTGCATTGATGAACACACCACCGGCGTTCAGTCTGCGGGCGATCTGCTGTGCATGTTCAATATCACGACTGAACAATGAAGCACCAAGGCCGTACCGATTGTCATTGGCAAGGGCAACGGCATGGTCGGCATCCTTCGCCGCAATGATACTGGCCACAGGGCCGAATAATTCCTCATCAAATGCCGGCATTCCCTTGGTGACATGTTCCAGCACGGACGGCTGAAAGTTCGCGTCGTGCCTGTCGCCGCCCACTAACAAGGCAGCACCCTTTCGCACAGATGCCTGTTGTTGTTTTGCGATCTCCTCAGCGAGGTCAAGCCGAGCCATGGGACCTGTAGTGATGCCGGGAGCGAGCGGGTCGCCCTGCTTCAGATTCCTGACGCCCTGCACGAGCGCATGTAAAAAATCATCTTTCACCGAAGCTTCCACAATGAATCGTTTGGAGGCGATACAGCTTTGTCCGGCATTCTGAAAGCGGCTTTGCAGAGCGATGCGCGCAGCAAGTTCGGTATCAGCATCGCGCAGTACGATCAGCGGATCGCTGCCGCCCAACTCCAGCACGGAGGTTTTGATGTGTTTACCGGCCAGTGCGCCTACAGCACTTCCTGCGCGTTCACTGCCTGTTAAGGTCACCCCCTGTACTATATCGTTCGCGATGATCTGCTCCACGCGATCGGTGTCGATGATCACCGTTTGAAATACATGTTCCGGCAATCCCGCTTCACGGAATATTTGTTCCATAGCGAGCGCACAACCACAGACGTTGGGTGCATGTTTGAGGATGATGGTATTTCCTGCTATCAGCGCCGGAGCGGCAAACCGGAACACCTGCCAGAACGGAAAATTCCAGGGCATGATGGCGAATACACAACCGATGGGGTCAAATACCACATAGCTGTTATCCGCATCCGAAGGTAAAATCTCCGGTTCCAGCATGGCCGGAGCATGTTCAGCGTAATACGCGCAGTTCCAGGCACATTTTTCCACTTCACCCATCGACTCGCTCAACACTTTACCCATTTCCATGGTGATGAGTGTGGCATACTGCTCTTTGTTCCGACGCAGCACCTCCGCTACCTTGTTCAGCAGTTCGGCACGGCGCTGCAAGGGCGTAGTATGCCAGTCTGCAAAGGCAGCGCTGCTGTTTTCCAACACCCTGTCAACCTGTGCGGCATCCATGAGCGGATACTCGGCGATCAGTCGCTGGTCGAATGGGTGAATGGAAGAGAATGATCTTATCATAATGGTATACGCCTTTCGGATCAACAATGGCTGTTGATCCGAAAGACCGTTATTTAATATCCGGGATATTGTTCCAAAATACCGCCACTGGCGTTGATCTCGCGGTTGGGTATCGGGAGGCATGGTAATACCTCACTGCCAAGCACTTCATCAACCATGTCAAAATGTGCCAGGTCGAAATAGCGGTCGCCCTCAAAGTTCAGTTCGGCACGGCGTTCATTTCTGAGCGCTTCATAAAATTCGGGAGTGCCGATTATCAACGGTGTAGCGTATCCGCGATTTGTTGCAAGCTCACCCAGGACAAACTCTCCGCCGGGATATCCGGTAGCTTCGGCTTTGATCAGATACATTTCTGCGATCCGAATAATATATGCACTATTATCCTGAAACACCTCACCCCGGTATTTTTGTGTACGTCCGTCAGGTTCTATACTAACATCATTATTCTCAAAATCAACCATTGTGGCCCGCACATCCCCCGGCCGCAGGCTAAAGAATTCGTCCAATGATTCCGCTGCAAGAAAAGACACCTCACTACGGAGGGCATCTTCTCGTGAATAGGTAAGCGCATTGAAGAGGCTTTTGTCCTGCGCATTGAAGCTCAGCTCAAAGATGGCTTCTGAAGAAAATTTCGTTGAATAGATATCTCCAAAACTCGAAACGGGTAATAATGCAGCGAAACCAAAGTTTATTACCTCTTCAGCTTTTGACATAGCATTTTCCAGATCCCCCTGAGCGCGATACACCCTGGCCAGTAAAGCCGTGCAGGCAGTTTTCGTCATGAACTGCGGCCCCTTGAATGCACCGGTGCGCGGATCATCATTGCTCAGCAGAGATTCCGCCAGCAGCAGGTCTTCCAGAATGGCTGAATAAGTCTCTTCAACGGTATTGCGCGGGCGTACATCGGATGTTGTAAGCACTTGCTGCACTACAGGAATTCCGAATGAAGAGGCTGTATTCCAGTGTTCACCCCACATACGGAGCAGATCAAAATGCGCCATTGCACGAATGGCCAGCGCTTCCCCTTTGATATCGTTGCGCACTTCATCGGTAAGTGTCTCATCACTGATCACATCCACATTGGCTAATATTTCATTCGCTGTATAGATCGTGTTATAAATGGCCGTCCACACATTCTGCAGATAAATGTTATCGGCAGAAGCCGCCTTCAATCCCAATTCATCCAGATCGAGATTGTCATATCCGCCCGTAGCGCCATTATCGCTGTAGGCATCGGCGATCAGTTGATAATAGCCGCCATAGTAATATTGATTCTGTAAACTATTATACAGTCCGATACGTGCACTCTCGAGGCTGGCCGCATCGGAGAACATATCCTCATCTGCCACATCGATGGTGCTGGACTGCGACAGGAAACTTTCACAAGAGCTCATCACACCGGTGATGAGAATGGTCAGTATATAGAAATTCAGCTTTTTCATGTCCTTGTGTTTAAAAGGTTAGAAACCCAGATTTAATCCCAGCATATAGGTGCGTGCCTGCGGATAGGCGGCATAGTCTACACCGGCCGTTTGCGGGTTATCACCGCCGGTGGAGCTCACCTCGGGATCGAAGCCGGTATAATTCGTGAACACCCAGGCGTTCTGGATCTGCGCATAGAATCGAACCGATTCGAACAATTGCGGATTCGACGGCTTGATGGTATAGCCTACACTGATCTCGCGGATGCGGAGATGTGAGCCGCTTTCGATGGCTTGGCCTGAATTCTGATAAAAGTTATAATTATACAATGATGCGCGCGGGATATCGGTCACATCACCCGGCTGCTGCCAGCGGTCATCGATCACGTGCGTGTTATTGGCGTAAACCTGATAGAGATTATAATCCTCATCCCAGCCATAATCGCTCCATCCCCCTGTCTGATAGGTAGAACGGATCATGTTGTACACTTCATTACCAAGTGTAAATGTTGCGGCGATCTGCGCATCCCATTTTTTATAACGCAGGTTGGTGTTGAATCCGCCGAACCAATCCGGGATGGACTTTCCGATGATCTGTGCGTCACTGTCATCGATCTCGCCGTCACCGTTGGTATCCGTATAGATCGGATCGCCCGTTTCCGGGTCAACGCCTTCATAGGGTACACCCCAGAATGAGCCATACGCCTGTCCTTCTGCCAGGATATGCGTGGCGGTGAGGTCGGTATAAGCACTCAGAAGAATGCTGTCGGTGGAGAGGTCGATCACCTCGCTGCGTATCCAAGATGCATTCACGCCGAAGCTCCAGTCGAAATCGGTACGATCGATGATGTAGGTCATAGCGGATATTTCAAAACCGGTGGTTTGAATATTCCCAAAGTTGCGGGTCACGCTGTTAAATCCGGTGATACCGGAGATCACGTCATCGCTCAGCAGGTCGGTCTTATTGCCCTGATAAAATTCGAGGGCACCATTCACACGACCGCGCCACAATTCAAAATCCACACCCACGTTGAACATTTTATTGGTCTGCCAACGCAGATCCTCGTCGGCGAGGTTGCGCGGGCCGAGGCCTGACTGTCCGTTATAATTCACCGGGCTCCAAAAAGAGATATACTGGAAATCGCCGATCTCCTGGTCGCCGGTGATACCATAACTGGCGCGCAGTTTCAGATCGGTGATGAACATCGCAGATGGCCAGAATGCCTCATCGCTGATATGCCAGCCTGCAGAAGCTGCAGGGAAGAAACCATAGCGATTATTCGGTGAGAAGCGGGATGAACCATCCACACGGGCACTCACACTAAAGAGATATTTACTTTGGATATTGTAATTCGCGCGTCCAAGGAAGGAAACCAGTGCCCAACTGGAGGCAAATGATTCACCGCCGGTCACAATGGCTGCACTGGATATGTCCTGCAATCCGCTGCCGATAGGGAACCCCTGTCCGGAAATACTCACGAGGTCAGAGCGCGATTCCTGCAGGTTGAAACCGCCGAGCAGCGTAAGGAAATTACCGGCGCCCACCTGTGTATCATATGTCAGGATGTTCTCACCCAGCCATACACGCTGATTGAAAACGCTGTTGGTGGCCTTACCGCCCACAGCTTCTGCATCCGTGGTGAGCGGAGAAAAATAAATGTCATCATTCAGCGCAGTCACGTCGGCCGACCAGGTGCTTCTGAAACGCAGTTTCGGCGTGAATGCATATTCTGCGAATACGGAAGCCAACACGCGGTTGCTTTGTGTTTGCGGGATGATCTCTTTGGTAGATAATACGGGATTATCACTCAACCATGAAGCCTGATAGTCCTCAAAATTCGAATAGGTGCCATCCTCCTCATACACCGGCATCAGCGGAGAGGCGCCAATGGCGTTGGTCACCGTTCCGGTATACACGTTATCGTTCAGGCTTCGGCGGTTATTGGAAGTGGTGAGTGAGATATTCTCTCCAAACTTCAGTTTATCGTTTACCTGATGATCGAGATTGATACGCGAGTTGAAACGCTTATAATTCGATTCGATCACGATACCCTGCTGATCGAAATATCCATTGGAGATATAGAAGCGTGTCTTATCATTTCCACCGGAGGCCGAGAATTCCACATTATTGATCGGCGCGGTGCGGAAGATGGCATCCATCCAGTTCGTATTTACGCCGGTGTACCATGTATCAGGGAGCGGGTTGAGGCTCAGTGCGGGATCATAGTCCTCACCAAAAGCTTCGGGATCTTCCAGCCATGCGTTATAATCATTCTGCCGTGCCTCCTCTATAAGGTCCACCAGTTCATCCGAGCTCAGGAAGTCGAGCGGACGGCTTACCTGCTGAATACCGGTGTAGTAGTTCAGGTTGAACTTCGTTTTACCGGCCTTACCGCGTTTGGTAGTGATCAGGATAACGCCGTTAGCTGCGCGGGCACCGTAAATGGATGCTGCGGAAGCGTCTTTCAGGATCTCAATAGACTCAATGTCATCCGGATTGATGTCGGAGATGGAAGAAATATTTTGTCCGGCACCTACTGAATTTCCCTGCAGGTCGAACGAGGTGCTGATACTGGAATTGCTTTCGCTGATCATGGGGATACCGTCAACCACATACAGAGGATTATTTTGTCCGCGCACGCTTACCAGCAATCCCGCACCGGGAGTTCCGGAGGCGTTGCGGATATCGATACCGCTCACTTTACCCTGTATACTTCCGGCCACGTTGGCGATGGGCTGATCGCGGAAGTCCTCATTGCGTGTGGAGGAGATGGATCCGGTGACATCGCTTTTCTTTTGCGTGCCATAGCCAATGACGATCACTTCCTCGAGTTCCCTTTCGGAGGAGAGGACGATATTCAGTTGGGTGTTGCCGGCATAACCGACCTCCTTTTCGTTGTATCCAACGAAGGAGACAACGAGTATGCCTGACGATGGTGTTACCGACAGCGTGAATGCGCCATCGATGTCGGTGGAAGTACCGACCGTAGGATCAGTTTTCAAGCGAATGTTTGCACCTACCAGTGTTTCATTGCTGGAGGAATCGCGCACGACGCCGGTGATGACGGTCTGCGCCTGCATCGACAAAGCAGCCAGCATCAGGGCCGCCGTGAGGCAGAGGGTTCGGATGGGTTTTGTGGTATGCATGATGGTGAATGGTGAATGGTGAGTGGTGAGTGGTGAGTAAATACAATTCAATTTTCATCCCTCATTTTTCATTCCTCATTCCTGCTTCTTTATCTGCGGAGCAGGTAGAGATCAGGTTGGGCGTATTTATATACTTTGAAATAGATGTTGGTAGAGCTTTCGAAGATGCCGTCCATTTTGGTGATGTGTTGGGTCATGAATTCCACGAGGTGGTCGTTGTTACGGCACATCACATTTACCTCGAGGTCGTACTGGCCGGTGGTCATGGCAAGAAAGCTCACCTCGGGCAGCTTCGCGATGTTGGCCGCCACGTCCGCGATCTTGTCGACCGGCCTTACCTTGATCAGTATCTGTGCATAGGTATGAAAGCCGATCTTTTCGGGGTTCACGCGGCCGATAATGGTCAGGAGGTTGTTCTCAATGAAGGCATTGTAGCGGTTCCGGACGGTGCCGACCGACACATTCAGCTCATCGGCCAGGTCGGTAAAGGATTTGCGGCCATCGTGGATCAGTTTTTCGAGGATCTGGTAATCAAGGTCGTCTAGTTGCATAATTGGGATTGAATTGACAAAAATTCATAATTTCTTTTAAATTTCATAAAATTTATACATTTTTTTTATAAATACTCTTTTTTTCTGCTCTTTTAGCAGCGCAAAGGGTTTGTCGATTAGGTTAAGATTCTAAATACCACTCAGGAAAAGACGAAAGATTAACCAGATAGAGGTCTTGACAGCCTCCCCGCAACACAAAACCGATGGAAAAAGTCGGATGATCAGAACCATGCTACGCTTTGCCGAAAGCAAAGTATATTATATTGCTTTATCAATGTCCCTTTGCGGCACCCTCAGAAGGTGACCTGACGCTGCATATGTTAACCGATCAGTTCTTCATACAAACAGAGGCATTGGGTGACAGTACCGATGACCTGCCGGTACGCATATTCAATATGCAAGAACAGGAGGTGTTCACATCCGTCCGATCAGGCGACACACCTTATTTCACGATAAACTGCAACAGCTGGGGATCAGGTGTATACTTGATAAAAGTTGAACAGGGGGCGTCCACTGCCTGGCAGAAGATAATTATACATTGATCAACACAGGTGCATAGCGGATGTTCCGATAGGCATTCACAAGCATTCGAAATACCTTTCTCCTACTGCTTGATGATCTTCATCTGCGTACGGTAATCACCGGCATGAAAATCAACCAGATACAATCCTGCAGGCAGGTTCAGCGGCTGCAGGTCCCAATACACGGTTTGTGTGCCGGCCGGCATTGGCTGATCCAGCAGTCGGCTGGCCAGGCGGTTGCCGGAGAGATCATACAAATGACAGGTGACCGGCGTTGCCGTGGGTAATGTGAATTGCAGGGCAACAGCCTGGGTGAAAAGGGTTGGCATCACACTCACGGGAATGGCCGGCGCATCACTGATATCGGTACGGAGGCGGAACACCGCGGTGATGGCATCATCAGTTGTTAATGTTGCCATTGTGGAATCCCAGGTTGTGCTGAAGGTGGCAGAACCGGCTTCCCAATGGTCGAATGCCCATACATCCGGATCATTGGCGTAAGCAATGATCTTATTTTCCATACCACCGAAGTAGGTACCTGTCCAAGGCAGTTCATGATGTTCAAGCGTATTTACACGCAGATAGCCGGCTTCCGGCGGTTCCACGGCAAATGTGACCTGATAAGGCCCGGTGAGCTCATAGCATGACGACATACCGGTGTACAGATTATCACAACGTTCTTCGATCCAACTGCGGAGGGAGAGGAAATTGGCATACCACTCTTCATAGGTACCATACCAGCGTTCTGCATGCATGGTCATCTCAGGTTCCAGGATGGTCATCATGCTGTCGAGTTTGTACAACATATTCTCACAGCTGAAAGTGGTATTGTAGAGGTCGGTGTATCTCGATAAATAAAACTGTTCGAATTCGGCATTTTCGCGAAGATCATTCAGCAGGCGCACATGTCCTTTGCCATCGAACTGTGCAGGCGGAAACCAGGCGGGATCATATTCATCGATATCGCAGGGCTCGGCGGTGGGGCCTACTTCAGGCACACCGGAATAGTTGATATAAAAGCCGAATGTGGCATCGAGGTCCCACAGGGTGTATCCCCATTTGTGATGGGTGCCTTCCGGATTGAATCCACGCCAAACGGACGTATTGTATACCAGCCAGTCTTTACATACGGCAGAGGTGTTGACACACATATAATCTACGAGGCTGTATATATCGATGAGCGCTTCCACTTCGCGGTAGTTGGAATCTATCGACATATCCTGCAATTCTGCCAGATCACGCAGGTCCTCCCAGGCATTGAGTGTGGCAGTGCCGCCGTACTCGCTCCAGGTGTTACCCCAGGTCATCTGGTACTGGATATCATACTTGCCCTGATCATAGTAGAATTCGGTAAAGTCATGATCATCCGTTTTTTCGCGGAAGGAATACACGCCCCAGTATTCGCCATTGAGATACACTATACATCGAGCCGATGTACGCACATCCAGGCGAAGATCATCTTCCAGTGCCAGCATTTGAATATAGTCGTCGCGCATGTGCGCACTACCTTCATTCTCTTCGCGATGCGCGGCAGGATAATTGTCGTCGCCTGCTGCTCGGAATATCATGCGTTGAAAATCTTCCCGTTCAGATTGCACAAAGAATTTCTCCTTTAATGCACGACTGTAACCGAACTCATCCCTGCTCACCCAGTCGAGGCTGCGCTGGTCATTGGCCCAGCTGTCCTGGCCATGGGAATTCATCTCACCATATGAACGCGTTTTGCTATCGCCATCCACACCGAACACTTCTATGGAAGCAATGGGCCTCAAACTGGCATCGCCGTTGGCGAGTTCCAGCAGGGTGTCACCGGCCATGGAAACGATGGGCAGTGTATGGCTGACATTCATAAAATAGGTCTGGAACTGCAACTTGCCCGGCAGCACCATCGGATCTGTAGAAAAAGCACGGGCTTTTACCACGGTGGTTTGGCTGATGAGGATACTATCCGTGTAAATGGGATCATCCTGTTTAGGTTCTGTTCCGTCTAATGTATAGTGGATCACCAATGTCGGGTCAGCCACTGAAATACCTACGAATACCGGCGAGGTAAAGAAGCCACCCGGTATGTTCATCTCCGGACGTTCCGTGTAGGCATCATACATCGGAGCACCATTGTTTGTTTCGCCGGGTGTGGGTGCCGTGCAGATCTTCCATGCTGCAGCGCCATCCGTCAACCGGGCACGTGAATGATGGGTAAGTGTGAGTTGCAGGGTGACTGAATCCACTATATTCCCCATGGGATCCGTGAGGATGATCTCATCGGGTTCGTTCTTTGTCTGCGTAAGCCTGAAAGGCATATGATAGCTATCTTCCTGGATCGTATCCCGGCCGCTACACCACAACAATAAGTGCTCACCGGGGATCAGGTAGGTAGGTGTCGGGAAGGTGAATTTATACGGATCACCGGCATTGTCTGAAACATGGTAACCGCTGATGTTCAGGGTCATGCCGCCGGCATTGTATAATTCGATCCAGTCCTCAAAATCATTGTGGTTATCCATGAACTGCTTCCAGTTGGAGGCAGAATATTCATTGATCACGAGTTGTGCCTGCATCTGCAGGGTGAGGAACAGAGCCAGGGTTATAAGAGCTATACGCATGGGTATCGGGTTAACTTAACCTAAAGGTATATGTTATTTTACAATATGTTGATGTGGGGGGCTGGCAGATGTTTGCCGGCTCAGGCCAACATTCAATCCAGTGGAAAGGTCTGCAGGGCTAGCCGCACCGACTCCAGGAAGTTCTTTCGGTTAATGTGCAGGGGCACTTTTTCGTGGTTGAAGTACTGGATGATGTTCTCGGTAGGCATATTACCGGTCAGTTCATCGGCCGCCATCGGGCAGCCGCCGAATCCTTTGATGGCGCCATCAAATCGCAGGCATCCGCTTTTATAGGCGGCATCGATCTTCTCCAGCCAGGCATCCGGGGTTGTGTGCAAATGCGCGCCGAATTCTACTTCCGGGAAGGCCGGTATCAGATGCGAAAAAAGGTAAGTGATGCTTTCCGGATCGGCCACGCCTATGGTATCTGCGAGGGAGACATGGCGTATTCCCATGGCCACCAGTTTCTCTACCCACTGAGCGGCTACATCGGCACTCCACGGATCACCGTACGGATTGCCGAAGCCCATAGAGATATAGATCATCAATTGCTTGCCGGCATCATCACATCTGTGCTTGATCTCCTGCACGCGTTCTACACTTTCTGCGATGGTGGAATTGACATTGCGCTGCTGAAAAGTTTCCGATATGGAGAAAGGAAAACCGAGATAGTGTATCTGCGGATAGGCACAGGCATCTTCCGCACCGCGCACATTGCCTACAATGGCCAGTAATTTGCTTTTGGTCTCGCTCAGATCAAGCTGTGCGAGCACATCACGCGTATCAGCCATCTGCGGAATGGCCTTGGGCGAAACAAAACTGCCGAAGTCGATCGTATCGAAACCCACCGATAACAGGCGCTGAATATAAGCCACCTTTTTATCCGTAGATATCATGGTGTGCAGTCCCTGCATGGCATCACGCGGGCACTCGACCAGTTTGATATGTTTTTTTTCCGATGGCATGACAGGTTCAGCTATGGGGTGGGTGTAAGTAAATACCCGTGTTAAAAATACACAGTTTATTTCGTGATGACCGATTGTTTAGGTTCAGGGATGATAAGGTCCGGATTGAAATCTGGAAACAATGCCGCCTTCAATTGCGGGGTGAGTTGTTTAGTGTCGAGATAATACCAGCGAGCACCTTTATTCTGCGTGATGGCGAGTAATGTCGTTTCACTGGACAGTTTACCCTCCGGCGTGGTCATGTATACAAACTGCGGGATGATGGAATGCCATTCGGTACCGGCAGCATATATTTTACCCGGCATGCCGATGCGCACAGAATCCAGGATATACCCCTGCGCAGCCATTTCCTGCATCAGCTGGGCGATCATGGAACGCAGCACTTCCCTGCCGCCGGCAGCTGTGATGATAGGCGGATAGGTATAATTCAACAGCAGGTCATAATTGCCTTTCTCATAGGCATCTGCCATGATCACCGCCTGCGAATGCATGGCGCCCTCCACATCCGACATTTCCTGGGCATGCAGTGCCATGCCGGTGCACAACAATAAAGCGGAGAGGAGCCAATGTTTCATTATACAACGATGTTTACGATCTTGCCTTTTACCACGATCACCTTTTTAGGTGCTTTTCCTTCCATGTGCTTAACAACCTGATCCAGGGCCAAAACGTTCGCCTGGATATCGGCATCCGACATATCGGCGGCCAGCGCGATGTTGGCGCGCAGTTTACCATTCACCTGCACGGCATAATTTATCGTGCTCTGCACCAGATACCGTTCTTCCGCCTGCGGCCATGAGGCAGTATGCACCGAACCGGAGCGGCCGGAGCGTTCCCATAACTCCTCGGTGATAAAGGGTGCGAATGGCGCCAACAGGATCAGCAGGGGCTCAAGTATCTCGCGCTTGTAACATTTCGCAGCCGTGAGGTCATTCACACAGATCATGAATGCGCTCACCGCGGTATTCAAACTCAGCTTCTCCACATCCTCCCCTACCTTGCGAATGGTCTTATGGAGCAATGCCTGTTCCTGTTCAGTAGGTGCATCGCCGGTCAGTCGTGTATTGCCCTGCTCATCCACGAACAAACGCCACAATTTGCGCAGGAAGCCCTGCACACCGGTGATACCTTTGGTATCCCATGGCTTGCTGGCATCTATCGGACCGAGGAACATTTCATACATGCGGAAGCAATCGGCACCATACACATCGATCACATCGTCGGGGTTGACTACGTTGTGTTTCGATTTGGACATTTTTTCCATTTCCGTTCCGCAATGGTAATTTCCATTCTCCAACATGAATTCTGCATCTGCATAATCGGAACGCCAATTTTTAAATGCCTGCACATCCAAAATATCTCCATCCACCATGCGCACATCCACCCGCAATTCGGTGACCTGATGCGCGTCCTTTAAACCTTTGGAGACAAATGTATTTGTGCCGGCTATGCGGTAAACGATCTTCGACATCCCCTGTATCATCCCCTGATTCACCAATCGCTTATACGGTTCATCCTTCGGTACA
>DAIMYJ010000031.1:24248-31193 GCA_036734545.1 Chitinophagales bacterium
CCCCTGTATCATCCCCTGATTCACCAATCGCTTATACGGTTCATCCTTCGGTACAAGTCCGATGTCAAATAAAAACTTATTCCACATCCGCGAATACAGCAGATGACCTACAGCGTGTTCGGTGCCGCCGATGTACAGGTCAACATCCTGCCAGTAATCGATCGCCTCTTTGGATGCGAAAGCCTGATCATTATGTACATCCATGTAGCGATAGAAATACCAGCTGGAACCGGCATAGCCCGGCATGGTATCGGTTTCGCGTGTGCGGCCGTTGCCCATATCCACCCAGTCGGTCACACCCGACAATGGTGAGCGTGCAGCGCCGGCAGGTTTATAGCTTTCCACCTGTGGCAGTATCACCGGCAGGTCTTTTTCATCCAACAGGTACGGAATATCATTTTCATAATACACCGGAAAAGGTTCACCCCAATATCGCTGACGCGAGAAGCCCGCATCGCGCAGTCGGTAATTCACTTTTTTGCGTCCGAGTCCGCGCTGTTCTATTTCACTGATCATAGTGGTGATGGCCTGTTTCACTTCCATACCGTTGAGGATACCGGAATTGATCATCACGCCCACTTTATCTTCTCTGGCTGCGCCGGGATGTGCACTCTGGTCAACCACAGGAATTACTTCTAATCCGAATTTTTCGGCGAAGGCATGATCGCGGTCGTCGTTGCTGGGCACCGCCATGATGGCTCCCGTTCCATAGCCGGCCAGCACATATTCGGCAATATAGATCGGTATATTCTTTTCCGTGAACGGATTACGTGCATAGGCGCCGGTAAATTGTCCGGTCACTTTCTTCACCTCCGCCATGCGGTCGCGTTCACTGCGGCTCTTTACATATTTTATGTATTCCTCCACCTGCTGATTATATGCCGGTGTGGTGATGTCGGGAACCAGCGCGTGCTCCGGAGCGAGCACCATAAATGTGGCGCCATGTATCGTATCCGGTCGCGTAGTAAAAATGCGTATCTGCGCATCGGTGCCGTCCACCGGAAAATCCACCAGCGCCCCTTCACTCTTACCTATCCAGTTGCGCTGCATCTCTTTCATACTCTCACTGAAATCCACCCGCTCCAATCCTTCCAAAAGACGATCGGCAAATGCGGTGATGCGCAGGAACCACTGCCGCATGCGTATGCGTTCCACCGGATGACCGCCGCGCTCGCTCAGTCCGTCCTTCACCTCATCGTTGGCCAACACCGTTCCCAGCGCTTCGCACCACCATACTTCCGCATGATCGAGATAAGCGAGACGGAACTGCATGAGAAAACGCTGACGCTCCTCGTTCGACATCGCCTTCCATTCATCGGCGCTAATATTTGCATCACAACGGTCAAGGGCGACCAGGCGCGCGCTGCCTTCCTGTTCGAGGAGGGCAATGAGCGTATCGATAGGCGCGGAGGTATCGCGGAAGGGATCATACCAGCTATTGAAGAGCTGCATGAATATCCACTGTGTCCATTTATAGTATTGGGGATCACAAGTCTTCACCTGACGGCTCCAGTCGTAGCAGAAGCCCATGCGCTCCAGCTGCTGCCGGAAGTAGGCGATGTTCTTCTCGGTAGTCACGGCGGGATGCTGACCGGTCTCGATGGCATACTGCTCGGCGGGGAGTCCGAACGCGTCGAAGCCCATGGGATGGAGCACGTTAAAGCCCTGCAGGCGCTTGTAGCGTGAGATGATATCGCTGGCCACATAGCCGAGGGGGTGACCTACGTGCAGGCCGCTGCCGGAGGGATAAGGGAACATATCCAGCACATAGTACTTAGGTTTGGAAGGGTCTTCCTTTACCTTGTACAAACCCGTTTCCTGCCACTTTGCCTGCCATTTCCGCTCGATCTCGCTGATCAGTGCAATACTGTAATCCATGGCGCAAAGGTAGTATTTTCAAGGCATACAGCGATTTTTCGGACAGGCTGCCAGTTACCCACAATGCCATGTAGAAGAACCGCGATGTACTTGGCCGAATAGCGGGTATTTTTGTTGCCGATGTCGCTACAGGCCGGAAGAACCCTTCAAAAGAAACAAACGCATTATATCAATGCCATTCTGATCACCGCATTGGCGCTGCTGATGCTGGGGATCATGAGCATCCTGTTCATTTCCTTTAAGTACGAGGAAGCGAATATCAAGGAAGACCTGGTGATCAGCGCCTACCTGAAAGACGGCCTCACCGGGGCGGATGTAGAGAAGCTCACCAAAAAGCTGGAACAGCAGCCGGCGGTGTTGACGATACGCTATATCTCGAAGGACGAGGCGATGGACATCTTCCGCAGCAAGTTCAACGAAGACCCCACCGAGATCCTGGAGGATGTGAATCCGCTGCCCGCCAGTATGGAGATCAGCCTGCAGGCAGCCGCGGTGAATGTTGACAGTATTGCCGCCTTCCGTGAAAAGCTGCAATTGTACCCGGAGATCACGCACACACGAGCCAATGAGGCGCTGATCAGCAGTGTGGATACCGACCTGAAAGTGGCCGGGTTCATCATTGCGGGTCTGAGTATCCTGTTCCTGGTGATCGCCATTGCCATAATCGACAAGACCATACGCCTGAGCATGTACAGCAACCGCTTCCTGGTGCGCAGTATGCAGCTGGTTGGCGCCACGCGGGGTTTCATCACCGGTCCGTATGTGCGACGCAGCGTGCTCAACGGCATCATTTCGGCCGGTATTGCCCTGTTTTTGCTGATTTTGGTGGTGTTATATATTCATAATAACTACAATTATTGGGATTTCAGTGACCCTACCATCAAAAGAGGTTTTATCTTTACAGCGCTGATGCTGTTCGGGGTGGGCATACTCATCACGTGGTTCAGCACCCGCAGTTCGGTGCATAAGTATATCAAGATGAAACTGGACGAGCTGTATTGAACAAAAAAAGACCCGTATGAACAAACCTTCAGAATCCACTAAGCCGGCAGAGAATCAGATGGTGCTGGGTAAAGGCAACTACTACCTGATGCTCGTGGGTTTGGCCGTGATCATCATTGGATTCATATTGATGAGCGGCGGAAAGAGTACCGATCCGAACGTATTTAACGCCGATGAAGTGTACAGCCGTCGCCGTATCGTTGTGGCGCCTATCGTGGTCATCCTGGGCTTCGTGATCGAGATCTTCGCGGTTTTCTACAAATCCAAAAAATAATTTCGTCGGATGACCCTGTTCGAAGCAGTGGTACTTGCCGTAGTGGAAGGTATCACTGAGTTCCTGCCCATTTCCTCCACGGGGCATATGATCATCGCTTCATCGCTGATGGGCATTGCGGAGGAGGATTTCACCAAGTCGTTCACCGTGGCCATACAGTTTGGCGCGATCCTGTCGGTGGTGGTATTGTATTTCAAACGTTTCTTCCGCAGTATTGATTTTTATTTCCGCCTTTTCGTAGGCTTCATACCGGCTGCGGTGCTCGGCTTTTTACTGGGCGACTTCATCGACTCCCTGCTGGAAAATGTCATGGTAGTGGCCATTGCACTTATTGCCGGCGGGATCATATTGTTATTCATCGACAAACTGTTCAGTGATGATGCAGCCGATGACCTGGCCGACAGCAGCAGCATTCCCTATAAACAGGCATTCATCATCGGCATTTTTCAGTGCATCGCGATGATCCCCGGTGTATCGCGATCAGCAGCCACCATCATTGGCGGACTCACGCAAAAGCTCACCCGTAAGGCAGCTGCTGAATTCTCCTTTTTTCTGGCCGTACCCACCATGTTTGCCGCTACCGGTTATTCGATGTATAAACTTTACAGTGAAGGCAGCGGATTTGAAAGTGATGCGTATATGCCGCTCATCGTCGGTAATATCGTAGCCTTCATCATCGCCATTCTCGCCATGCGGAGTTTTGTGGGATTCCTTACCCGTCATGGTTTTCGGATATTCGGATACTATCGCATCGTTTTAGGGGGGCTGATATTATTACTGATGGCATTGGGTGTTGACCTTCAAGTGGTATAATGCTGCACATCTCCGCCGAATCGATACAGGAAGGACAATTCCTGCTGCTCAATAAACCACTCAGGTGGACCAGCCATGATGTGATCGCACGCATTCGTGGTCCGCTCAAATCCTTCACCGGAAATAAGAAACTCAAGGTAGGCCACGCCGGCACATTAGATCCGCTGGCTACGGGATTGTTGATCGTGCTCACCGGCAAGGCCACCAAGCAGGCCGATGTGATGCAGGGGCTCGATAAAGAATATACCGGCACCATCACGCTCGGTGGTATCACGGCCAGTTACGATCTGGAGACACCGGTGATGGAGCAACGGCATACCGGATATATCACGGAAGAAATGCTGCATGCCGCGGCTGCACATTTTACTGCGCCCATGATGCAATTACCGCCGGTGCATTCATCTGTTAAAATTCAGGGCAAGCCTGCCTATACGTACGCACGCGAAGGCGAAGAACTGCGCATGCGTCCGAGGCCCGTAGAAATCTATACCTTTGAGATCACCGCCGTGCGGATGCCGGAAGTGGATTTCCGTGTTGCCTGCAGCAAGGGTACGTATATCCGCTCGCTGGCACATGACTTTGGTCAGCACCTGGGATGCGGTGGTTATTTATCAGCGCTGTGCAGAACGCGGATCGGAGATCATGACCTACGCGATGCCATCGAACTTGATGCACTGCTGGACATCATCAGACAGGAGAAAAACAACCGTAACGACACACCTGAAAATTCAACTGATCGAACGTGAGTATGCAAGTGGTGAGAAACTTACAGGAATTGCCGGATCTGTCCGGTTGTGTAGTGACCATCGGCACCTTCGACGGTGTGCACAAGGGCCACTGTGCGATCATCGACCGCATCACGGCAGATGCCCGCGCACGCGGCGGTAAAAGTGTGATCATCACTTTTCATCCGCATCCGAGGCAGATCATCACCCCCGGTTCACCTGTTTACCATCTGACCACGCTGGAGGAAAAACTTCAGATACTGGAGCAGAAAGGCGTGGATGTAGTGGTAGTGGTACCCTTCTCGCGCGAGTTCTCCGAGATCAGCGCAGAAGCGTATGCCGAAGATTTCCTTATCAAACAATTCAGGCCTGCGGTGATCGTGTTCGGTTATGATCATAAATTCGGCAGGAACCGCTCAGGTGATATCCATCTGCTCAAAAAGATCGCTGCCACTTATCATATTCGCGTGGAAGAGATACCCGCACATCTCATCGATTCACTGACCGTCAGCTCCTCGCAGATCCGCAAGTTCCTGCAGCAGGGCGATGTAGATGCCGCGAAGGAATTATTAGGTTACCCGTATGCCCTCACCGGCCCTGTGGTAAAAGGCGACCAGATCGGAAGAACACTGGGTTTCCCTACCGCGAATATTTTTCTGGAAGACAGCTACAAACTTATTCCTGCCGACGGCGTGTATGTGGTGCGCGTGCGCTGCCACAACCGGGCGAGTGTATACAACGGACTGCTGAGCATCGGCAACCGACCCACGTTCAATAAAACAGAAAAGCGGATAGAAGCCTTCATCCTCGACTTCAATGAGATCATCTACGGTGAAAGGATCACGGTGGAACTCCTGCATTTCATTCGTCCGGACCGAAAATTTGAGAATGTTTCAGCTCTGATCGAAGCCATGGAAAACGATGTACGCAACGCGCGCACATGGCTGGATGCACATTCGGACATCGGATCGCACTGACCTGCTTTTTTACATCATGATCTTGTACACCATCTCCCGCAGCAGTTCATCGTGCGGTGTATCGTTGTTGTTCACCCCTTTGGAACGGAGATCGTAATCCAGCAGTATCTCGAATATCTCCTCTACCCTTTCCAGGGAATACAGCGACCGTGCACGCCGGAACTCGTTCTTCTGTGAAGAATGGATCTGATACACCTTGTACATATCGAAATCAGACACATCACCGCCGATGAGATAATGATACAGCTTCTGATAAGCTGCATGGATATTGGTAATGGTGAGCACGAATGGATTGGCCTTGGGATTGTCATTTAAATATTGCACGATGGTATAGGCCAGATGCATATTTTTGGTCAGCAGTGCACTTTGCAATTCGAACACATTATAATCCTTGCTGATCCCGATATTCTTTTCGATCTGCTCAACGCCGATCACACCGCTTTCCGGAAGGTTGATGCAGAGTTTATCCAGCTCGTTCGACATCTTGGCCAGATCAGCGCCGAGATATTCGATGAGGAGGCGGGTGGCTTTGCTGTCGATGGATACTTTTTTCCGTTTCAGGTACTGCTCAATGAACATCGGCAATTCAGACTCTTTGATCGGCGCCGATTCGAAGATGATGCCCTTTTCCTTGATGAGCTTGAACATCTTCTTCCGCGCATCGAACTTACCCTCCTTGAAACATATGATGAGGATAGTGGAGGGTGATGCGATGTTGATGTAAGGTTCCAGCTTATCGATCTCCTTGCCCCGTTCTTTCATGGTTTGCCCTTCTTTCAGGATCACCACATTGAGGTCGGAGAACATCGGGAAGCGCATACAGGCATCGATGACCTGCTGCGGATGTGTATCCTTCCCATAGAATACCGAAAGGTTGAAATCCTTCTGGTCGGGCGGGAGGATGTTATCCTCCATGAACTCAGCCAGCCTGTCGATATAATACGCCTCCTCCCCGTGCAACAGGTACACCGGTTTGAATTTCCGGGCTTTGATATCGGTGATCAGGTCGCGGTAGTCCATGCCTCAAAATTAAGATTTGTATTTTTAAGCCAATGGCACAGCAAGGGTCCGGCTACAACCTGCGTATCGAGCGCGATGGCGACCGCGAGCGCGTTTTTGACGTGATCCGGAAGAAATTCGTGGCCCTCACGCCTGAGGAATGGGTTCGGCAGCAGATCATACACTATCTGCTGGAGGATCACCGGTTCCCTAAAGCGCTGATCAGTGTGGAGAAGCAGTTGCTGGTGAACGGACTCACGCGCCGTACCGATGTGGT
>DAIMYJ010000032.1:0-30503 GCA_036734545.1 Chitinophagales bacterium
CTCGCCCACTCACCCACTCACCACTCACCCACATCACATATTCCTCCTATACTGCCCCCCAACCTCAAACATCGCCTTCGTGATCTGTCCCAGTGAGCAGTATTTGCACGCCTCCATCAGGGTCTCAAACACGTTTCGGTTCTCGATAGCCGCGAGCTGTATGTTGCGCAGTTGCTGATGCGCTTTCTCGCTGTGCATCGTATGTAAATTACGCAAGGTGCTGATCTGTGCTTCCTTTTCTTCTTCCGTTGCGCGGATCACCTCTGCCGGAATGATGGTCGGCGATCCTTTGGAATTCAGGAAGGTGTTCACGCCGATGATCGGATATTTGCCGGTATGCTTCAGCGTTTCGTAATACAAACTCTCTTCCTGGATCTTGCCGCGCTGATACATCGTTTCCATTGCACCCAACACACCGCCGCGCTCCGTAATGCGGTCGAATTCGGATAATACCGCTTCTTCCACCAGGTCGGTCAGCTCTTCAATGATGAAGGATCCCTGCATGGGATTCTCATTCTTCGCCAGGCCCAGCTCCTTGTTGATGATCAGCTGTATCGCCATCGCACGGCGCACACTTTCTTCGGTGGGCGTGGTAATGGCTTCGTCATAGGCATTGGTATGCAGCGAATTGCAGTTATCGTAGATCGCATATAACGCCTGTAATGTCGTGCGGATATCATTGAAGTCGATCTCCTGCGCATGTAAACTTCTGCCGGAGGTCTGAATATGGTATTTCAACTTCTGTGTGCGGTCGTCGGCGCCATACTTGTGCTTCATCGCCTTGGCCCAGATGCGGCGAGCCACACGGCCGATCACGGCATATTCGGGATCCACGCCGTTGCTGAAGAAGAACGACAGGTTGGGACCGAAGTCGTTGATCTGCATGCCGCGACTCAGATAATATTCCACATAGGTGAACCCGTTCGCCAGCGTAAAGGCCAGCTGTGTGATCGGATTCGCACCGGCTTCCGCAATGTGATAACCGGAGATGGACACCGAATAGAAATTGCGCACCTTGTTGCGGATGAAATAATCCTGCACATCACCCATCAAACGCAATGCATATTCCGTGCTGAAGATGCAGGTGTTCTGTGCCTGGTCTTCTTTCAGGATATCCGCCTGCACAGTGCCGCGCACCACGCTCAGCGTTTTGGCTTTGATCTCGGCATACACGTCGGCCGGCAACACCTGGTCGCCGGTAACACCCAGCAGCATCAGGCCCAGCCCGTCGTTGCCCTGCGGTAATTCATCGGCATGGTAACGCGGACGCAAATTTTCCCTGCCGGCATAAATGGCCGCGATCTTGGCTTCCACTTCCGCCTCCAGGCCATGGGCGCGGATATATTTTTCACACTGCTGGTCAATCGCCGCATTCATGAAAAATCCGAGCAGCATCGGCGCAGGTCCGTTGATGGTCATCGATACCGATGTCTTCGGATCAGCGAGGTCGAAACCGCTGTATAATTTCTTGGCATCATCCAGACAGCAAATGCTCACACCGGAATTACCGATCTTGCCGTAGATGTCCGGACGATAATCCGGATCGTTGCCGTATAAGGTAACGGAATCAAATGCCGTACTCAGTCGCTTCGCCGGCATGCCTAAACTCACATAATGGAAACGCTTGTTCGTGCGCTCGGGTCCGCCTTCACCGGCGAACATACGCGTGGGATCTTCCTCTTCACGCTTGAACGGATAAATACCCGCCGTGAACGGAAACTCGCCGGGCACATTCTCCTGCAGCTGCCAGCGCAGCACATCTCCCCACGCTTCAAATTTCGGCAGGGCGATCTTGGGTATCTGCAGATGCGATAAACTTTCTGAATGGGTCTTCACACGCAATTCCTTATCGCGCACTTTGAAGATATAATCTTCGTCGCGATATGATTTCTTCTTCTGCTCCCACTGCTGTATCAACTCCAGATATTCGTGCTGCAGTTTTTTGCTGAGCTTGCCATACGCTTCCTGCAATGCCTTGCGCGCGGCGGCATCATCCACCACATCTTCAGCGCGGGCAATGGCGAACAACTGCTGGGCTACGGCCGACTGCTCGGCTACCTTTTTATCGTAATGGCGGTTGTTCTCAGAGATCTCAGCGAGATAACGGGTGCGCTGCGGCGGAATGATGAATATCTTTTTACTCATCTCATCCGTCACATGAAAATCGCTGTGCAGGTCAACACCGGTCTTTTGGCGTATCGTATCCATCAGGTGACGATACAGTTGATTCGTGCCGGGGTCGTTGAATTGTGAGGCAATGGTGGCGAACACGGGCATGCTCTCCACGTCTTTGTCAAATAATTTATGATTGCGCTGAAATTGCTTGCGTACATCACGCAGTGCATCCTGCGCACCACGCTTGTCAAATTTGTTGATGGCGATCAGATCGGCAAAATCCAGCATGTCGATCTTCTCCAGCTGGCTGGCAGCGCCATACTCCGGCGTCATCACGTACATACACACATCGCTGTGTTCGGTGATCTCGGTATCGCTCTGGCCAATGCCGGAGGTCTCCAGTATGATGAGGTCGAAATTTGCGGCCTTCAGGATCTTTACGGCTTCATCCACATGTTTGCTCAGCGCGAGATTCGCCTGACGTGTAGCCATGGAGCGCATATATACGCGCTTGTTGTTGATCGCATTCATGCGGATGCGGTCGCCCAGCAACGCACCGCCTGTTTTGCGCTTCGACGGGTCAACACTCAGTATGGCGATCGTCTTATCCGAAAAATCAAGCAGGAACCTGCGCACCAGTTCATCCACCAGCGACGACTTGCCTGCACCGCCGGTTCCGGTGATACCCAGAACGGGCGTTTTATTATCAGCGATCTGCTGTTCTACTTCACGCATGATGCGTTCGGCATCCGCAGTCTGATTTTCTACCGCCGATATCGAACGCGCAATGCTGTTCCAATCCTGTTGAGCGATGCGCTTGACCTCACCGTTGAGGTTCACGCCTGTGGGCTCATCGCTTTTCTGCACGAGGTCGTTGATCATTCCCTGCAACCCCATCGCACGGCCATCGTCAGGAGAGTAGATGCGCGTGATACCATACGCATGCAATTCCTCGATCTCCGTCGGCAGTATCGTTCCGCCGCCGCCGCCGAATATTTTGATGTGGCCGGCGCCTTTTTCGCGGAGCAGGTCATACATGTATTTGAAATACTCCACGTGCCCGCCCTGATATGAGGTCATCGCAATGGCCTGCACATCCTCCTGGATGGCGCAGTTCACCACCTCCTCCACGCTGCGGTCATGCCCCAGATGGATCACCTCCACCCCGGTCGCCTGAATGATCCTGCGCATCACATTGATCGCAGCGTCATGCCCGTCAAACAAACTCGCCGCCGTAACAATGCGGACCTTATTTTGGGGATGATACGGTTGTGCCTCCTTCATATACAGTAATGAACCGCAAATTTACGGATTATGCCACGATGCCTGAAATGGGCACCACCTGCGCCGTGCTCTCCACCCGCAGCCCTGCTTTCCGCTCCAAGTCCTCGCCCTCCGCTGTCGGGCTCCGGGCTTTCCGCTGCAATCAGGTGCACTAACACCCCGCAACCCCCGGCCTACACATGATACCTACATTTACGGTACTACACCTTGCCACACCCAATAAGTTTCCCGCAACTTCCCGCTCTCCCCGCCTTCCCGGCCACAAAAAAAACACCATTAAGGCCGGGAAGACGATAAGAACGGGAAGATGCGGGAAGTGTGAACCGAGCATTATGGATGGTTGTTGGAAATGCAACGGCGGTGTCCCGGAAATAAAAAAAGCCGGCATCAGAAAGATGCCGGCTTCAGCGACTAAAGGAACACCATCAACGCACAACCAATAATTTTTGTGTCATACTGCTTCCGTCAGTCAAACGGAGCGTAAGCAGATACATACCGGAGCCGATATCCTGAACAGGTATGGCAATTTGATTATTGCCGGGGACAGCAGAAGGGACATCAAGCGTGCGGATCGCCTGGCCGGTGATAGTTGAAAGTTGAACGAAAGCATCAGCAGCAATAGCACTGTGGTATTGCACCTGCACCACATCGCGCGCCGGATTCGGGAACATGGTCAATTCAGTAAGTGAAATGTCTTCAGTGGCAGCAGCAATGTCAACAACAGTGCAATAGGTGTCCTCACAACTGTCTGTGCTGATCGTCAGACAAACATTGTATGAACCTGCAATGGCATAATTATGTATAGGCTCTTCTTCCGTGCTGGTACTGCCGTCACCAAAATCCCAGCTGTAAGAAGCATCGCCGGTTCCGCCGTCATCTGACAAATTAATAGTGAATATACCCCATGGCGTGATGCCGAAATCATAAGTAAAATAGGCTTCACAAACACCATCGGTCGTATCCGTTGCGCCGATCACGACCTCTTCGCAGTAAGCACTGGTGCAGGAGTCAGCAGTGAGGATGCTCAAACACACATAATAGATGCCGTCACCCGGAAATGCATGCTCCGGGTCTTCGGCTGTCGATGTGGTGCCGTCTCCGAAATTCCAGGAATACCAGAGGATGTCTGCACCGCCGCCGGTAGAGGTGTTGTAAAATTCCACATCGTCACCATCAGCCACGTATTCAAATCCGGCCGAACAAAAACCGGTGTCAATGCCACCGCCAACGGTGATCGTTTCACAATAAGCACTGGTACAGGAATCGCTGGTGATCATGCTCAGGCATACCGTGTAGGTGCCCGGTAAATAAGTGTGGACAGGATCTTCACTCATTTCCATGGTGCCGTCGCCGAAATTCCATTGCCAGTTCACATCTGCAGCGCCACCATCATCTGAAGTGTTGGTAAAATAGACGGCGCCGAAGGATTCATACCAAGTGAATGAAGCGGAACATTCACTACTATCGATCCCACCACCACCGGCGCCATCTATAAATACACTGTCGCAAGAGACGGAAAAGCAACTGTCGGCAGTCGTTACGGTCAGGCATACCAGATAAAGACCATCACTGGTATAAGTGTGGGTCACATCTTCGCCAAAACCATAACTTCCATCGCCGAAATCCCAGTTGAAAAAAGGAAAAACACCCGTTGCCGTGCCATCGAAGGATGCTGTGGCACCGCTGATCGTTACAGTGAAATCTGCACTGCAGGTAACAGCTTTGACAAAACCGGGAGTCAATAACATGAGTGTAATGAGGAGAGGAGTGGTAATTCTTTTCATAACAGAGGAGATTATTGTTTTCAGTGACATACACGTTGTCACATGAAATAAAGGTTGGGAAGAGTAGAAAATATTTTTCCCTGAGATGATCATTACCTGCAGCGAACGACAATAAAAAAGGCTGCCGGTGTCGGCAGCCTTTGAAAAAGTTTGTGCGATGGATCAACCGTCTGAACCGGCATCTTCACTACCACTCGTGCCTAAAGCATCGAGGTTGAAGATCAGGGTGAAACGCAGGGTGTTATCCAGCGGGTTTTGATTGTTGCTGGTAGGCACGAGGTAAGAGAAGTCGAGCCCGAATACGTTATAGCGCAAACCTAAACCAACGGTGAAGAACTGACGTCCGCCTTTGGTCGGGTCTTCGAAGAAATATCCGGAACGCACAGCGAATTTATTATCATACCAATATTCCAGACCGGTGCTGATGATGAACTCGTTGAGCTCTTCGCTGAAACCGTTCGGTGCATCGCTGAATGAACCGAGCATACCGCTCACTACGGTTTCTTCCTTGAAATCCGGGATACCGTCGTTGTCGGCATCGGTAGTATCCGGTGTCGGCACGAGCAATTTATTTACATCGAGAGCAAGCGTAAGCTTGTTGTAATCATCGAAGTTCACGGTATAGGCAGCACCCAGTCCCAGGTTGGTAGGAATGAAGTCCTTTTCAATACTGCTGGTGTAGGTCACCTTGTTGCCGATGTTGGAAATATTCACACCCAGTCCGATCTCCGAATCCTTATCACCGGTGTCGAATTTGTTGGTGTAGAACATGGAGATATCCGCTGCCACGCCCTGTGCAGGTTTGATCTGCACACCATTCACCACCTGATCGGTGGCCAGGTTGGAGAACAGGTACTTCAGGGTCAGACCGGCTGAGAAGTTATCCGCCAGTTTGCGGGAGTATCCCACGTCGAAAGCGAATTCGTTCGGACGGAAATCCTGCAACACGTTGCCGGAGGCGTCGGTGAAGGTGATGCTGCCGAGAGAGAAATAGCGCAGAGAGGTGCTCAGCGCCTGCAGCTCATCCACCTTCCAGTAACCTGTCAGATAGGCCAGGTAAATATCATTTACGAGGTTGCTCAGCCAGGGGGTGTAGGTCATGGACAGTCCATACGGATGGTCATTGTCAATGAAAACGGTCTTGGAATTGTTCCAGAAGATGGAATTGGCATCGGGTGAGATGGCAATGCCCACATCCGCCATACCGCCGGAACGGGCGTCCGGTGCAATGCGGAGGAATGGAACGGCAGTAGTTACCGTGTTCAGGTAGTCGTCACCGGTGCCGGAGCCTAGTGAGATCTGTGCACGGCTTGTGTTCGTGAGGATGATCGCCCCGGCGATCAGCATCGTCAGTTTCAGTGAAAAACGCATATCAGAATCGATGAATAGTAATAGGGTTCGCAAAAATACAATATTCTGTAACGTAAGCGGGCCTTACTTTAGTATGACCAGCTTCTCAAATTCATGTGCCTTGCTGTTATCGCTGGCCGCCCGGACGCTGAGCTTATACACATACACACCCTTCCCGATCACATCCCCGTAGGCGTCGCGCCCGTCCCAGGTGATCGAATCCACCCGGTAACCGTCAGTGGCTACCTGCTGTTGCAGCGTGATCACCCGCTTTCCGCTTACCGTGAAGACCTCAACCTTCACATCCAGAACATCCCCGGGCCGATTGTGTTCAAACCAGAATGCAGTTTGGTCGGTAAAGGGGTTCGGGTAGTTGAGCACATGGCTCAGGGCCAGATCGGCACTCTCGGCCACCACAAACTCCGTGTAGCCGTCGCCGCTGTTGTTATACACGTCCCAGGCCTTTACGGTCACCGAATGCCTGCCGGGGGCAATATCGCTCAGGGGGTAGATCACCGACCCGCTCTGATACTGGTCGAGGTCGGATTCATAGTATTCGTTGAGTTTCAGGGTGGTTTGCTGATCTTCATCCAGGGTGGCCGTGATGTCATGTCCCACCGCATTACCGAGGGCGTTGATACCGCTGCTGTCAATGAGCTTGATCAGCAAAATGGGGTTTTGGTCTGTCAGGCCGCCAAACACGAAGGTCTCGTCATTCATATATACATCGATCTTCGGCCCCAGGTCATCGGCAACCGCATCATCCGCAGTACCCCCAATGATCACACCCGTATCGAATCCGTGAGCGTCTTCCAGGGCATTGTCAGCATAATAACTGAGCTTTCCGGCTCCATAGGTATAACTGATGTCCTTCGGCACGATGAAGGTGAAGCTGAACTCACCATTCACCACACTGGCCTTACCCTTATACAGGGCATTTTTTTGCAGGTAAAAAGAGAAAGGCTCACTCGGACCATAACCGCCCACTCCGCTGAAGGTAGGGTCGTTCACGAGGTTATTGATGAGCACCGGCTTGTCGAATACCGCCGGATACACCACACCGTTGAATCCGCTGAGCTTAACACCGGCAGCATCCGTGATCTCGCCGGTAATGGTCACCTTTTCCAGGGCCTTGAGCGTATCCGTATAAACGTCAATATCAAATCCATTCACCGTGCGGGTCACCACCTGGTGAGTGGGGTAGTTCAGCATCAATGCAGGATCGCCCAGTAATATGAATTTGCGATTATTCACCGCAGATGAGGTCACTGCATTCTTACCCAACCGCACAGCATCCCCCAGTCGAGGATATGCACCATCCACCGGTTCAAATAAATGCTCCAGCAGGTTGCTGTTGAGGTCGTAATTGGCAGAGGCATACACCAGTCGCACGGTGGTCACCAGCGCGATGCCGCCGCCGTTGGGATTCATGAGCACCAACTCACCGGCAGAGCGCAGGTCGGGGTTGTCATAACGTGAGAAAGAACACGTCGCGGTAACGAATAAGGGCATCTTATCGATGTTCTCCCAGCTGTTGATGTCATCCACGGATAATACGCGCTCCTGTGCCCAGTTCTGTTCGTTGCCATGACCGAGGTAGTTCATCACGAGCGTGCCGGTGAACATCTTCGTATTGATGGCCGATTCCACCTCCGGATATCGCTCTCCACCTGCGCCGGGAAGCTGCTGGTAACTGTCAAAATAGATCTTATCCTGATTATACACCGGATACGCTGATTCAACGTATTGTGCCAGTGCATCGGCGTCTTCTACGTGGGTGTTATAGTCCTCGTCATCAGCAATGAAACATAAGGCATTGCGCCAGCTGCCGAACGATTCGCCGCTCTTGTAATGCATGATCTTGTCTACCAGCTGTGCGGCTTCCTCAGCCGTTACACAGGGCAATCGTCCAATGCCGATATCCAGTTTTTCGGTGCTGGATTCAATGTTGTCGCCCTCATCCGGATCCAAAAATCCGAAGTAATCATCTGAACCGTAAGAGATGCCTTTGGAAAGGGATTCCACACTCTCGTAAGTAGGCACCTTCATGGTGTTTTTTTCTTCATCAAAAGTGATGAATCGAAAATCAAAGGAAGCGTCGCCGAACAATAATAAATAACGCGGCAGCTTTTCCGCATCAGCGCCTGCGCGCTCATAATACATGCGCATCATGTCGCGTATCGCACTCAGGTCCATCACGCCGCTGCTGAATTCATTATACACCTGCGTGGTGGTCACCACCAGTGTGTCCAATCCGTCTGTATCATGATGCCAGGCAGCCAGTCGGCGTGCCTCCTGCAGGAAGGACGGATGCGTAACGATCACATAATCGGGTTGATAAGTATCATTATGTAAATTCTGATTGGCCACCACCTGTTCAAATGTCAATTCGGCACTGCCCAGCACATCGCTGATATCAAATGCCACATATTCACGCAGGGTGTCGGTGGAAGCAATGAATTCCAGATCGCCTCCTCCGGCAGAATAGGTAATGGAGAACGCATTGGTCTGATCGGTGATATCCCAAATCTGAATACCATTCTCGGCATCAATCGTGAATTTGGTCAGCCTGCCGTCGCCGATGCTCAGGCGGTCGCGGAAGAACAGTGGAGTGCCGGCATACCGAAGTGTTGCGCGACCCAGCAGCTCGATATAATTCACCCATGCCGTGGATACGGAAGAACCGCTGAAATCCAGGCTCACATTGAGTGAGGCGCTGTTGGGCAGAAAGGCTGTTTCAATGGTGCTTTCGTAGGCATAGGTTTCACTGAATCCTTCCACAAGTTCGGAAATAACGATATCAACCGGCATCGATGCGCCGTTCACTTTCAGGTCGAGGATGATGCTGCCCGAAGGACTGTTGCCGGCCGCGCTGGCACGCAGGGTCATATACTCGGTGGTGCGCACATCCGGCATGCTGAAAGTATAATTGCGCTCGGGATTGTAAATGTCGATCACATCACCATACCAGGTGCGGCCGCTGTTGAGCAGATTGGTCTTATCCTGATCGTTGAAGGCAAGGATATCGTAGGTGGAAGTGGTGTAATTCTCTGCCGGCGCCGAAGGTACGGATGTGATGTATTTTCCTGTTCCACGGTCAGGTGTGATGAAATAACAGGTCTTGTCGGAATAAATATTATTCTGATGCCGGAAGGTGTTGGTCGATTCGATATAATTCCATCGATGCGGTGCCTGACCGTAAAACAGCACATAGTCTTCATCTTCCATGAAGCCGTTGCCGTTCACATCCATTTTATAAATGCTGTTCTCCTGAATATCATCATATCGGAAAGCAATATTCGACTCCGGCAACATGCCTCCGCCATTGCCGAAAATACCGAGGGATGAAAATGCGATGCTGCCAGTGATGCCGATACTGTTGAGAAAAGCTTTATCTACTTTGTAGATCCCTTCTTTGGTCAGGCTCACTTTATACCAGGAGCCGGAAGACAGGGCAGAGGCACCGGTGAAATCTGCTTCTTCCGTCGTTTTCAGCGCGATGTCGGAGGTGGTCACGGTAAGGCGGAAAGACACCAGTTTTTCCACCGCGCCGGTGGTCGGATGCAGTCGCATGGGCACAAACGAAACCTGTACTTCAGGTTGTTTTCGCGCATAGCCTAAACCGTAAGTAATGGCGATATCTTTTTGCAGCCACGTCTTTAATCCGGCGAGTTCGCGCATGCCGAGTTCGGTCACCGGGGCATAGATGGCATCCGTGATCACGACCGAGGCCACCTGATTGCCGGACACGGCAAATAATTCCTGATAGAGCGGAAGGATGCGGTCATTTTCGATGACAAAGGAAGCGCCTTCAAAGGCAAGACATTCGGTAGAGATACCCGTAGAATTGGTGAAGGGTCTGAGCTGATCTGACCACTGCAGTGAGCGATCCACCGAAAATTGTGCACCGGCCCATACTGCACTCACCGTCAAACACGTTAACATTGCAGCCGTAAAGAGCCTGCGCACCGCAAAAAGATCCATCTGCATCATCCTGTGTTGGTTAAAACTGAAGTGGTTCAAGAACGCAAATATCATAAGTTTATTGCCACCCTGTGGTCATCTTCGGGTCAGTATGCCTGTTTACCCGTAATGCTTCTGGCCATGCTTTGGTTCACCGGCCTGCCGCTGGCCCAGGCACAGGACCTCCGGTACAGCCAGTGGCATGCCTCTCAAACCACCGTGAATCCGGCATTTGCCGGCGCTTACGGCGATGCGCGCGCTGTGCTCAACTTCCGCGACCAGTGGCCGAACATGCCACAATCCTATGTTTCCTACCGGGCTGCCGCCGACGGCTATGTGGAGGCGATCCGCAGCGGGCTGGGGGTGAGCATCGATCAGGACGTGCAGGGTGATGGGCTGCTACGCTCCACGCAGGTGGGCATGCAGTATATGTATCAGGCGCGGCTGAGCTACGACTGGGCATTGAACATCGGGGCCAGTCTGGACTACACCCAGTTCAGGATAAACTGGCAGGACGTGCAGTTCTACGACCAGATCAGCCTGCTCACCGGCTTTAACGATGCCTTTGGCAACCCAAACCCAACGGGGGAGGCGGTTCCGGCAGGGGAGTTCGATTATATGGACGTGGGTATGGGCCTGCTGCTGTATAGCAACAAACTCTATGCGGGCTTGTCCTTCAATCACATCAACACCCCCACCTCCAGTTTCTACTGCACCCAGGATAGCACCCTCCCCGTCTCCATCGGCGCTCAGGCGGGCTTTTTCATCGTCGGTAAAAGGGAAAAAGACCTGTTACTGAACCCCTATGCCCTGTGGACCCTGCAGGACGGCTTCAACCAGATCCAGACCGGGGTCTATGCCAAAAAGAGCCTGTTTTTGGGCGGTTTGGCGTTCAAACACAATACGGCAGGCCTCAGCGACGTTGTTTTCCTGGTCGGTCTGGCCAAGGGAATGGTGCGTTTCGGGTATAGTTACGACCTCAGCACAGGCCCCCTGTCAGGCCTCACCGGAGGTGCCCACGAGGTGTCGCTGCTGCTGACCTTCCGCGAAAACCCCGGAAAGGCCCGGAAGGACAGCCAGAAAAGTATGCTGGACTGCCCGTCGGTATTGTAAATCTCAAAATAAGTTTGTTACATTTGCGTTTACTCTCAAGTAAAAGATCAAAGTATGAAAAGAAACCTGCATCCTGTAATAGTTCTGTCTCTTACAGTCCTGGTGTTGGCAACTACAGCTTCCTGCAAAAAAAGGTCAGCTGTTTCCGGTTTCAAATACAATGACTCCAAATGGGGCGGTTTTGAAGCGCACCGGTACGACGGACAGGCCACAGGTCCGAACCTCGTGCTCGTTCAGGGCGGTACCGTTGTTCAGGGTACCACCGAACAGGACGTAACCTTTGAATACAACAACATTCCCCGCCGTGTAACGGTTTCCTCGTTTTACATGGACGAAACGGAGATCTCCAACCTGCACTATCGCGAATACGTGTATTGGATGACCAAGCAGTTCCCTGATTTCCCTGAGGTGATCAAGAACTCCCTGCCTGATACGCTGGTATGGCGCGAAGAGCTCGCCTTCAACGAGCCGTATGTGCAGTATTACTTCCGTCACCCCTCTTACCAGAACTACCCTGTGGTAGGCGTTTCCTGGCTGCAGGCTTCGGAATTCGCTAAGTGGCGCACCGACCGTGTGAACGAAATGATCCTGGCGGAGAAAAAATATGTGGATGTGAACACCATGGGTACGGGTGAAGACAACTTCACGTCTGAAACCTACCTCACCGGTCAGTATACCACCGGCCTGCGCAAGGGTAAGAAAGATTACAGCCCATACGCTGCAGACCCGAAAATGGGCCGTACCATCCGCATGGAAGACGGTATCCTGTTGCCTGATTACCGCCTGCCTACCGAGGCTGAGTGGGAATATGCAGCACTGGGCCTCATCGGCAACCGCGTTCCCGGTAACGAAATGGTTACCGACCGCCGCCTCTATCCGTGGGATGGCAACACACTGCGCGAACCTTCTGCCAAAGAAAAATGGGCGCAGGGTAAAATGCTCGCCAACTACAAGCGCGGTCGTGGTGACTACGCAGGTATCGCCGGCAAACTCAACGACAACTCCATTATCACCGCTCCGGTATATTCATTCATGCCGAACGACTACGGTCTGTATAACATGGCCGGTAACGTGAACGAGTGGGTGGCCGATGTATATCGTCCTACCACTTACCTCGAAATGGATGACCTCAACCCTTACCGCGGTAACGAGTATCAGGTACGCGACCTCGATGAGGACAGCTATCCGCTGCTCGACTCACTGGGCCGTATTCGCTACCGTCCTGTGAAAGATGAAGAGGCTATCAACCGCCGTAACTATAAGAAAGGTTATGTGGTGGATTACCTCGATGGTGACTCTACCTCTAATGTTACTTACGAATACGGTCGCGCTACACTGATCTCTGATAATGCGCGTGTTTACAAAGGTGGTTCATGGGCTGATGAGGCCTTCTGGTGCTCACCGGGTTCACGTCGTTACCTCGAAGAAGATCTTTCTACCGCTACCATCGGTTTCCGTTGTGCCATGATCCGCCTCGGTGGTGACGTTGACAACGAGACCAAGGGTGGTAACCAGTTCAAGAAGACCAAGAAGCAGCAAAAGCTGAACAAGACCAACCGCAACATGAATAAATTCTAAGCGGGTGTATAACTTATGCAAAAGCCTTCCGTGATTGCGGAAGGCTTTTTTATTTTTATCCCGACATGCAAGACCAGATCGCTCACGTGTACGACTGCTTCCTCCAATGTACAGGAGCAGCTATCGATAACCGCGCCATACAACCGGGGCAGATGTTCTTTGGATTGCCCGGCGAAAAAGTAAATGGCGGGATGTTCGCTGCCCAGGCTTTGCAGAACGGCGCCGCCTACGCCGTGGTCGATCATGTCGATTACCGCACCGACGAACGCTGCCTTGTGGTGGAGGATGTGCTGGGTGTTATGCAGGGTGTGGCAGCACAATACCGCAATACGTTCACCTTCCCCGTGCTCGCGTTGACAGGCTCCAACGGCAAGACCACGACCAAGGAACTGATCGCTGCCGTGCTTTCGAAGAAGTATATCACTTACGCCACCAAAGGCAATCTCAATAATCATATCGGCGTGCCGCTCACGCTGCTGAATATCGGCCGGGACTGCACCTTCGCCGTGATCGAAATGGGTGCCAATCATCAGGGAGAGATCGCGTCCTATTGTGCGTATGCCGATCCTGATTTTGGCCTCATCACCAATATCGGTAAAGCCCACCTGGAAGGATTTGGCGGGATAGAAGGTGTGCTCAAGGGAAAATCAGAATTGTTCCGGCATATCATGGATAAGTCAGGCGTGATCTTCTGGAACAGCGGTCAGGAAAAGCTGGCACCAATTGCCAGGCAATATGCACGCACGGTCACCTATGGTTTCAAAGCAGAAGATTATCTCACCGGCAGGTTGGAACAGGATGGTGATTTCGCCGTGGTGACCATTGATGATGAAGTGACCATACATTCACATCTCGTGGGCAGTTACAATGCCGAGAACATTTTGGCTGCAGCCTGCATCGGGAAATATTTTGATGTGGGCTATGCGGATATCCAGGATGCGATCGAACAGTATATTCCCGGCAACAACCGTAGTGAAAGGAAGGAGATCAACGGCAACTATTTTATTATGGATGCCTATAATGCGAATCCCAGCAGCATGCGTGCAGCATTGGAAAACTTTGCGCGGTTAGAGGCACCACTGAAAGTGGTGATCATCGGGGATATGCTCGAACTCGGAGAATATGCCGAAGCAGAACATCGCGCCATACTCGAACTGGCAGATCAGAAAGCATTTACGCACGTGGTAACGGTAGGCCCGCAATTCATGGCATTGGCCGGCGGCAGGGTAGAGGCACTGCCTGATAGTGCAGCAGCACGCGAATGGCTGCAGGCAAGGTCACTGAAGGGCGCAACCATTCTGTTGAAAGGCAGCAGGGGTATGCAGCTCGAAAAAGTGATCAGTTAGGAGCGCTCACATCAGCTTGTGAAATATCCGCAGCCATTTTTCAGGCACATCGTTATTCAGTGCATGCTCATAGTCCTCGTAAGAACAGGGCACTAATTGATGACGCTCAAATCGCTCCTGAACAATAAAGGGTACCTCCACCCACCAGCGTCCGCTCTTCATGCTCTTCCAAAAGGTGAGATCATAATCATTCTCGGCAATGTTCACGATGTATTTGGTGAAGTCTTTTTCTGAAACGATCGGATAATCGCTCTTGCGATTATAATAGCCATCCACAAAATACCAGATCATTTGTGCAATGAGCTTGGCGGTCACCTCCTGCGTATCGAACATCGGATTGTATTCATAGATGCCCAGGGAAGTGATCTTGTCACTCATGCCTGCATATCGCATGATCTGGCACATCTCCCAGCCGGATAGGCCGTTGGGTGTGGCATGCACAACGCCGGGCGCGTCGGCGGCACGAATGGCAGCAATATCGATGCTGAGCAGGTCGGCATCACGCACCTCCGGCTCCGCAAACTGGATGTTCTCTTTCAGTCGACCCAGCCGAATGGCATCGAAATACAGATCATCGATCACGCGCAGCATCTCTTGCGCATTGAAGTGTGTTTGATATGCGATAGCGGCGTAATTGAACAGGAATTTCGGTTCGTGTGCAAAGACCCTGCGCAACCATGTGCGTGCCGGCGGCAATAACTCCGGATCATCGAGGTCAATGCGCTCGTCGATCACCATCATATTCACCGCCTGACCTAAAAAGCCATAGCCCATATACTGGCCGATGGAATTATCCTGACTGCCGCCGATGATGATCGGGATTATCTGTTGCCCGAGGAACCACTCCATCACCATTTTCAGATTGTCGTAGGTCTCCTCCGGTGTTTCTCCCATAATGACATCTCCGGCATCGATGATCTGCAGCGGATATTCATTTACCGCCAGCTGGTATAAGTGCTTGCGCACGATGTCGGCCGCACCGCTGCTGCCGCTGTTCTGCAAACTGCCGCGACTCTCCTGAATGCCAATGATGGCCAGCAGACAGTCGTGGGTGTCAGGGAACTGGTCGGGTTCGGTATATACGCGTATGCGTTTGGCCCAGTGATACGATTGCACGGTCCAGTCGCTGAGGTATTCAGGCACCCGCACGGGCGTAAGCAGCTTGGTGATCATGCCTTAAAATTCATTTCTTTTCGTGAATTGCCGGGTGGTATTGGAAACAGTCTACACCGGATTTGTCCAATTATTCGGTCATCGGTGCCGGGTTGCTTAATTTTACACCGCAAATGTTTCAGGCCATGCAGGAATTTTTAGATCAGGAGGTACTCTACAATACCTGGCGCCAATGGTTGTGGCTGGCAGGTGTACTGGTGTTCGTGATCCTGTTCAAACGCTACATATCGCGGTTGATCAGTATGCTGCTGTTCCGCATCGTACAGCGCACGGAGGCTGGTGAGATGCCGCAGGAATTCCTGCGCCTCGTACTCAAACCCCTGCAATACTTCATTGTATTGCAAACCATCTATATCGGTTTCCATACGCTGAACTACCCCTGGCCGCAGCAGGATGCAGACGGTCAGGCATTGGTGCTGCGCATCCTGCTGGGCTCCTATCGTTTTCTGATGATCCTGAATGTGGCGTGGATCGTGAGCCGCATCGGGGATTTTTTTGTGCAGGTGCTTAAACACCGCGCAGAAAAGACCGAAGACCCCTGGGATGACCAGCTGATCGTATTCGCCAAGGATATCATCCGGGTGCTGGTGTGGACACTGGCCATTCTGAGTATCCTCGGCATCGTGTTTGGCGTGAATATTTATTCCATCATCGCCGGTGCAGGTATCGCAGGTATCGCCATCGCCTTCGCGGCGCAGGAATCCCTGCAGAATATTTTCGGCAGCATCAGCATATTCACCGAGAAACCATTTGTGATCGGTGATCTCGTGGAGTTTGAAGGTATTTCCGGTACCGTGGTAAAAGTGGGATTCCGCAGCACGCGTATCCGCACGGCCGATACGGCGTATATGACCATACCCAACAAGACCATCATGAATGCGAAGCTGAGTAACCTCACGCGCCGCACTTCACGGAGAATATATTTCAATCTCGCGCTGAGTTATGAAACGCATGCCGCACAACTGGACGCCATACGTGCTGATCTCACCCGTTTCGGCGAGCAACACCCCCTGCGCAATGGGGATGTCAATGTAGGTGTGATGCAATATGGCACTTACGCCATAGAGATGCTGGTGGAAATGCATTTTGAATATGTTCCCTGGGCCGAGTATATCGACCTGCGCAATCAGGTGATGATGCAGGTGATGCGCATCGTGCATGCCCACGGCGCTTCCTTTGCCAGCCAGCTCACCGCCCCCATTCAGGAAAAACGCTGAAGCTATTAGTTATACGATCGGCAAGGGCTGTAAATGGAAAAGCGCACAGGACAAACTAGTCTTGTGCGCTTTTCTGTGCGTGGATATGTTTCGCTATTGCATGTTTTAGGTAGGATGAAGAAATTTCAGAGCATCAATTCCGGACAAAGCATTTTTGTATCACACGTTCCTCACCGGAAGTAAGCTGCAGAATATACATCCCGCTGCTGAGGTGACGCACATCTATGGCATACTTTACGCCGGGCTGCCAGTTGTGCTCTGCAAACACCACATGGCCATGCATGTCGGTAAATACCGCCGTAATGTCATTTTCGAATGACGGGAGGATATAGACATGGAAATAATCCGTGCTCGGGTTCGGATAACAGAGTATCTCAATGCCGGCATCGCCGCCTATGGATGCATAGGTAGTAGCGGATGCATCAATGGTTTGATGTCCCTGGAATTCGCCGATATTCCCTTCGATCACCCGGCCGTAAAAACTGTCACCGATCACATACGGATACGCCGGAGATCCGTTCGCATCGATGGTGGTGAAGTAAGCATAGGTGCCATTCGGATATTCGGGGGTTACACAAAAACGGCCGTTGTGGGCATCGAGGTCGCCGCTGCCGGCTACATAGATGTAATCCTCTACATAGTGGCCCAGCGGATACTGATCATTCACGGCAGGGCCATGTAAAGATTCCGGCAGTTGTGAGCCGTCGGGCAGAGTGGTACGTTCAGTGATATTGCGGAACTGGTAGGAGGAGCGCATGCGCACTACATCGCCGGTGCCGTCGGCATTTGCATAGCCGTAACCGCCATAGATCGGGAAGCCATCGAAGGCATATCCGATGATGGGTGCGTGTTCGGTACTGGAGTTGGGGTCGAACAGGCAGGATGCGGGAGTATAGGAATAGAACTCACCATTGGCGGCAGCAGAGCCGTCGCAGGGAACCTCAGCATCTGCACCGGCGCGCACTGCGTCGAGGTGCCACACGTCATCAGCGCGGTAGCTAACACCATTGCGCGGATCGTAGATACTGATGCCATTGCTCCAAATACCGATGCGCCCGATCTCGAGGGGCGTATGGTCGGCAGTTGCTTCGGGGCTTCGGCTGATGCGGAATACAAAATTCTGATTCACGCCCAGCGATGGGTCATCCCAGGGACCTACATCATAGGTGGGGATGCCGTAACACGACAGGAATACATCCTGATCGGTATACTGCACCTGCTGAACATTGGAATACACCGCGTCAAATTGATCGCCGGCGCCGGCTGTCGTGATCCAGGAAGTGATCTCCGGTGAAAGTTGCCCCTGTGCATACACATAGGTACACACTACGGCCAGGGTGAGGGTAATGCTTTTCTTCATACTTGATACTTTACTTGATACTTTGAACCGGACTTAAAGATATTTTCAGACGTGGCCATATACAATTCACTAATACCACCCCTATGGGCAGGATGTAGTCTATTGCATACACGCAGACCCGGTGTTGGCATGCGCCGGGCAGGTGGGGCTGTGCATAACCCGTTAATTTATTGTGATTTCGGCCATTTCCGGTACTGAACTGAGCCCGACAGGGAGTATCTTTGAGCTTTAATGGAAAACTTCGAAAAGGTTCCCGCCGTTCTGCTCCTGGCTGATGGAACCGCCTTTTACGGATTCAGTGCCGGAAAGATAGGCACCACCACCGGAGAAATTTGTTTTAATACTGGAATGACAGGCTATCAGGAGATCTTCACGGATCCCAGTTACTATGGCCAGATCCTCGTGATGACCAATGCCCACATTGGGAATTACGGGACCTACCATGAGGACATTGAAAGCGACCATGTCAAGATATCCGGCCTCGCGGTAAAGAACTTCACCAATCAGTTCAGCCGCCGCCTTACCCAGGATTCCATTCAGGATTATCTCCTGGATGAGCATCTGGTGGCCATCAGTGATGTCGACACCCGTGCGATCGTTCGCCATATCCGCAATAAAGGAGCCATGAACTGCATCATCAGCAGTGAAACCACCGATGTTGCCGAACTGCAGGCCCGCCTGAAACAGGTGCCGGATATGAACGGACTGGAACTGGCCAGCATCGTTTCCACCAAAGAGCCTTATTTCATCGGTAACACTACTGCAGATAAGAAGGTGCTGGTGTATGACTTCGGTGTGAAGAAAAGTATCCTCAATAACATCGCCGACCGCGGTTGTTATTTAAAGGTGGTACCGGCCAATACGCCCTTTGAAGAGACCCTGGCTTTTGGTGCCGACGGCTATTTTATTTCCAATGGCCCCGGCGATCCGGCCAGTATGGGGTATGCCGTGGAAAATGTGAAGAAGATCCTTGCGGCAGATAAACCGTTGTTCGGCATTTGTCTCGGACAGCAGTTGCTGGCTCTCGCGAATGGTGTATCTACCTATAAAATGCATCACGGGCATCGCGGATGTAATCATCCGGTGAAGAACCTGCAGACAGGCCTGTGTGAGATCACTACACAGAACCACGGTTTCAGTGTGAAGGAGGAAGAACTGCGCGCCAATGCCGATCTGGAGATCACGCACATGAACCTGAACGATAACACCATCGAAGGCTTCCGCCTGAAAAATAAAAAAGCTTTCTCGGTGCAGTATCACCCGGAAGCCACCCCGGGCCCGCATGATGCCCGCTATTTGTTCGACACCTTTGTTCAATCCTTGTACGTTTAAATTCGCATTGCATAACTATGAGTAACATCGTTCATATCCATGCCCGTCAGATCCTCGATTCACGCGGTAACCCCACCGTTGAGGCTGAAGTATTAACTGAATTTGGTGCCGCCGGACGCGCAGCCGTGCCATCAGGCGCCAGCACCGGAGCACATGAAGCTGCAGAACTCCGCGATGGCGATCCGGATGTGTATCTGGGCAAAGGCGTACTTAAGGCAGTGGAGCATATCAATGAGATCATTGTCAACGAACTCGAAGGGATCAACGTGTTCGAGCAAAATCAGATCGACCAGATCATGATCGAACTCGATGGCACTCCTAATAAATCCAAACTCGGCGCCAACGCCATCCTGGCAGTATCACTGGCCTGCGCGAAAGCCGCTGCCGCCGAATTGAATATGCCATTATACCGCTATGTGGGCGGTGTGAATGCCAATACACTGCCGGTGCCGCTGATGAATATCCTCAATGGCGGCGCACACGCAGATAATAAGATCGATTTTCAGGAGTTCATGATCGCCCCCGTGGGTGGTGATAATTTTTCAGATGCCCTGCGTATGGGTGTGGAAGTGTTCCACCACCTGAAAAGCATCCTGAAGAAAAAAGGATACAGCACAAATGTGGGGGATGAAGGCGGCTATGCACCGAACATCCAAACCAATGAAGAAGCCATCGAGACCGTACTGGCTGCCATTGAAAGCGCCGGCTATATTCCGGGCGAAGACATCACCATCGCCATGGATGCCGCTACCAGCGAATTTTTCGACGCTGAAAAAGGCCTCTACATCTTTAAAAAATCTGACGGCCGTCAGATGACACCCGCCGAAATGGTGAACTACTGGGCTGAATGGGTGAAGAAATATCCGATCACCTCCATCGAAGACGGTTGTGCCGAAGATGACTGGGAAGGTTGGAGACTGATGACCCAGCAGCTGGGCAATAAAATTCAGTTGGTGGGCGACGATCTGTTCGTGACCAATGTGAAGCGTCTGAGCAAAGGCATCAAGGAGCATGTAGGTAATTCCATCCTGGTGAAGGTAAATCAGATCGGGTCGCTCACGGAAACCATCCAGGCTGTGGATATGGCGCACCGCGCCCGCTACACATCCGTGATGAGCCACCGCAGCGGTGAAACGGAAGATACCACCATCGCCGACCTGGCAGTGGCCCTTAACTGCGGCCAGATCAAGACCGGATCTGCATCCCGCAGCGACCGGATCGCCAAATACAATCAATTGCTGCGTATTGAAGAGGAACTCGGCAGCCAGGCTATCTGGCCCGGAAACGTCTTCCTGCGCTAAACCCGACATCGGGAATATCATATTCACAGAGGCAGGTTGCATGTTCAACCTGCCTCTGTCATTTAGCATGATACTTCATTGAGTTAATTTAACTCATCCCTCATCCCTCATCCTCCCTGTGTATTAAACTGAACAATCCACAACATCCGGCATGCAGTGAGCGTTCATGAATGCATGTGGCGTGATACCTTTACCATAATGGGAAAATTCAGTGACTTCCGCACGCGTATGCGCAACTCCAGCCTGCCGGGATTGTTGCTGAATAAGTATGTGGGTACCCTCTTCATCTTTGCGGTCTGGATGACCTTCTTCGATAAGAACAACTTCATCCGCCAGTATAATCGCATCACGGAGCTCGCAGATGTACAGCGGAAAACACATTACTACGAAGAAGAAACCGCTAAAGCCAAGAAGCAACTGCACCTCTTACAAACCGATCAAAAAGCCCTCGAACGCTTCGCCCGCGAAGAATACTACATGAAAAAGCCGAACGAGGATATCTACGTGATCGTAGACAAGAAGTGATCCGTGCTCTCACCGATGCCATCGCTTGCATCAAAGTTATTCAGGCTTCAAGAATGAAATAAACAGGTGGCACGTATTAGGATTGTGTGATAGTGAAATTTTTCAAAAGGAAAAGTTGAAAGAGTACAAACATCTCATTCACGACTCACGATTCACGATTCAATACCCGCCCATATACTTTCGTACAAACCATTCCACTGCCAGGAACGCCAGTAATATGCCGAATATCCATTGCAGATTGATCACCGATTGGGTACGTGTGACTTGTCGCATAATGGGCTTGGCTGCAGCGCTGTTGCGGATAGTATCGGCCAGCGAGAGCATGTCCTGCTCGCCAACCATGATGCCGCCGGTTTGCGTGGCGATCTGGTTGAGCAGTCGGTGATCAGCAGTGGTATTGATGGTTTCCAGTCGAACCGGCAGCACACTGAAAGCACCGGCATCGGTATACGCCTTGCCGTTGAAATTCGTTTGTGCCTTGAAGGTATAACTGCCTGCCGGAAAATAGCCGGCGTTCAGGGTATAGCTTTTACCCGTCTTGGAGAATTGAAACGGAAAATCCTTGCCCTGCTCATCCGTTATGGTAATGGTAGCATCAGGCGTATTGATCAGTTCATAACTGTCATTATATAATTCGGCATCCAGAACAATGCGTTCAGTTTCATTATATACTTGTCGCGACTGACTCACTCGGAAAGGCTTTTTATCATTCTTTACAGCCAGGTATTGCACGGTTTTGCTGATCAATCCGTCGGTAGCGGCATGATCCCCGTTCAGGATATAATCGTATAAGCGCCAGCGCCAGATGTTTTCTCCGCACAGCACAGCTGTTTTTTCTCGGCCCGGTAAGCTGAACAGGAACAGTGGCGTCTTGGTGGCCACAGCGCCTATCTTCTGATACGCGAGTATCTGTGCGGCAGGAGAAGCCGTGTATTGTCCGTATGGTGCTGCAAGAGCAGGCAATCTGGGTATTGTGCTCAGGGTGTTCTCATCTGCAGTGAAGAGATTGAACTGCGTCTCCATCAGTGCCGTTACCTCGTTGGCCGACTGACCATTCCCATTCATGGTAAGCAGCGATTGCGCATTGTTGAATGCGCGCATATCTGTCTGACTGCCGGTGATGAACCAGGCCGGGATCTGTTTTGAACGGATGTCGTTCAGTACGGTGGCGATAGGGTAGGAGGCAGAGGGCAACTGATGCAACACGATGAGGTCGTAACCCGTGGCCATGCCTTTGAAGTCTTTGGCTAATTGCACATCCACGGCGTAATTGACGTTTGACTCCATGGCCACACGCAGCGCCTGAATATCAGGATGCGGGGCATTTGCCAGCAGAAGGATCTTCTGACGTGCGTCCAATACTTCGATATAAATATCCTGCACATTATTCGCAGTCGTGAATTCACCATCCACTTTCGCTGCCGTGATGCGATAATGCCGGATGCCGGGCGCATCAGCGGTCAACTCCCATGACACCTGTCCGCTGTATTGTGCGCCTTCCGCTGTCAGACGCTGTGTGCCTAAATTTTTCGAGCCACTAGCCGTGATCTCTGCGATCGAAATATTCAGGGCGCTGCCTGCACAAAAGATCGCTTCGATATCTGATTGCACACTGAAGCGGTCTCTCAGGTAAACGATATTGTTGTGCAGTGTGCGCAGGATCCTGAGGTCCTTTTTGCGCGCTGTATCGCCCAGCGCCAGTGTGTAGATTGGGGCGCTCAGCTCATTTTTAGTATAGATCGGATTACTTCCGCTGTTGTAAATGCCGTCTGATGCCAGGATCACACCGGCCACATGCATGTTTTCGTAGAGATTGTTGACTGACTCCAGCGCAGCGGAGATATTGGTGGAGGCGTCATCAAAACGGAGCGTCGTGTTTTCATCCGCGATCTGCTCGCCGAAGGGATACACCCGCACGTCATAATCTTCCGATAATGATGCGCGCAATGTTTGCCACCGGTCGCGATACCCCGCTGTATCGCGCACGCCATCGGCGATACTGGACGAATTATCCTGCAGCATGATCACCACAGGCTTCTCGGTTTCATTGGAGGAACTTTTGATGTAGGGATCCAGCAAAAGCATCATCAGTATCATCGCCACAACAGCGCGAAAGGCGAATAACAGGCGCCTCAGCCATACCTGCGGCACAGCTGCCATGACCTTGCGCTCACGCCAGTACAGGCCAAAGGCAAATGCCAGTCCGCCCGCCATACACAGGCCCCAAAACCACCACGGCTGATCACTGAAAATCTGAATCTGCATGCCTCATACACCGCCTCAAACGGTAAGTGCGAATATACACAAGAACGAGGGGAGATACTGGTTTGGTGTGTTCGGGTTAAAGAATTGAAGATTCGAAGATTCGAAGGTCCGAAGGTTCGAAGGTTGAGGGTTGGAGGTTAGAAGTCATAGCTCCCTGCTATAGCAGGCCTGCCACCGGAACATACAACGCAGCTAATCACCCCCTTTAAACCTTACGCATCCGCCGCGGCGGAAACACATGAACACATGAGCACATGCACACATGCACACATCAGGTATTCAACGCCCCGCACACACTGATCACCTGTCCGGTCACGTAGCTGCTCATAGAGCTGGCCAGGAAGATGGCCACGTCTGCTACTTCTGCGCCCTGGCCGAAGCGGCCGAGCGGGATGGATTTGAAATAGGTTTGTTTGAGTTCCTCCGATAATTCGCCGGTCATATCTGTTTCGATGAATCCGGGCGCTATCGCATTGCAGCGGATATTGCGCGAACCCAGTTCCTTGGCGATCGATTTGGTAAAGCCGATGATACCGGCCTTGGAGGCAGAATAGTTGGCCTGTCCGGCCTGTCCGATCATGCCCACAATGGAGGAAATATTGATGATGCTGCCTTTGCGGGCTTTCATCATCGGTTTGATGGCAAATTTGGTGAGGTTGAACACGGATTTCAGATTGGTGTCAAGTACCGCATCCCAATCTTCCTCGCTCATGCGCAGCATCAGCGTATCGCGAGTGATACCTGCATTGTTCACCAATGTATCTATCGCGCCGAAATCGGCCATCACGTCATTGATGAGTTGCTCCGCTTCGGCAAATACGGCGGCATTGCTTTTATATCCTTTGGCTTTAACACCCATGGCGGTCAGCTTATCTTCCAGCGCCTTCGCCCTGGATTCACTGCTCAGATAAGTGAACGCAACATGTGCACCGGCTTCCGCAAAACGAATGGCCATAGCCTCACCAATACCCCTCGAGGCACCGGTGATCAATACTGTGTGGTTGGATAATAATTGCATGCGTATAGAAATGTCAATTGTTCGATCAGGTTATTTGAATGAAGAATGAAATATGAGGGATCAGAATTGGATTCACCACTCACCACTCACCACTCACCACTCTCATCCCCTCAACGCCCTGAGCATGGATTCACCTAAAACGGCCGGGCTTTCTACCACATGGATACCGCAATTGCGCATGATCTCCATTTTGGCAGCAGCCGTATCGTCCTTGCCCCCTACAATAGCACCGGCATGGCCCATGGTGCGGCCTTTGGGTGCTGTTTGTCCGGCGATGAATCCGACCACAGGCTTGGTGCCGTGTTCCTTGATCCACTGCGCAGCATTGGCTTCCATCGTTCCGCCGATCTCACCGATCAGGATGATACCTTCCGTTTCCGGATCGGCCATCAACAGCTTCACGGCATCGAGCGTGGTAGTGCCCGGAACCGGGTCACCGCCGATACCGATACAGGTGCTCTGACCCATTCCGGCCTTGGTCACCTGGTCAACGGCTTCATAGGTCAGCGTGCCCGAGCGGGATACGATACCGATGGAACCTTTTTTATGGATAAAGCCGGGCATGATGCCCACTTTGGCTTCTTCCGGCGTGATCACACCCGGACAGTTGGGTCCGATGAGCGTGCAGGATTTGTTGGCGAGGTAAGCCTTCACTTTGACCATGTCCTGCACCGGAATACCTTCCGTGATGGCTACGATCACCGATATACCGGCGTCGGCCGATTCCATGATGGCATCGGCGGCGAATGCCGGCGGTACGAAAATGATGGAGGTGTTGGCGCCTTCGTGTTTTACGGCGTCCTCTACCGTGTTGAATACGGGACGGTCAAGATGCTTGGTGCCACCCTTGTCCGGGGTAACGCCACCCACCACATTGGTGCCGTAAGCGATCATTTGTTCTGCATGAAAGGTGCCTTCTTTGCCTGTGAAGCCCTGCACCACCAAACGGGTATGTTTTCCTACTAATACGCTCATGCCGCGAAGATAAGGGGAAAATTGGGAATGCTGATACACAGAAGGGCGGTCAGGCCGGTGAATACACCTCCCCCTGTCCTGTGCGACGGGAAGCGACCGGTCGGGATCCGGGGGCTGTGAATGGTGATTTTCGGCTGCGGGCAGCCAAACCACTCTGTTGTATCCGAATCTTTATCTAATATTGAACATGGATCACACACTTGCTGCACTTCGCCATTGCGGCTTATTCCAACAGGTAGATGAGGCGGTCATTACGGAGGTCCTCACACGCGCCCGCCGTTGTTTGCACCCCGATGGCGACACCCTCATACAAAAAGGTACTGTCCCGGACGCGCTCTATGTTATTCTGGAGGGTAAGGTGGGTATTTACAATGAAGATTTTCTGCTGGCGGAACTGGGACCGCTTTCCATCATGGGTGAGAGTTTTCTGGCCGACGCAACAGCAACGGCTACCACGGTGGCGAAAGGTGCCGTAGAGACACTGGAGATCGGCAAGGCGGATTTTACGCAGTTGGCCCTCCAGCATCCCACGCTGATCCTCAACATTTTCACCATCAACCATCACCGCCTCCGCACATCAAATGATACAGCGTTGAAGGAGGCCCGTTCGCGTGAGGAAAAGCTGCAGCAGCTTGTGTACGAACGCACCGAAGAACTGCATCGCACGAATGCCGAGCTGATCGCCACGCAAAAATTCAGGGATCAATTCCTCGCGAATATGAGCCATGAGATTCGCACACCGATGAATGCGATCGTGGGGTTGACCAACCTGTTGCTGAAATCACCCCTCAATGAATTGCAGGATAAATACCTGCATGTCATCAAGAAAAGTGGTGCAAACCTGCTGGTCATCATTAATGATATTCTTGACCTGGCTAAACTGGAAGCCGGTAAAATGGAATTGGAGCAGGTGCCATTTCCGTTACATACGGCCTTGCAGAATATTCATACCATCCTGAATCTGAAAGCGGAGGAGAAAGGCATCCAGTTGATACTGGACATCGGTTCGGATGTGCCGGCATATGTCATGGGTGATGAGACCCGTATCACCCAGGTGCTGATGAACCTGAGCGGCAATGCCATCAAGTTCACCGAAAAAGGCAGCGTGACCATCAAGGCGGAAGTCATACAGGCAGACGGCAATGACCGATCGATCCGCTTCGGTGTCAGGGATACAGGTATCGGTATCCCGGCGGATAAGATCGACAAGATATTTGAATCATTTGGTCAGGCCTCTGCTGACACCACGCGCAAGTTCGGCGGCACCGGCCTCGGGCTCACGATCTCGCGGCAGCTGGTTGAAATGCATGGCGGGCAATTATCCGTGCAGAGTATTCCCGGAGAAGGTTCAGAGTTTTATTTCACTATTCACTATACGGTCGCAGAACCGCCGGCTGAACCGGCAGGTATCAGTGAAGTTTCTGTTGAGGCTTTACAGGGAAAACGATTGTTGCTGGTGGAGGATAATGAATTCAACCAAATGGTGGCTGTTGATACACTCGCCGATATGTTCCCCGGCATACAGGTGGATGTGGCACCGGATGGTAAAACGGCCATCGAAATGGCGTCATCGAATGATTATCAGTTGATCTTTATGGATATTCAGCTGCCCGATATCGATGGATTTGAGGTGACCCGATTTATACGTCAGGATGTTCCGGCACCGCGCAACGCTGTGCGGATATGTGCCATGACCGCCAGCGTCACCAAGGAACTCATCGATCAGTGCATGGAATCCGGCATGGATGATTATCAGATGAAACCGTTCAGGCCGGAAGACCTGCAGCAAAGTGTGCTGAGAAGTATTCAACCTTAAGATCCGGGAGCATGGAGATATTGAACCGTCAGCGTTTTGTACAGGTACGCACCATCATGGAGCAACGCCTCCGTGAGGAAATGCCATCCCACTATACCTACCACAATATCACACACATCTTAGATGTGCTGGCAGCAGCAGAGCGCATCGGCCTGGAGGAAGGTATCACTGAGGCGGAAATGGAATTGTTGCAGGTTGCGGTGTTGTTTCATGATGCAGGTTTTTTGGAACAGCCGCAGGAACACGAACTGGCCAGCTGCCGCATAGCTAAGTCCATGCTGCCGGAATACGGATATCAGCCGGATGAGATCAGCCGGATATGCGGTATGATCATGGCCACCCGCATCCCGCAGATGCCTCAAGATCACCTCGAACAGATCATTTGTGATGCCGATCTGGATTATCTGGGCAGGGAAGACTTTGTACCTATCGGCAATACCCTGAAGGCCGAACTCATGCACATGGGCATCATCCGCGATGCGTCCGAATGGAACCTGCTGCAGGAAAAATTCCTGTTGTCGCATCAATACCACACCCGCACCGCCCGCACACAGCGGCAATCCCAAAAAGAAAAGAATCTGAACGCCGTGATGGCATGGAACAGGGGGCACTGACCTGCTCAGTCCCCGCATGCCCATCTGTGCAGCCGGCTGTCCGGGGGTGAATTTCGTGTCAATGATTTGGACATTAAATATTCGTGTCTATATTTGTGACATGAAAAAGACCCGTAAGCGTCCGTATCGCATGCAGGCGCGTGCCGAAAGTGCACGCAACACCGAACAGCGTATCCTCGCAGCCATGGTGGCACTATGGATGCAGAAGAGCCTGACAGAAATCACCCTCGATGATGTAGCAGCAGCGGCGGGCGTTACCGTACGTACGGTGATCCGTAAGTATGAGAACAAGGATGGGTTGGTCGATGCCAGCATAGTATCCTATGCGAAAGACATGCAGCTGATCCGTAACGCCCGTCCGCACCGCACCTGGCAGGATGCCGTGCAGGCTTTGTTGGAGGAATATGAGACCAATGGAGATGCAGTGATGCGGACACTGGCCATCGAGCATGAATTTCCCGCTGCCGCCAGGATCGCCCAACATGGTCGCGAGCAGCATGCGCAATGGTGCGCGAAGGAATTCAGTGCGGTACTGCCAAGGAAAAATGCTGCCGGATATGCGCCAAAATTGCTTGCGGTGCGCACGGCCACAGATATCTATCTGTGGAAACTGCTCCGCAGAGACCTGGGCCATTCGCTGCAGAAGACCCGATCGGTGATGATCCAACTGATACAGGGTGTACTCAACACATAAGTAAACTGACTGATCACTGAACATGAAAAAGAACGCTCGTATATTGCTCGTCACACTGGACGGCGGCGGTAATCTGCCTCCGGTGCTGGGGACGGCAAAAAGATTGCAGGCACGCGGACATGCCATCAGCGTGTTAACGGAACCCTGTCTGCGGGAAACGATCATGCAGGCCGGATACGCCTTTATACCGTTTGAAAAACACTATACACGTAACGATCGCACGGAAGACCTCATCCGGGATGCAAATACTAATCCCCTGACCAATCCTTTCTTTGATCGTGTAGTGTTCGGTCCTGTCGGTATCCAGGTTGAGGAAACACTGAGGGCGATCGAAGCAAGTCATGCGGATATCCTTTTGGTCGACTGCCTGCTGCCCGGAGCGGCGATGGCTGCTGAGGTGAAAGGCATTCCGGCCGTGTTGTTATTCCATTTTCCGGAGTACCTGCCCGGCCCCAATCGACCACCCGGTGTAATGGGCCTGACGCCGGGTGTCGGAATGACCGGTAAATTGCGCGACAGGATCCTGGGCTCTGTATTCAGTATGATGCTGAACAAGTATCGCAAACCGGTGAATGCCGTGCGCTCGCAATATGGTCTCAAACCATTGCGCGACATCATGGAGTTGCTGCACCTACCGCAGAGGAGATGTATACAAACTTTGCGTGCATTCGATTTCCCACTCGATCCTGCACCGGCGAATGTGCGGTATACAGGTCCGATATTGGATGACCCTGACTGGACCGATACCTGGCAGGATCCGTGGCAGGATGATGAACGCCCGCTCGTGGTCGTATCGCTTTCCACTACTTTTCAGGATCAGTCGCAGATCATACGCAACTGCATCGATGCATTGCGTGCCTTGCCGGTTCGCGCGCTGGTCACTATCGGGCCTTCAATGCCAATGGAGGCTTTCACGCCTGCAGATAATGTGCACATCGTGCGTTCAGCACCACATTCTCAGGTATTCCCGAAAGCATCACTGGTGATCACGCATGGCGGCCACGGAACCATTATGCGCGCGCTGCAGCACGGACTGCCGGTGTTATGCATACCCATGGGCCGCGATCAGAATGATAATGCAGCTAAATTGGTTTACCATAAGCTGGGTTTGCAACTGAAACCGAAAGCGCGTCCTGATGCGATCAACGCATCGGTGCGTTTATTGCTTGCCGATACATCCTTCAGGCAAAATGCCGCACAGTTCGCTTCCCGTTTAACGCAATCGCAGAGCGGTATGGCTATTGTTACCTGTATTAAAGAACTGATTGACCGACCCTGAATGCAGTGCATAAAACGCATTTGGTGCATGATACATCCTAAACATCACACACCAATTGAATTATGAGCAAAGAATCAAGAATCAAGACTAATTCACACACGCTCCACATTTGCACATCTACACATTTACACATCTGCACATTATATTCAGCACACGCAGCGCAGTCCTAGCCCCTCGGGATGAACACCCTGAAGTAGAAAATTTCTCCGCTTCGCTACGAAATTTACACTTCAGGGCAGACCCGTGACACTAAGCATGACTGACCAAAGGTCAGACGTTTGTTCATCCATTGAACTTCCCACCCAACCACCCACCTAAGAGCTAAATATCTCTGCCTTGTGCTCGCAGCCCATTGATTTCATTAAGTAGAGCAAAAATTTCTGCCGGCCATTTCTTTAAAT